>CAMKEX010000133.1 GCA_946411695.1 uncultured Lachnospiraceae bacterium
CCGTAGGCCAGTCCTGCGTGAGGCGGAACACCGTACTTGAAGGCTGTGAGCAGGAAACCGAATTTCTCGTTGGCTTCCTCTTTGGAGAGTCCGATGACCTCGAACATCTTCTCCTGGATGTCGCTCTGATGGATACGGACACTGCCGCCGCCCAGCTCGACGCCGTTGAGGACGATATCATAGGCCTTTGCGCGGACACTGCCGGGATCGCTGTCGATGCGCTCCCAGTCCTCTTCCACAGGCATGGTGAAGGGATGGTGCATGGCCACGTAGCGGTTTTCCTCTTCGGACCACTCAAGAAGCGGGAAGTCCACGACCCAGAGGAAATTGAACTGATTGTGGTCGATGAGGCCCAGGTCCTCGCCCAGTTTCAGGCGCAGAGCGCCCAGGACGTTCCAGACGATACCGTTTTTGTCAGCCGCAAAGAAGAGAAGGTCTCCGGCTTGGCCGCCCAGGCGGCTGATCAGTGCCTGAATCTCCTCTTCGGAGACGAATTTTGCAAAGGAACACTTGACGGACCCGTCTTCCTTGATCTGAATGTAGGGAAGACCCTTTGCGCCGTTGCCGCGTGCCATCTCGACGATCTTGTCGATCTGCTTGCGGCCCATGCCGCCCTGGCCCTTGGCGTTGATGCCGCGGACGCTCCAGCCTTTTTTGGAGGCCGCCTCGGCAAAGACGCCGAAACCGCAGTCCTTCACGAGATCGGTGACCTCGACCAGCTTCATGCCGAAGCGGGTGTCGGGCTTATCCGAGCCGTAATCATTCATGGCATCGATCCACTTCATGCGGGGGAAGGGGCGCTGGACATGCAGGCCGATGGCGCGCTCCACCACATACTCGATCAGACGCTCGTTGACATCGATCACATCATCGATATCCACGAAGGAGAGTTCCATGTCCGCCTGAGTGAACTCGGGCTGACGGTCCGCGCGAAGGTCCTCATCGCGGAAGCATCTTGCGATCTGGAAATACCTGTCATAGCCGGAGCACATGAGCAGCTGCTTGAAAAGCTGGGGAGACTGGGGCAGTGCGTAGAAGGTGCCGGGCTTCACGCGGCTGGGCACCAGGTAATCGCGGGCGCCTTCCGGCGTGGACTTGCAGAGGATGGGCGTCTCGATCTCAAGAAAGCCCTCTTTGTCCATAAAGGTGCGCATATCCTGCACAATGCGGCTGCGGAGCATGAGCTTGCGCTGCATATCCGGCCTGCGCAGGTCAAGACTTCTGTACTGGAGGCGAAGTTCTTCCTTGGTATTGCTGTTTTCGACGATGTGGAAGGGCGGTGTCTCAGACTCGGAGAGGATCCTTGTATCTGTAACACGGACTTCGATCGTTCCTGTGGGAAGGTTTTTGTTGACAGCGCCGCTGCGCAGGGTGACTGTTCCGGTCGCCGCCACGACAAACTCCGCGCGCATCTTCTCTGCCTTGCGGAAATTCTCCTCGCCGCAGTCCGCCTCTTCATAGATCAGCTGGATCAGGCCGCTTCTGTCGCGGAGATCCACAAAGACGATGCCGCCCTTGTTTCTCTGCTTGGCTACCCATCCCATCACTGTCACTGTTTTTCCAACATACTCTTCTGTAAGCTCGGCACACCGGCACGTCCGGTGCAGCCCTTTCATCGATTCTGCCATAGCTATATGTATCGTTCCTTTCTATAAAGTTGCAATGAGCCGCGAGGGACGGTTCTGTCTGACTCATTTTTGGGGGACGCCGTGGACGATTCTGTTTGTCCTATTCGTCCCTGTTAAAAACGGAAATCGCTGAGGGACGTTCTGAAAAACTCATTTTCCATAGAAAAATGAGTTTTTCAGAACCGTCCCCCGTGACTCATTGCATATGTCTCATTATTTAAGCGGATTGGTGTAGAACTCTTCGAATTCCTCGTAGCCGCGGTCTTTGAGCTGCTGCTTCTGGAACTTCTTGTTCTTGGCCATTCTGGCCAGCAGGACCTGTCTTCCGCCCGCGCGCTCCTGCTGCGCCTTCTGCATGGCTTCCTTCATGCGGTCCGCAGGCAGGTTCTTCTCCAGGAGAAACGCGACCTTGGAGGGGCTGCCGGGAATCTTGAAGCCCTGCTCCATGAGGATCAGGATGATGCGCTCAAAGCCGATGGAGAAACCGCAGGCGGGAACGTCCTTGCCGGTAAATTTCCCGACCATGGCGTCGTAGCGTCCGCCGCCTCCGCAGCTGATGCCCAGCTCGGGCATGGCGATCTCGAAGATCGTACCGGTATAGTAGCCCATACCGCGCACGATGGTGGGGTCAAAGACGATGCGGAAATCCGCCTCCTTGACGCCGTCCACGCTCTCGATGACAGTGCGCAGATCCGGGATCACCTGGGGCGCGATCACATTCGCGAGTTTCTCTTCGAGGTAAGACAGCTGGTCCTCCGCTTCCTCAAGACCCTTGAAGAGGCCGATGTAGGCGTCCGTGCTCTCCTGTGTGAAGCCGCTCTCCACAAGTTCCTTTGCGGCGCCGTCCATGCCGATCTTGTCCATCTTGTCGAGGATGATGAAGACCTCGCCGAAACGATCCTCGGGGAACCCGCAGGCAGCTGCCATGGCAGCCAGGATCCGGCGGTCATTGATGCGGATCTGGAAGCCCTTGAAGCCCAGTCTTCCCAGAGTCGTGGTAGTTGCGAGGATCAGTTCGATCTCAGCGAGATTGGTCGCCTCGCCGATGATATCGATGTCGCACTGCATAAACTGACGGTAACGTCCCTTCTGGGGACGGTCCGCACGCCAGACATTGCCCATCTGCAGAGCCTTGAAAGGCATGGGCAGCTCATTGGCATGATTGGAATAATAGCGCACCAGCGGAACAGTCAGATCGTAGCGCAGACCTCCGTCCACCAGATCCTCCTCGGATCTGGCCGTGTCGATCCTGAGCTTCTCGCCGCGCTTGAGAATCTTGAAGATCAGCTTCTCATTGTCGCCGCCCTGCTTGCTGGTCAGGTTGGCGATATTCTCCACGCAGGGAGTCTCGATCGAAGAAAATCCGAATTCCGCATAAGTCTTTTTGATCACAGAGATCGCGTAATCGCGGATCTCCATTTCCTCGGGCATAATGTCCTTCATGCCTGTGACAGGCTTTTTGATCAGTGCCATAAGCTTCCTCTCTTTTTTAGTAAAATTTGCAGCTGCGAATCCGCGTTCACAAACACGTGCGAAACAGGACCTGCCCGCACCTGCTGCAGCGCTGATTCGAAATAAATCCGAAAAAATGATGCCGTAACAAGGGAAAGAGGCCTCTGTGCGGCTTTAAATGCCGCAAAAGACCATGCCAATCTCCCTGTCGGACAGACAGCTTATTATTTTACCCTTTTTTGAGAACATTTTCAATAATAAACATGGCTCCTTGCTCGTGTTCGGGCCTTCGCCAAACGGCCGCGGATCCGGACATGTGCGCACGCCCGACTCTGCGGCCGCCCGGCTCACTGCTATTCACTCCTGCGGCCATGAGCTGTCGTCCGAAAACATGTATGATAAAAGCTCCGTGCGTCTTGCCTCCTGCAGCGCTCCTCCCGCGCTCTCACTGCTTTTATCACAGTTTTTTACACTTTTTGTATGAACAGGTATATAATAGTATATGGGAAAAAGCACTTTCTATAATGATAAAATGATGAGTTTTCCCGTCTTCTACTTTTTATATAAAGGGGGATTGAAAATGGCATCAAAAGTCTATGAATGCATCGCAAAAATCGCTGACAGCATTATTGAAAACAAGGACTATCTGACTGAGCTAGACCGCGAGATCGGAGATGCGGACCACGGCATCAACATGGCAAGGGGCTACACCGAAGCCCTGGGACAGCTTCCGCAGGACGAGGCGGATATCGGCGCAGTTTTGAAAAAGACAGGCATGGTCCTGCTCTCCAAGGTGGGAGGAGCCTCCGGACCTCTCTACGGCACAGCCTATATGAAAGCCGCAAAGGCAGCTGCCGGTAAAAGCGAACTGACCGTCCAGGACGGAAAAGACATATTTGAAGCCGTCATCGGCGGCATCAAGCTGCGCGGCAAGGCGGAGCGCGGGGAGAAGACCATGCTGGATGCGATCATCCCCGCCTACGAAGCCTACTGCGCCGCAATGGACGAAGGCAAGAGCCTTGCGGATTGCCTGGACGCCATGTGCGCCGCTGCAAAGGAAGGTACGGAGTTTACAAAGACCATCCGCGCCACCAAGGGCCGTGCCAGTTATCTGGGCGACCGCAGCATCGGGCATCAGGATCCCGGCGCGACCTCTTCCCTTCTGACCATGGAAGCCATCAGGGATTACATCGGGGCCTGACGGCATACACTCAAAACTGTCCCGTCACAATTTCAGTCTGACACAGTTTCAGTCTGTAAACATTTTCAGTCTGTAAATATTATCAGTCTGTAAAGGAGAATCACAGAAATGGTAGGAATCGTCATTGTGTCTCACAGCAGACTCGCCGCAGAAGGGATCCGCGAACTCGCCGCGCAGATGGCAGGTCCCGACCTGCAGCTCATCGCCTGCGGCGGCCTGGAGGACGGCAGCATCGGAACGGACGCGGTCAGGATCCAGAATGCCGTTATCCAGGCGGACAGCGGGGACGGCGTCTGCATGCTGGTGGATCTGGGCAGCGGGATTATGAGCGCGGAAACCGCCATCGAACTGCTCGAATTCGATGATGAACATTCGGACATTCAGGTCAGGATCGCGGATACACCGATCCTGGAGGGAGCAGTGAGCGCGGCAGTCTCTGCTTCCGCCGGAGACAGCCTCGAAGATGTCATCGCTGCCGCCGAGGAAGCCCGCGGAATGAAGAAACTGCAATGATTCATTGTGTAACAATCTGTTTTTTGCAAAATCTACAGAATAACTAATGGAGGGAAAAAATGAAAAAACTGATCAATGGTGTCGATAATGTAGTCGATGAGATGCTCAACGGCATGACAGCAGCATTTCCTGAGTATATCGAGCGCGTACCGGGCACAGATGTCGTCGCCCGCACAGGCGCCAAAAAGACAGACAAAGTCGTCCTGATCAGCGGCGGCGGCAGCGGACATGAGCCCGCCCACGGCGGCTATGTCGGCAAAGGCATGCTGGATGCCGCAGTGGCAGGCGCAGTATTCACCTCCCCCACACCCGACCAGGTCTATGAGGCCATCCAGGCGACAGAGTGCGGCAAGGGCGCCCTCCTGATCATCAAAAACTACACCGGTGACGTCATGAACTTCGAGATGGCTGCCGACATGGCCGCCGACGAGGATATTGTCGTCGACAAGGTCATCGTCGCGGATGACGTCGCTGTTGAGAACTCCACCTGGACCACAGGCCGCCGCGGCATCGCCGGCACTGTATTCGTACACAAGATCGCGGGCGCCTGCGCAGAGACCGGTGCGGATCTCCCCGAAGTCAAACGTGTCGCCGAAAAAGTCATCGCCAACGTCCGCTCCATGGGCATGGCTGTCTCCCCCTGCACCGTTCCCGCCGTCGGAAAGCCCGGCTTTGACCTGGCAGACGACGAAGTCGAGATCGGCATCGGCATTCACGGTGAGCCCGGAACCCACCGCGAGAAGATCTCCTCCGTCAACAACACCGTCGACCACCTGGTAGGAAAGATCCTGGACGAAGGCATCTACGCTGAGGGCGACGAAGTCGCTGTCATGGTCAACGGCATGGGCGCGACCCCCCTGAGCGAACTCTTCATCGCCAACCTGCGCGTCAAAGAGATCCTGGATGAGAAGAAGATCACAATCGCCAAAACAGTCGTCGGCAACTACATGACTTCCCTCGACATGGCAGGCTTCTCGGTCACACTGCTCAAACTCGACGACGAGCTCAAGGGATTCCTCAACGCTCCCGCAGATACACCTGCCTACAAAGAAATCTGATCATTTCAACCGCTTTTATACGGGAATCCGCAGCTTCTGCCCCTGTGACGGGAGCAGGACGCCTGTCCCCTCAGGATAGCAGCAGGAAACTTCCCTCTGTACCCTGTGCCGGGAGCAGGATGAATCTTCCGCAATCATTTTGGAGGTCCAATGTCAATTCTGGATATTTTTAAAACTGTAGACATTAACAAGGAAGTCAACCGCTGCCGCACAACCAAGGGTTCCGTCCTTCTGGATGTGCGGACAGAGGACGAATTCCGCCGCGGACATATAGGAGGCGCCCGCAACATTCCTGTCAGCAAAATCGACAACGCCGTAAACCTCCTGCATGACAAATCCGCTCCCATCTTCGTTTACTGCGAGACCGGCGGCCGTAGCAGACAGGCCGTTTCCAAGCTGAAAAAAATGGGCTACACCAACGTGTGCAACATTGGCGGCATCGAAAACTTTCAGGGACAGCAGCAGCGCGGAAAACACTGATCATAACTAAATCAAAAAATCCCTTTCTTCAGACTCCGGAACATTCGGGTTTGAAGGAAGGGATTTTTCTTTACGCTGTTTTGTTATTTCCTGATTTCTTTCTATTCTATATAACTCTATTATATCTATATAACTCTATTATAACTCTGCCGGCGACAGGCTGTTTTCTGATGACAGTCTCCGATCTTCTGCTGAGTACGTCTAATTTACTGCTGAGTACGTCTTATTTTCTGCTGACGGACTGTTTCACAATTCCCACGATCACACAGACCACAATGGTCACCAGGATGTCAACCACTGTACTGCCGATCGGCAGATCGATATTCATCAGCTTCCTGTAGACCAGAAAACCAATGAACCAGACGATCAGGTTTTCAATACAGAAGGTCTCTTTCTCATGATTTCTGTGCAGGATGAAAAAGTCCGCGATCATGACAGCGATCATGGGCGCAAAGACCGATCCGATCAGATAGAGGAAGTCCGTGAAATCATCCATGGGCAGTGTGATCGCGCCGATAATACCGATCACGGTGGCGGCGATGGCAATCTTTTTGCCGTCGATCTTTTCGGAGAACAGTTCACTGGAGATACCTGCGGAATAAGCATCCAGGAAAGTTGTTGTGACAGTGGAGAGGACGATGATGATCAGTCCAACAATACCGAGGCCTGCAGACAGCATGATCTGGGCGATATCGCTGGTACCGGCAAAAATGGCCGAGCCCATTCCGATGACATACATCCAGCAGCTCACAATGCCGTAGACCACGGCGGACCAGGCGGATGCCGCCAGAGGCTTCTCTGCCTCTCTCGTGTAGTCACTGATCAGGGGCAGCCAGGACAGGGGCATGGCGACGTTTAGTTCGATCGCCGCACCGAAGGACAGCCCGCCTTCTGCCTCTGCCGACAGATTTCCGTTTTTGAAGATGACAAAGGACAGGATCACTGTGAGGATAAAGAGCAGACTCATAGCAACCACATTGACCTTGCCCAGGCTCTGGATTCCGATCACCAGCCAGACAATGATCAGACCGCCGATCACCAGAGCCCAGACCCATTTGCCGCAGGCCAGTGCTCCGTTGGCCGCCAGCGCACCGTCATAGATCATGATGGCGGTCCAGCCGACCAGCTGCAGAACATTCAGGATGGCAAACAGGAAAGCACCCTTGCCGCCAAAGCTGAGCGTGACCGTCTCCATGGCGCTCATGCGCTTTTTGCCGCCCATATATCCTGCCAGGAAGAGGAGAAAGCATCCGATCACATGTCCGACAATGATCGACAGCAGCCCCCTGCTGAACCCCAGCGGGGCAAGGAATGTTCCGGTCAGGATCTCAGCCAGACTGACGCCCGCTCCGAACCAGATTAACGCGTTATCAAATATAGATGTTCTTTTTTCAGCCATGATGTCCTTCCTCTCCAACGTTTGTTACAGACAATAAAAAAATACGTCCCGGCAGATCTTTGCACAGTTCCCTGACGGAATCGAAAAACTCTGTCAGAAAGACTGCTGAACCAAATGTTCTGGAAACGCCGGTCGTATTTTCCAGGGGCGGTGCTTTCCATTCCCCCATGGCAAATACTCCATTCAGGATTATCGTTTTCGAAATATTCTGAATCCCGGCGCCTCCGCCGCAGTACCTGCGGACGGTCGTTAAAGCTGTACTCATAATAAACTCCTTTCTTCCAGCCAACGTTTTATTACGCGACAGAGAGTGGTGCCCCCGGTCTGCCGCTTTTTTGCCAGCACTCATTATACACCAAAAAAAGAATATTGCACGTAAAAAATACCCCTGCCCGGATGTAATCTCTGCATCCGTTCAGGGGTATTTCAGGTCCTGTTATTCGTTTATTCCGCCTTTACAAAGGTGAGATCCTCGTCGCCGGCATTCTGCATGTCATGCATGAGCAGCCTGATCTTGTCCTCACTCTCGGAAGCGGGATGGATCGTCACAAGGCCCAGGCCTTCTTCGCCTTTCTTGTAGACATATGCCCCGTTCATCCAGTCATAGTCCGCATGGAAGGTAAACTCTTTGACTTTGGCATTTGTCAGCGTTCCGTCAAAGCCGCCGGCGGGATTCTGCGTGAGCTTGAGAGCGGCTTCTCCGCCGTTTTCATCCTTCCACTCTCCCTCGATCAGCTTGGCGTAATCATCATCGTCGACCGGCATGCAGTGGCAGCCGCCTGTGATCTCTTCAAACTCGCCGTCCTCAATCAGCACTTTAAAGTCCATGTACTCATCAACAGAAATCCCGTTGGTATAGACAAGACGGATGTAATCTTCAAAGCGGGTCTTCTGATCGGTCTCGACACGGAAACTGCCTGCATAGGCAAGGCCTTTCTCTTCCGTGCTCTGTGTGAGAAGCTCGATCACGGTCGCATCTCCTCTGTCGCCGTTAAAGTTCTCCCAGTGATATCCTTCTTTTTCACTTCCGCGCGCCTTGATCCTGATGGTATAGACCTGATCTTCCATGTCGGTCTCCACTTCCCAGGCCCGTCCGGGGTTCAGGAAATCCTGTTCGGCTTCCGCCTCTTCTGCAGCTGCTGCCTCTTCTGTTGCCGCTGCTTCCTGAGTGGTACCGCCGACACCTGTCTGAGCTGCAAAAACCGGAACTGCCATCATACCTGCTGTGAGTACTGCGATAAGTCCAAGACTGAATTTATTCATTTTCATTTTTTTACTCCCGTATCTATCTTTTTTTTATTATGTCTGCTTTCTTTGTGCCTGTTTTTTGTGACTGATTATTTTATTGCTTACTGTGTATTTGTTTTTCTTTACGGGCATATTATGGCATGAGACCTATCACAATACTGTCACACATCAAGACTCGAGAGCCAGTCTTGCACGATGAAGATGCAAGACTCGCTCGCAAGTCCTGTACGATGAAGATGCAAGACTC
>CAMKEX010000134.1 GCA_946411695.1 uncultured Lachnospiraceae bacterium
TCGTAATGCCATTCCTGAAATCACTTGCAGAAATCATATAAAGTACCTCCTGAAAAAATCGCGTCAATACAAAAGTATTCTATAACACAGGCCCGAGTTTTTCAACCTATTTCTTGTCAGGGCATGCCCGCATAAAACAGGCCGCCCCCTGCGCGGGAACGGCCTGCTCTTTACGATCATCCGGCAATCGAATATCAGATTGAATTACGGAACCATAGCACGAATCTCTTTGAGCTTCTCTCCGCAGTATGCCTCGACCAGGGACGGGGAGACATTCTCTTCGATCTTGTCATAGACGGGAATACATTTCTGGCGGATGACCAGCATGTTTTCGTCCGACAGGCGGTTGATCTGGCTGCCGCTCTCTTCGATGGTAGCGATCCTGGAGGCGATACGCTCATCAGAAGCCTGGCGCGCTTCCACCTTTGCGGTCTCGGCGGCTTCACGGATGATGGCCTGCTGGTCTTCCGGCAGGCTGTCCATGAACTCGCTGCTGACGATCAGGGAGATCAGGTGAGGCAGGTGGTTGGTCTCAATGACGTAATCCTGCTGCTCATAGAGTCTGTTGGAAACAATGACTTCGTAAGGGTTCTCCTGCGCATCGATGGTACCCTGCTGGAGGCCGATGTAAACTTCGGAGAAGGTCATCGGTGTGGGGTTGGCGCCCAGGGATTTCCAGAAGAGCAGGTGGTAAGGGTTCTCCATGGTACGGATCTTCTGGCCCTTGAGGTCATTGGCTGTGTAGACATCCTTGTTGGAGGTCATGACACGGAAGCCCTGGTCCGCATAGCCCAGCAGCTCATAGCCGCCGTCCTTGTAGACCTGGTTTACCTGTTCCATGAATTCCGGATTGTCGATGTGGTCACGTACGTCCTGAATGCTGTCAAACAGGCAGGGCATGTCAAATACGGCGATATCGGGCAGGAAGGTGACCTGAGGAGCTGTGTTCTGCACGACGAAGGGAATATCGCCGTCCTTGCAGGACTCAAGCAGCTCGCGGTCTCCGCCGACGATACTGTTGGGGTAGACCTGAATGCGCATCTTTCCGTCGGAGAGGCGGGAGACCTCTTCCGCGAAACGTTCTGCATAAATCTGGGTGACAGTGTCCTCGGGACTGGAGGTTCCCAGAGGCCATGCATAAGTCTGTGTGCCGTCGGATGCTGAGCCGCAGCCGGTCAGTGTGAGGGCAAGGAGGGCTGTAAGCAGGCAGACCGCCATGAAACTGTGCTTAAGACTGAATTTTTTCATGCTATCCTCCTTTCTCACAGCAGGCACAGGCTGATCTGAGGAATATAAGTGATCAGCAGCAGTGCAATCAGGAACATGATGATCATAGGCATTGCCTTCTTGGCGATATCCATGACAGGCACATCTGTCAGAGAACTTGCGACAAAGAGGTTGACGCCGATGGGAGGTGTGACGAAACCGATCGCCAGGTTAACGACCATGACAACACCAAAGTGGATCGGATTCATACCTACTGCAGTGACGATCGGAAGAAGGATCGGCGACAGGATGAGGATCGCAGGCGTCGTATCCATGACCATGCCGACAAGGAGCAGGAAGATGTTGATAACGATCAGAAGGATGATCTTGTTGGTGAAACTCTCCAGAATGAAGGCGCTGACCATCTGGGGCACCTGCATCAGTGTCAGAACACGGGAGAATGCAGTGGATGCTGCAAGGATGAACATGATCGGTGAATAGGTCTTCATCGCTTCCACCAGAATCGCCCACAGGTCACGGACCTTGAGGGTCTTGTAGATGAACATACTGATGATCAGCGAATAGAAAACGGAAATGACCGCTGCCTCGGTAGGGGAGGCGACACCCGAATAAATGCATCCCAGGACGATCACAGGGCTCAGGATGGCGAAAAAGCTCTCACGGAAGACCTTGAAGAATCCTTTTTTATGCAGCACGTTGATCTGACTGTCGATCTTCTCCCGGTCTTCGCCGTTTTTCTTGCAGTAGACAAAAGCGTAGGCCATGAGCAGAAGGCCGATCAGGACACCGGGCACGATACCTGCCAGGAAGAGGTCACTGACAGAGGCACCGGATGCCATCGCAAACATGATAAAAGGAATGCTGGGAGGGATGATGACGCCCAGGCCGCCTGCAACGGCGACGATGGCTGTCGAGAAGACCTTGTCATATCCCATATCGATCAGGAGCGGGATCGTCATAGAGCCGACTGCCGCGACGGTCGCGGGAGCGGAACCCGAAATCGCGCCGTAGAACAGACAGGTGATGATAACCGCGCAGGGAATACCTGCTGTACGTTTTCCAAGGAAATAGGAAAAGACATCGAACAGACGCTTGGAGATCTGTCCGCGTGCCATGAGGATGCCCGCAAGGACGAACATCGGAACCGCCAGAAGCGGAAAACTGTCGATACCGCCCACCATGGAACGGATGACATAACTTGCACTCGCCGTAAAAGATGGATCAAACGCACCCGGAAGCACTGCAACAAGACCCAGTGTGACCGAGACAGGGACCGCGATCAGAAGAAAGAGCGCAAACAGAATAAATACAACAATAGGTGACATACCGGTTCCCCTTTCTCAATTACTTTCCGACACTGCCCTTGAACTCTTTATGAATGCGTGAGGGCCATTTCACAAGGTCGTCATTGCATCTGAGATTGTGCAGCTCGAGAAGCCAACGTTCCGCAATACGGATCACACACAGTGAGAAGCAGATCAGCGGAGCCGACTGGATATAGTACATGGGAATTCCGCACGCAGGACTGACCTGACCGCTCTTGATGGTGGTCATCAGATAGCGCCATGCATAGGGAACCAGATAAACAAAGAAAGCAAACTGAATGGTGTAGTTGATCAGACCGATGACCGCTCTTCCCCTGTTGGAAAAGATTCTGACAAACTGATCGATCTTGATTGCCAGGAACTTCTTAGTGCAGAGACTGACACTGATAAATGCAGACCAGATGAACAGATAACGTGTCACTTCTTCCGACCAGGATAATGACATACCGAATGCATAACGGGAGAGAACCTGGATGCCCATGATCACTGCCATCAGGATCAGCAGAATGGTCATCACAAACTCTTCCAGATATTCATCCACATATAACAGAATTTTTTTCACTTTTTAAAGGACCTCCGATAGATTGGCATCAGAAAACAAGACAGCATAATACCGGCCATTCCGCCCCCTTATTTGCAGAAAGACCGCTCTCGCATTCTGTGCAGTTTCGTTGCAGCTGTTTCAAACACCGTATCGACTGAAGGCGGAAACCCTGCTTCTTTCAAGACCTGCCTGAAATATCTTCGTCTCACTGCTCCCGGGAGAAATAATCCCGACCGGAGACACACAGGATTTCCGCCGCAATTGAACTTATCAGATCAGAGACTGTTGTGAATCAGATTCAAAACTGTATCCAGATCAGCAGCATTCATCTGTCCGGGGGCAGATGCCTTGCCTACAGCGCCGAATGTGCAGGAGCTGCCGAACACTTCACCGCAGAGGCGGCTGATGAGGCCTGTTCCAGCCATGGACATGGTGATGATCGGACGGTCCGCGTAATCTGTCGCCATTTCCTCGGTTGCGGAGAGGAGGACCAGGACGTCCTTCTTGTTTTTGGGCATAACAGCGATCTTGGGGATATCAGCGCCGAGTTCCTGCATCTTGCGGAGTCTTCCGACGATGTCATCCTTGTCAGGGGTCTTTCCGAAATCATGGTTGGAAGCGACAACCTTGACACCTGCCGCATGTGCTCCTGCGATGATCTCTTTGACGATCTCGTCGCCGGTAAATGCCTCGACGTCGATCAGGTCTACAAGTCCAGTCTGTGCAGCCTGGATGTTGAGCTTTGCATAAACTTCGGGCTCAATGGCTTTCTCTCCGCCCTCTTTGGAAGTGCGGAATGTAAACAGGATCGGAACATCTCCGAGTGCGGGACGCAGATCCTTCAGAACATCCTCGACCTGTGCAAAATCAAAGACACCTTCGAACCAGTCGACACGCCACTCGACCAGATCCAGACGGACATCCTTAAAGGAAGCTGCAGCCGCCAGAATCTCTTCCTTGGTCACTCCGACGATCGGAACGATGATCTTGGGTGTGCCTTCACCGATCTTCACGCCGCGGACTTCGATCACGTTTGCCATAATATTCTCCTCCTGAAATAGAGTATTGAAAGTAGTGTAAAACTGCTGTGTATAGTTCATCAGTCTCCGTAATGGATTCCCAGGACTTCCTTCATGTGCTCGATGGGCATATCAACGTTGGTCCAGAGTTTGAAGGCAGCTGCGCCCTGGAAGAGCATCATTCCGAAACCGTTCATGTGCTTGCAGCCGACTTCCTTAGCGATGCGCAGGAACTCTGTCTCTGCAGGAGCATAGACTGTATCTGTCACGATCAGGTCGGGACGCAGATAGGACTTGTCGGGAAGCCAGGTCATGCCCTCGAGAGGCTTCATGCCGCAGCCGGTGGTATTTGCCAGAAGGACACTGCTGTCGATCTCCCTCTTGAGAGCTTCATGATCAGCCAGGTCAAACAGCTGTGCCTTGCAGTTTGTCTTCTCATTGATCTTCTTTACAGTATTCTCGGCATTTTCCCAGAATTTGTCTTTGATATTGAAGATGGACATTTCGGCAACGCCGTCCAGAGCGGCCTGGATCTCGATGGCAGTACCTGCGCCGCCTGCGCCGACGACCGTGATCTTCTTGCCGATAACGTCGATGTCATAGTCCTTCAGGGACTGCATGTAACCGATACCGTCGGTGCAGTGGCCTTCCAGAACACCGTTCTTGTTGACAATGGTGTTGACCGCGCCGACAAGTTCTGCAGCGGGAGACAGCTTGTCGAGGTACTGTCCTACAACAGTCTTGTTGGGCATGGAAACGTTGGAGCCGACCAGCTTCAGAGCACGGATGCCCTTGACGGCATCTTCCAGCGTGCTGTTGTCAACTTCAAATGCAAGATATGCATAGTCCAGTCCCAGATAAGCAAATGCCTCATTGTGCATTGCGGGCGAACTTGAGTGTCTGATCGGATATGCAATCAGACCGACGAGTTCTGTGTGTCCTGTGAGTCTCTCTGCCATAATTATGTCCTCCTTTATAAAACAGTACTGCGCATACATACGCAGCGTACAACGCTCATCGGAATCCCTTCTCCCAATGCTTTCCAATGTCTTTCAGGGCTGTCTCTTCTCCGATCATGCTCCCATGTCAGAACATGAAAAAACCGCCCCCGAAGATCCGGGGAGCCGAAAATACTTTTCACTTCTGGCATACATCTCTCAGAGCGAGCGGTTCCGAGCCCGCAGACAGCCATTTCCAAGTATGATAATTGTCCATAGTTTGACAATCATATTCTCTTTACAATTATAATTTCTTACAATTAATACTTCCAATACTTATAATCAATCATATTGATGCACCAAATCTATTAAATCAGTTCAATTTAAGAATGAATCATGCAGGAGAAGTTCATGTATAATAAAGTTAATCTACGAAGTATTGTTTCATTGCAGACGCTATCAGGCTCTCCGAATTTACCGCAGATTTTGATCTGCATGGTCCCCGCAGCCTTACGTCAGAAATAACCAGTATTACGAGGACACCCTATGACATTGAATCAGCTGCAGTATTTTTATCAGGCTGCCAAGACACAGCATTTTAACCATGCCGCAGATAATCTGAGTATTTCCCAACCTTCTCTTTCCAGAGCAATCGCCTCTCTGGAAAATGAACTTGGCGTCATTTTGTTCGAGAGAATGGGAAGAAATGTCTCACTCACCAAGGCAGGACAGGTTTTTCTGGAACAGACAGAGAAAATTCTCGAAGATATCGCTGTCGCAGAGCGTAAAATGCATCAGCTGGCCGCCAGCGGAGGGGAGATTTCCATCGCATATGTCTTCCCGCTCTCCATGCACTTTATCCCGGGCGCGGCCCGTGCATTCATGGACTTGAAGGAAAACAAGGGAATTACCTTCAACTTTGCCCAGGGACTGAGTGCCGAGAATATAGACGGGCTTAAAAGCGGAAAATACGATATCATCTTCGGCACGCGGGACACTTCCGAGATGGCGATCCGCTTTGTCCCCGTCATGCGTCAGAAACTCGTCGTCATTATGCCGGCAGATCACGAACTTGCCGGGCGTTCCAGTATCGATGCCGATGTCTTCAATCATTTTCCTGTCCTGACCTATGACCGCACGTCCGGTCTGGGCAAACAGACACACACCTTTTTCCGCCGTTACAATCTGCATCCGAATATCATCTGCGAGTCCCCCGATGAAAACGGCATCGCGTCCCTTGTCCGCGAAGGCTTCGGGATCGCGCTGGTGGCGGACATCAACTACAGCAGCATAGACAATATCTGTATCAGGCCGCTGGCGCCGAAGTATGAATTTTATCACACAGTCTATATGGGCTATCTGGCAGGCAAATATCAGATACCCGCTGTCTCGCGCTTTATCACATTTATCCAGGACAATTATTCGGATCAGAATCTGTAGCAGTTTTTGTATACATTTTTATATATGCAAAACATGAATGATTTACAGGGTTAAATTGCATTAGACTGCATGTGTTTTCTGCTTTATAATAGATATAGGTAAAATGTTTTGAATAATTCTGTTAACCCCCTGGCATTCCGACTTTACTGATCACAGTTGCGGCGGATGCCGGTATCCATTTCATACATGCCTGCTGTAAAGTCCGATGGGTCCCTTTCCCATCGGACTTTACAGCATTACGGGAAAAATCATCTCTGCCGGAACAGCTCCGCGCATGCCCGCAGGAATACCATCAAAAAAGACATGGGCCCCGCCCATGTCTTTTCTGTGCTCTGTGAATATACAGTTATAAAAATATAGTTATGAATGTGCTTTATTGTGAATGCATTCTATTTAAAATGCTTCCGGCTTCCGCCGGGGTCAGTTTTTCTTTTTCCCCCGTGTATTCTCCTGTTCCAGGAGTTTTCCGAGTTCATCCATGAAGGTACTGACATCCTTGAACTCGCGGTAGACCGACGCGAAGCGGACATAGGCGACCGGATCAAGGCTGTGGACACGCTTGATCACCAGCTCGCCGATTTCGGAACTGGAGATTTCCTTCTCCTCGCGGTCAAAGATCTCCTTCTCGATCTCATCCACAACGCGCTTGATCTGGTTGATACTGACCGGACGCTTGTGGCAGGCGCGCAGGATTCCTCCCTCGATCTTCTGACGGTCATAGGGTTCGCGGTTGTTGTCTTTTTTGACAACGACCATGGGGATCGTCTCTATTTTTTCATAGGTCGTAAACCTTCGTTTGCAGGCATCGCATACTCTGCGTCTGCGGATGGAGTTATTCTCCTCGACAGGTCTGGAATCGGAAACTCTGGTATCTTCACTGCCGCAATACGGACATCTCATATTGCACCCCCATTCTGATGACAGATTCTACGGTATTTTTCTCCTTCCCGTGCCGTGGCGGCAAGGAAGCGGATCACGTCGACAGGATATTTGCCCACGGCTGTCTCGCCGGTGACCATTACACCCGATGCACCGTCTGCAACCGTGTTGAAAATATCATTTACTTCGGCCCTGGTGGGAACCGCGCGGTTTTCCATGCTTGAAAGCATCTGGGTCGCGACCATGAAATATCTGCCGGAAGCCCTGCAGGCCGCAGCGATTTTTTTCTGGGCCGCGGGAAGTTCCCACAGCTGCATATCGTTGCCCAGATCTCCGCGCGCGATACAGACGGCATCGCAGACAGGCAGAAGGCTTTCAAGCTGCGCCATACCCTCCCGGTTCTCGATTTTGGCGACAAGCTGGAGGCTGCCGGCACCCTTGTCCTCCAGTTCCTTCTGTACAGCGATGAGATCTTCGCGGCTGCGGACAAAGGGCTGCATGATTCCGGTGACACCGAACCGGGCCGCGTCGCGGATGTTCATCCTGTCCGCCGCCGTCATTGTAGGCGGATGTATGTCCACTCCGACAACCTTGATGCTCTTCCTTCCCGAGAGCATGCCGCCGCGCTCGATCCTTGCCCCGACGCGTCCGCAGGATTTCTCTGAAGCCCTAAGGAGAAGACGTCCGTCGTCCAGCAGGATCTCCTCCCCGACATCCAGTGCCTCGTAGACAACCCGGGGAATGGGAACGGCTACACCGCCCTGCCGCCGAAGGGACAGTCTCTCGTCCTCCCCCATCTCCTCGTCAAAGAGGACTGCAGTCTGTCCTTCGCAGAGCATCAACGGTGCCTGCAGGCGGCCGATCCTCAGTTCCGGTCCCTGCATGTCGATCAGAAGAAGGGGCTCCACACCGGCGTGCAGGGCCGCCGTGTAAAAAATATCCAGCTGACGTTCGCTCTCCCGCAGGCTTATGTGGGACAGATTGAGCCGGATCCCCGTCATTCCGCTGCAGAACATCTCCCTCAGCACATCCTGAGAATTACAGGACGGGCCAAGCGTTCCATAAATGTCTATCATCTGTACTCCCTCCGGCTAAATATGAAGGATCACTTTTGCGATCGTAAAATATACAGTCAGGGAGATCGCGTCCACGATAGTCGTGATAAAGGGACTGGCCATGACGGCCGGGTCAAAACCGATATGTTCCGCAGTCAGAGGCAGGACACATCCGATCACCTTTGCGATCAGGACGACGACAACAAGCGTCATACAGACAATGGCGGCCACCTGGATCGGAATTCGGTCGACGACCAGGAGCTTTATGAAATTACACAGGGACAGCGTCACACCGCACATGGCGGCCACCCGGATCTCCTTCCAGACTGCCTGCAGGGTCTCCTTGAACTCAATCTCTCCCAGTGAAATGCCTCGGATGACCGAGACGCTGGCCTGGGAGCCGGCATTACCGCCGGTGTCCATCAGCATGGGGATATAGGCTGTCAGGATCACATATTTGGCGAGGGCCCCTTCCGCACGGGTAATGATCGCGCCCGTGAAGGTCGCCGAGATCATCAGGAATAAGAGCCAGGGCATTCTGGCCTTGTAAGTCTCAAAAATCGTAGTTTTGAAGTAGGGGCGGTCTGTGGGCAGGATAGCTGCCATTTTTTCGATATCCTCGGTGGCCTCTTCCTGGATGATATCGACGATATCGTCGATGGTGATGATACCGACCAT
>CAMKEX010000135.1 GCA_946411695.1 uncultured Lachnospiraceae bacterium
GACAGAGGAGGGGATCCGCTGGATCTGCGACGCTTTTCCCTTTCAATCCTGACAGAGCAGCCCCGCTTTACCGGGTACTGACAGAGCAGCCCGGCTGTAACCGATTCTGACAGAACAAGCCTGCTGCAACCGATCCTGACGTACAAGCCTGCTGTGACCGATCCTGACAGGACGATCCTGCTGCAACCGATCCTGACAGGACGATCCTGCCGTGCCGCTTTTCGGCGCCCGTGAATATTGCCGGAAAGCCCGGTCCGGTATTTTCTGCTTGCGCTTTATGCCGGTTAACGTTATGATTACTTTGTTTAAAAGACGCATTTTGCCGTGCTTTTCGCGGCGGCAGAGGCCGCTGAGCCCGGAAAATGCGGAGGATCTGAACAGTTCACCCGGTCTTTGTAATCATCATATAAACCTGCCGGCGCACTTCAGTGCTTTCCGGCATTTGAAGGAGAAGGAGAGTTCATGGCTTCAGATAATTCGGTTATTAAACAGTTGGACAGAAATATGCCCGTTGCTCCGCTCGCGATCATTGCACTTCCTTCAGCAAGAAAGATGGGAGAGAAGGTAAGCGATTATATTTCATCGTTCCGCAGAGCTGCCGCTGAAACCGGAGAAGATGCTCCCTACCATGACGGCTATTTCCAGGACAGCTATCTGATGGAAGTCAGCCTGGAGCGTTTCCGGACCGGAGAGGGAAGGGCAGTGATGAAGGAGTCTGTCCGCGGCAAAGATGTTTTCATCCTTGTGGACGTCATGAACTGGACGGTTACTTACAAGATGAACGACTTTGTCAACCACATGTCCCCGGATGATCATTTCCAGGACCTCAAGAGAGTGATTGCCGCGATCCAGGGCAAGGCGCGCCGGATCACGGTCATCATGCCTTTCCTTTATGAGGGACGGCAGCACCACCGCAGCTCCCGGGAATCTCTCGACGCAGCCCTGATGCTGAAAGAACTTTTCGACATGGGTGTCAACAATTTCATCACCTTTGATGCCCATGACCCCAGGATCGCCAGTGTCTCACCGCTGGACAATTTTGATAATTTTGTATCTCCTTATCAGTTTCTGAATGCCCTGCTCGACACTGTCGATGACCTCATTGTGGACAAGAATCACGTCGTGGTCATCAGTCCTGACGAGGGTGCGCTCGACAGGACTGTCTATTTCGCCAATGTCATCGGCGCAGATACAGGTATGTTCTACAAGCGCCGCGATTACTCCAGGATCGTCGGAGGCAAGAATCCGATCGTTGCGCACGAGTTCCTCGGAACCAAACTGGACGGCAAGGATGCGATCATTATCGACGATATGATCTCTTCCGGCGGCAGTATGCTGGACACTTCCCGCCAGCTCAAGGAGAAAATGCACGCCGGCCGTGTCTTTATCTGCACTACATTCGGCCTGTTTACAGACGGTCTTGAAGCTTTTGACAAGGCTTATGAAGAGGGCTGGTTTGACAAGCTGGTCACCACCAATCTGACCTACCTCTCCGAGGAACTTCTCAACAGACCCTATTTTGCCATGGCGGATATGAGCAAGTACATGGCGACGATCATCGACTACTTCAATCATGACGCTGCTATTTCGGGGATCAAGATTCAGACCCAGAAGATCAGAGAGATCCTGACCGCTTACAATGCGAGAGAGAGAAAATCTCTGGAGACTGCCGGCAATGCCGAGTCCAAATGATCCCGACCCTGACCAATGCTGATGATTACGGCCCCCGCTGCGGACAGATGCCCGCGCGGGGGCTCTGCAGTGCGCCGGTGTTTGAGTCAAGCAGGCCGTGAATAGTGACAGGCGAACCCCTTTTTTACTTGCCTTACAGGGAGTTCTCGGATAAAATGAAAAGAACGTCTTTTCGGAAAGGATAAGATAATATATGGCAAAAAGGAAAAGAAAGGCGATCGTAGCTGTCGTCGGCAGGCCGAATGTGGGCAAGTCCACACTCTTCAATGTCCTGGCCGGCAGACGCATTTCAATCGTCGAAGATACGCCGGGTGTCACACGCGACAGGATCTACGCGGACTGCAGCTGGCTGGATAAAGAATTTACGCTGATCGATACCGGCGGTATCGAGCCGGATTCAAAGGATATCATCCTGTCCCAGATGCGCGAGCAGGCACAGCTGGCCATCGATATGGCGGATGTGATCCTGTTTATGGTCGACCGTTCCACCGGCATGGTGGACTCCGACAACAAGGTTGCCGATATGCTCAGGCGCTCCGGCAAGCCTGTCGTTCTGGTGGTCAACAAGGTGGACAGTCCGTCCAAAATGACGGCGGATATCTACGAATTCTATAATCTCGGCATCGGGGATCCATGGCCTGTTTCCAGTGCCAACCGCACCGGCATCGGCGATATGCTCGACGAAGTGGTCAAATATTTCCCGGATGATTCGGCCTCGGAGGAAGAGGACGACGCAGTCCGCATCGCCATCGTCGGAAAGCCCAATGTGGGCAAATCCTCCATCATCAACCGCCTGATCGGCCAGAACCGCGTGATCGTCTCCGATATCGCGGGTACGACCCGTGACGCGATCGATACCCGCATCGCCTATCACGGCAGGGAATATGTCTTCATTGACACGGCCGGGATCCGCCGCAGGAACAAGATCAAGGAGAATCTCGAGCACTATATGATCGCCCGCAGTGTCGGCGCGATCGAGCGCGCGGATATCACGGTCCTGGTCATCGACGCCTCAGAGGGCGTTACCGAGCAGGATGCCAAGATCGCGGGCATCGCCCACGACCGGGGAAAGGCGGTCATCATCGCCGTAAATAAATGGGACCTTGTGAAGAAGGACAACAACACCGTGAAGGAGTTCACCAACAAGGTGCGTCAGGTCCTTTCCTTCCTCAATTATGCCGAGCTCATGTTTGTGTCCGCGGAGACCGGACAGCGCCTGATCAAGCTCTATGAGATGATCGACATGGTGCACGACAACCAGAATCTCCGCATCCAGACAGGTGTACTCAATGAAATAATCGCGGAGGCCTGCATTATGCAGCAGCCGCCCTCCGACAAGGGCAAAGCGCTCCGCATCTATTACGGGACGCAGGCAGGTGTCTGTCCGCCCACCTTTGTCCTTTTTGTAAATGACAAAAAGCTGATGCACTTTTCTTATCAGCGCTACATCGAAAACCGGATCCGCGATGCTTTCGGCTTCCGCGGGACCCCTCTCCGGTTTATTATACGGGAACGCACGGAAAAGAAATAAAGCGATTAAAAATCTGGAGGTATTTTATGAATCAGCTGTTAGTGCTTCGGCTTGTCTGCCTGGTGATCGGTTACGCATTCGGTATTTTTCAGACAGCATATATCCTGGGCAGGAGCAAAGGAATCGACATCCGTGAATACGGAAGCGGAAATGCCGGAACAACCAATGCCATGCGTATACTGGGCACAAAAGCCGGCCTCATTGTATTTCTGGGCGATATGATCAAGAGCCTTCTGGCTCTGCTGCTCGTGGGCTTTCTGTTCGGAAAATCCCACCCGGAGGCAATCTATCTGCTCAAGACCTGGACTTTTGCCGGCGTTGTCCTGGGACATGACTACCCCTTCTACATGAATTTCAAGGGCGGCAAGGGCGTCGCGGTTATGGCAGGCTATGTGTTCGGTTTTCACTGGAGTTTTATCCCGGTAGGAATTGCGCTGTTTTTCGTGCCCTATCTGACCACTAAATATGTTTCCCTGGGATCCCTTCTCCTCTATCTGGGACTGTTCATACAGCTTGTGATTGAGGGGATCAGGGGAGTTTTCGGCGTATCCGGCCCCATGCTGGTGGAGATCATCGTGATCCAGGGCTTTCTGACAGCGATGGCCTGGTTCAGGCACCGCGCCAATATCGGCAGGCTGCTCTCGGGGACCGAGCGCAAGACCTACATCTTCAAACGCAATTCGGAGCAGATCAATCTCAAATAAGGGGCAGATCAGTTTCAGATAAAAAGATGATCAGTTTCAGATAAAGAGCAGATCAGTCTCAGACAAGGTGCCCGGCGCATTTTGCTGAATAATGCATTTACAGCGGGCTTCTCTGCACAGAATCAGGCATCATACATAGAAGTAAAAAAGGAGAACACATTCACCGATGGAAAAAAACATGACAATCTTTGAGGAACTGCAGGCGAGAGGGCTTCTGGCCCAGCTGACCGATGAGGCACAGATCCGCGACCTGGTCAACAACGGCAAGGCGACCTTCTATATCGGTTTCGATCCCACCGCGGATTCTCTTCATGTCGGTCATTTCATGGCACTGCTGTTGATGAAACGCCTCCAGGAGGCGGGCAATAAGCCGATCGCCCTGGTCGGCGGCGGCACAGGTATGATCGGAGATCCTTCGGGCAGACAGGATCTGCGCACCATGATGACTGTCGACATGATCGACCACAACTGTGAGTGCTTTAAAAAGCAGATGAGCCGCTTTATCGAGTTCGGACCCGATAAGGCAATGATGGTCAACAATGCGGACTGGCTGCGCGATCTCAATTATATCGAGTTTATCCGTGATATCGGTGTGCACTTCTCAGTCAATAACATGCTCCGCGCAAGATGCTACGAGCAGAGAATGGAGAAGGGGCTCTCCTTCCTTGAATTCAACTACATGATCATGCAGGCATATGATTTCCTGTGCCTGTACCAGAAATACGGCTGCAATATGCAGTTCGGCGGCGACGACCAGTGGAGCAACATGCTCGCAGGTACAGAACTGATCCGCAAAAAGCTCGGCAGGGACGCACATGCCATGACCATCACACTGCTGCTCAACTCCGAGGGCAAGAAGATGGGCAAGACCGCCAAGGGAGCAGTCTGGCTCGATCCCGACAAGACCTCTCCCTACGATTTCTACCAGTACTGGAGAAACGTCGGCGACGCGGACGTCCTCAAATGCCTGCGCATGATGACCTTCCTGCCCCTTGAGCAGATCGACGAGATGGACAAGTGGGAGGGGGCCCAGCTCAATACGGCCAAGGAGATCCTGGCCCACGAACTGACCACACTGGTACACGGCGAGGACGAGGCTGTCAAGGCGGAGAAAGGCGCAAAGGCTCTCTTTGCAGCGGGCGGCGCAGGCGATATGTCCAATGTCCCCGAAGTCGTTCTGACACAGGAAGAGCTGGAGGACGGCGGACTCAACATTCTCACAGCCCTTGTCAAGAGCGGACTTGAGAAATCCCGCTCCGATGCCCGCCGCGATGTCAAGCAGGGCGGCGTCAGCGTCGACGGCACGAAGGTGACCGATTTCAACACTGTGATCGGCAAAGAGGCCCTCGAGAAGGGTATCCTGATGCAGCGCGGCAAGAAGAGCTATAAGCGTCTTCGCGTGGAATAATAATCGAAAGACTTGATCCAGCAGACAGCAGGCCGGCCGTGTCCTGACCCGCCCGGCCGGCTGTCATATATTTTTTACTCATATTACAGGCAGTTCAGCAGACACTGCCGGGAAGGAGGACATATGAACGGTGCGGATGCTATGGTAAAATGCCTGGCTGCGGAGGGCGTTGAGTACGTATTCGGCTATCCCGGCGTGGCAATTTGTCCTTTTTATGACAGTATCCTGCAGACAGAGATCCACACAGTTCTGATCCGCCAGGAACAGTGCGCGGCACATGCGGCCAGCGGTTATGCCCGTATTTCAGGGAAGGTTGGCGTGGCGGTCGTTACCAGCGGCCCCGGAGCTACAAATCTGATCACGGGAATTGCGACTGCTTTCGCGGACAGTATTCCTCTTGTATGTATCACCGGC
The DNA here is from genome assembly GCA_946411695.1 of uncultured Lachnospiraceae bacterium. Classification (GTDB taxonomy): domain Bacteria; phylum Bacillota; class Clostridia; order Lachnospirales; family Lachnospiraceae; genus CAG-791. The sequence goes on from CAMKEX010000135.1 coordinate 5,750, forward strand.
CAGGTGGACAGTAAAATGATGGGCAGTGATGTATTCCAGGAGGCGGATATTTCCGGCGCCTGCGAATCCTTTGTCAAATACAGCTATATTGTGCGCAATGCCGCTGACATTCCCAGGATCGTCAAGGAGGCCTTCTACATTGCCAACACCGGGCGCAGAGGCCCGGTCCTGATCGACCTCCCGATCGATGTCCAGCAGCAGACCATCCGCCACTTCTCCTATCCGGAGAGTGTGAATCTGCGGACCTATAAGCCCACTGTGACCGGCCATGCGGTGCAGATCAAAAAGGTGATCACCCAGCTCGAGCGCGCAAAGCGCCCCATCATCTGCGTGGGAGGAGGTGTGCACCTGAGCGGCGCCGCAGCTGAGGTCATCCGCTTTATTGAGAAAAATGATATCCCCGCGGTCAGCACCATGATGGGTCTGTCTGCCATTCCCACAGAGCACCCGCTCTTTTACGGCATGGTGGGCAACAACGGAAAGCCCTACGGCAACCGCGCAATGAACAATGCGGATATGGTCATCATGGTCGGCGCCCGCGTTGCGGACCGCTCCATCAGCCAGCCTGATCTCATTATGGAGAACAAGATCCTGGTGCACATCGACGTGGACCCCGCTGAGATCGGCAAGAATGCCGGTCCCACCATTCCCCTTGTCGGCGATATAAAGCATGTGTTCGAGGAATTCAACAAGATCGATTTCAAAGCGGACTATACGGACTGGATCGATCAGCTGGACGGCTACAAGGACGATGCGCGCGACGCCAAACGCCGCCGCATGTTCCAGCGCGAGGAGGAAATCCTGGCACATCAGAAAGATCTCACCGGCATCAATCCGGTGCAGTTCATCCGTCAGCTCTCCCTTGCCATGAAAGAGGATGCGGTCTATGTCGCCGATGTCGGCCAGAACCAGATGTGGTCCTGCTCCAACTATGTCGCCCGCGGCGGCCGCTTTATGACCAGCGGCGGCATGGGGACCATGGGCTATGCCCTTCCCGCGGCAATGGGCGCCAAGGTGGCGGCACCCGGCAGACAGGTCGTGGGAGTATGCGGAGACGGCGGCTTCCAGATGACCATGCAGGAACTGGCAACGATCTCCCAGTACAATATTCCCGTCAAGCTTGTCATCCTCAAGAATACCGTGCTCGGTCTGGTCCGCCAGTATCAGCATTATAATTACAAAGACAGGTACTCTGTCATCGACCTGGGCAGCAAGCCGGATCTCTCCCTGATCGCGCAGGCCTACGGAATCGGATATCTCAGGCTGGACAACAGCCTGAAGACAGATTCAACACTGGCAGCTTTCCTCGCCGAGGATAAATCCATGATCCTCGAGGTGGATGTCGACCGCGATGAGCTCTGCTGAGCGGTCATAAGGGTTTTACATGGCTGGAGGTTTACTTTTATGAAGAGAATATATTCCATTCTGGTCGAGAACCGCGCCGGTGTCCTGTGCAAGACCGCGGGCCTTTTCTGGCGGCGCTGTTTCAACATCGACTCGATCACAGTCGGTGAGACGCAAGACAAAGAAGTGTCCAGTATGGTCATCGTCAGTTCCGGCGATGAGAGGACCCTCGAACAGATCGAAAAACAGCTCAACAAAAAACTGGATGTCATCAAGGTCAAGACCTTTGACGAATCGGAGAGTATCAACCGGGAGCTTCTGCTCGTCAAGATCAAATACAACCGCGGAAACCGCAGAGATATCATGGACAACTGTCAGATCATGGGTGCCCGCATTGTGGATATGTCCCGCAGCCAGATGATGATCGAGATGTGCGACACCCCCGAGCGGGTCGCCATCTTCCTCGATGCTCTGAAATCGGTCAGTATCGTCGAGATTACGCGCACGGGCATCCTCGCAATGACCAAATGCAACGAAACGGTTTGAGATAAAATGCATACTTGTACACATTGACTTTAACGCGCTACAGCGATATAATGGCGTGTATGTCGTGATTTCACAGTCGCGGATGCGCGTTATCAGCAGGTTGGAAGGAATCAACAGGAACAATGAGCACATCTGAAAATAAAAAAGAATTCAAAGTATTTCAGATTCTGGTCGATAATAACTCCGGTGTTCTGAGCCGGATCGCCGGACTGTTTTCGAGACGCGGATACAATATCGAGAGTATCACAGCAGGCGTGACAGCTGATCCCAATATCACCAGGATCACGATCATGACCTCCGGCGACGACGATATTATGGAGCAGATCGAGAAGCAGGTGAGCAAACTCGTCGATGTCCGCGATATCCACGAGCTCAAGCCCGAGGAGAGTGTGTACCGCGAGCTGGCCATGATCAAGGTACGGGCGGATGCGTCCCAGAGAGAGAATGTCATCGCTCTGGCAAACATTTTCCGCGGAAATATCATCGATGTCTCCAATGAGAGCCTGATGATCGAGATCACCGGCAACTCCGGCAAGGTTGATGCCTTTATCCGTCTGATCAGCGGCTACGAGATCCTTGAGCTGGCCAGGACCGGCGTTGCGGGCCTTGGGCGCGGCACCAAGAATATCATCTATATCAATGATCTGCGCCTGGGCGCAGGCATCTCGGACGGACCGGACGGGGAGTAAGGATCTGCCGATCAAATGTCCATGTGTCTGTCCGTGCAGGCACGTCCATCCGCATGGCCGCTTGATCGTCTTTTACAGTCAGTAACATTGTTACACAATTTTCAATAGTAAATGGAGGAACTAGAAATGTCAGATGCCAGGATTTTTTATCAGGAGGATTGTAATCTTTCTCTTCTGGAAGGCAAGACCATCGCAATCGTCGGTTACGGCAGCCAGGGCCACGCTCATGCGCTGAACCTCAAAGAGTCCGGATGCAATGTCATCATCGGTCTGTATGAGGGTTCCAAGTCCAAGGCAAAGGCTGAGGCACAGGGCCTGACCGTTTACAATACTGCAGAAGCTGCAAAGATGGCAGACATCATCATGATTCTGATCAACGATGAGAAGCAGGCGGCCATGTACAAGAAGGACATCGAGCCCAACCTCGAGGCTGGCAATATGCTGATGTTCGCACACGGCTTTAACATTCACTTCGGACTGATCAATCCCCCCGCTGATGTCGATGTTACCATGATCGCCCCCAAGGCTCCCGGACACACTGTCCGCAGCGAGTACCAGGCAGGCAAGGGAACTCCCGCCCTCGTAGCTGTTCAGCAGGATGCGACCGGCCACGCTCTTGATATGGCTCTGGCATATGCAGCAGGCATCGGCGCTGCACGCGCAGGTGTCCTTGAGACCACTTTCCGCACAGAGACCGAGACTGACCTCTTCGGCGAGCAGGCTGTCCTCTGCGGCGGCGTCTGCGCTCTGATGCAGG
>CAMKEX010000136.1 GCA_946411695.1 uncultured Lachnospiraceae bacterium
ATATGGTGAACTCTGGCCAGGGTGATGTCGTTCTTCGGAACGCTTTTAGGACGGCCTTTTTGCTTTACGACATCATCTTCCGGTTGTGCAATACTATCGCCATCGACGATGTCTGAAGGCTCTACTTCATGAAGATGATCTACCGTCTTCACAAGAAGCTTTTCGGATATGGAAATGGTCAGCTGAGGGGCCTCGCCGTTCCAGGAGAGGTCAAGGAATACACCGGCAGTGACAAGACATTTCTGTAGTTCGGAGAGATCGGTTTCGTTTGCTGGCTGCTCAAGGGACAGAGTCCATTTAAAGGAAATCATTGAGGCCTCCCTTCATAAGGATGATTCAGACAACTGTTTTCCGGTTATTGAAATGGGTTCGTTCGCGTTTAACGTGTTTTCTGGGCGTGTTCCGGGCTTTTGTTTCTCTTTGTCCCGGTAAGATTCGGAATCTATAACATATGTGAACCCGGTTTTTTTGTTGGTTTGTCTTATGATAGCCAAGCGCATATCCTGGCGAGTATACGGGATGCCTTATAAAGCTGCACTTGCTTTGTAAAGCCGCACATGACAAAGGCCGCGGAAATACATCGTCTGTGATATCAAGGAGGTCAGTCATATTTCACAAAAAATGTGTGAGAATTTTGTCGAAAATAGAGAAAACGCCTTTGAAGATAAAAAAATGGAGATAGACTATTGAAAACGTTTCCACGGAATGCTACCATTATACGCGTGGAAACGTTTCCGCAACCTGCCTTAAAAGAACAGACGCGAAAGCGTTCTTTTAAAACCTGACTTGAAAGAATTGCTTTAAAAGAATTGCCTTAAAAGAATTCTTCTTATAAGTTGTCTTAAAAGGATCGTCTTAAAAGCAGTTTTGCTGCTCCGGCAGGTACTTCCGGAGGCCTCATGTAAGGATATGTGAGGACTTTTTTTCAGGGAAAGCGTGGAAACGATTCCAAACAGTGTTCCGTGTTTACTTGCACCGTAGAACAAATATCCGGCGGCATGAAACCGGTTGCAGGGGGTCAGGGGCACTGACGAAAGGCAGACAAAGCGGACAAGGCAGACAAAGACAACAGTTGTTAAAAGTGTTTTTTTAGGAGGAAGTACTATGAAAAAGAAAATGGTAAGTCTTCTGGCAGGCGTGACAGTAGCGGCGACGCTGCTTGCAGGCTGCGGCGGTTCCACAGGTTCAGCGGGCAGCACCGGGAGTGCAGCATCCGCAGGCAGCACAGGCGCGGCAGCGGCTCCGGCCGCAGATGCCGGCGCAGGCCATGTCTATTATCTGAACTTCAAGCCGGAAGCAGATGCAGCCTGGCAGGATCTGGCCAAGGTCTACACAGAGGAGACCGGTGTTCCTGTGACAGTCGTCACGGCGGCCTCCGGTGAGTATGAGACCACCCTGATGAGTGAGATGGCCAAGTCTGATGCGCCTACCATGTTCCAGGTCAACGGCCCTGTCGGCCTGGCCAACTGGAAGGATTACTGCTATGACCTGACCGGCTCCGATATTGTCAGCAACCTGACCTCCGATGCTTTCGAGCTCAAGGACGGGGATGCGATCGACGGCGTCGCCTATGTCATCGAGTCCTATGGCATCATCACCAACGTCAGCCTTCTGGAAAAGGCAGGCTACAAGCTGGAAGACATCAAGAGCTTTGACGATCTGAAGAAGATCGCGGATGATATCCAGGCCCGCAAGGACGAGCTGGGCGTCAAGGGCGCATTTGCTTCGACCGGCATGGACGGATCCTCCGACTGGAGATTCAAGACTCATCTGGCCAACCTGCCCATCTACTATGAGTACAAGGCAGACGGCATCGACAACACCGATGCTATCAAGGGCACCTACCTTGACCAGTACAAGAATGTCTTTGACCTCTACATCACAGATTCCACCTGCGATCCCAAGGAACTTTCCTCCAAGACCGCGGATGACGCAAGAGCTGAGTTCCTCGACGGCGAGGCTGTCTTCTACCAGAACGGCTCCTGGGAGTACAGTTCTCTGGCAGAGAAGTTCTCTGATGACCAGATCGCGATGATCCCCATTTACTTCGGCGTCGACGATGCCAACGAGGGCCTTTGCACAGGTACTGAGAACTACTGGTGTGTCAATGCGGAGGCCTCCGAGGAGGATATCGCCGCGACCCTTGCTTTCATGAACTGGTGCGTCACCTCCGAGGCCGGCACAAAGGCAATGGCGGAGAACATGGGCTTCACGATCCCCTTCACGACTGCCATTGAGTCCCCCAACGCATTTGTCAAGCAGGATGCCGCATACACAGAGTCCGGCAAGACCCCCGTTTCATGGAACTTTACGACTATGCCTTCCGAGAACTGGAAGAACGGCGTGGGCTCCGCTCTGACCGCCTATGCGGCAGGCACCGGCGACTGGAACGGCGTTGTGACCGCATTTGTCGACGGCTGGGCAACAGAGGCCGCACTTGCGGAATAATTAACTGATCAACGGAAGCTCGTTGAAATCTTAAAAGGCTTTACAGGAAATGAAAAAGGCCGTTTCCCTGTCATCGGGCAGCGGAAACGGCCTTTTTATAAAAACAGTAAGCGCAGAAACATATAGTAATCATGCGTAGGAAAAATGCTTAAGGCAAAAGCACTTAAGTAAAAGCACTTGCACGCAAAAGCGTAATAATAAGCAAACAATATATAGAGGGGCATTCTATGGTAGGAAAATCTATAAAAAAATGGTGGCCGGTCTTTCTGTTGCCGACAGCGGTTGCCTTTGCGATCGGTTTTGTGTGGCCGTTTATCTGGGGAATCTACCTTTCCTTCTGTAAATTCACGACGGTCAAAAATGTCAAGTTCATTGGTTTTTCCAATTATTCCAAGGTCTTTGCGGACCCCACCTTCTCCCATGCCTTCTGGCTGACGGTTCTGTTCGCCTTCCTGTCCAGTGTTCTGATCAATATCCTGGCTTTTGCCATCGCGCTGGCGCTGACCAGGGGACTGAAGGGGACTAACGTCTTCCGCACGATCTTTTTCATGCCCAACCTGATCGGCGGCATCGTCCTTGGCTATATCTGGCAGACGCTCCTGAACGGCCTGCTGTCCAAGTGGGGACAGCCTCTGCTGGCCCTGTCCGCCTTCAACGGCTTCTGGGGCATGATCATCCTGCTCTGCTGGCAGCAGATCGGATATATGATGATCATCTACATCGCAGGCCTCAACAATATTTCCGGAGACCTGATCGAGGCCGCGGAGATCGACGGAGCGACTCCCGCCCAGATCCTGTTCAAGATTAAGATCCCCATGATCATGCCTTCGATCACGATCTGCACCTTCCTGACCCTGACCAACGGCTTCAAGATGTTCGACCAGAACCTGTCCCTGACAGGCGGTGAGCCGGCCAAGCAGTCTCAGCTCCTTGCACTCAATATTTATGATACCTTCTATGCACGGAGCGGAGCCCAGTGGAAGGGCATCGGCCAGGCCAAGGCAGTTGTCTTTTTCCTGATCGTCGTCATCATCGCCCTGATCCAGCTGCGCGCGACCACCTCCAGAGAGGTCCAGCAGTAAGAGTAGCCTCCGCGAAAGCGACTCACGCACATGCGTAGCATGTGCTGCCGCCCTGGTGAGCGGCATGGTCGGAAAGAGCGAAAAATTCTGTTGATAAAAATCCTGTCGATACAGGACTTTTTACGCAGGAGCTTCGAAAAGACTACAGAAAGGAAAGAGACATGGAATCCAATAAGAAACTGTCGCGCACGATCGCAAGCGTCGTTCTGGCGGTCATCTGCGTGTTTTACGTATATCCCATTTTTGCCATCCTGATCAACTCGCTCAAGATGAACAAGGCGATCACGACTTCGGGTGTCTTCCAGCTGCCCTCGGCGGACAACTTCGTCGGGCTGGCCAACTATGTGGAAGGCATCACCAGCATGAATTTCCTGAAGTCCTTCTGGTACAGCCTGGTGATCTCTGTCATGAGCGTTGTCCTGATCATACTCTGCTGCTCCATGGCAGCCTGGTATATCATCCGCGTGAACGGGCCGCTCTCCAAGGCATTCTATTACCTTTGCATTTTCAGCATGGTTGTACCATTCCAGATGGTCATGTTTACGCTGGCCAATACGGCAGACCGATTACACTTGAACAACCCCTACAACATTTGTATTATTTATTTAGGATTCGGTGCAGGACTGGCGGTCTTTATGTTCACGGGCTTTGTCAAGGGAATCCCGCTGGAGATCGAGGAGGCGGCCATGATCGACGGCTGCAGCCCTCTCCAGACCTTTTTCCTGGTCCTGGTGCCCATCCTCAAGCCGACTATCATTTCTACGGCGATCCTGGAGACCATGTGGGTCTGGAATGACTATCTGCTGCCCACTCTGGTCCTGGATATCAAAAAATACCGCACCATTCCCATGGCGATCCAGTATTTCCGCGGCAGCTACGGCACCGTCAATATGGGCGCCATGATGGCCTGCATCATGATTGACATCGTCCCCATCATCATCATGTATCTGGTCTGCCAGAAATACATCATTGAGGGTGTCGTCGCAGGCGCAGTCAAGGGATGATATCCGGAAGTGCCGGCGGCCTGGCAGGCATGCCGGCACTTTTATAGAGATCCATAGAGATTTATAGAGATGAGAGAAGCAATAGAAAGAGTAGAACATGAGAGCAAGCGGCTTGTTATTGCCGGTATTCAGCCTGCCCGGAAAATACGGGATCGGATGTTTTTCCGATGAGGCCTACCGGTTTGTGGATTTTGTGAAAGAAGCGGGACAGAAGTACTGGCAGATTCTCCCTGTCGGCCCCACGGGCTATGGGGATTCCCCCTACCAGTCTTTTTCCGCCTTTGCGGGGAACCCTTATTTCATTTCCCCGGATACCCTTGTGCGTGAGGGACTCCTGACAGAGGAGGAGGCTGCAGAGGCAGTTTACGACAAAGGAACTTGCGGCGGCGAAGCCACCATTAATTATGCCTGGCTTTATCACACACGGGAGCCCCTCCTGCGGAAGGCCTATGAGAGATGGAAGAGCGGCAGCAGCCCGGATACGGGTGTTGCTGTTTCTGCACCGGACAGTTCCGCGGACGGCATTTCTTTTGCAGCTTTCTGCAAAGAAAACGCATCCTGGCTGCCGGATTATGCCCTTTTCATGGCTCTGAAAAAGGCCCACGGCGGCGCGGGATTTATGCAATGGGAAAAAGATCTGCGCATGCGGGAGCCCGCGGCGCTCGAAAAGGCGAGACAGGAGCTCGCGGAGGAGATCGAATTCCAGTGCTTCCTCCAGTATCAGTTCGAGCGGCAGTGGACGGCGCTCAAGTCCTATGCCAACGGGCAGGGAATCTCCATCATCGGAGATATCCCTATCTATGTGCCAGCGGACAGCGCGGAGGTCTGGGCCTACCCGGAGCTCTTCCAGCTGCATGAGGACGGCACCTGCAAGGCGGTCGCCGGATGCCCGCCGGACGGATTTTCCGCGACCGGCCAGCTCTGGGGAAATCCCCTCTACGACTGGAAGCACCACCGGGATACCGGCTATGCCTGGTGGATCAGCCGGATGCGCCGGTGCAGCAGCCTGTTTGACATCGTCCGAATCGACCATTTCCGTGGTTTTGACCAGTATTACGCGATCCCCGCGGACAGCGCGGATGCACGGATCGGACAGTGGGAGGAAGGACCGGGGATCGGCCTCTTCCGGGCCATTGAAAAAGAAATCCCCGGCCTGACCATCATCGCGGAGGACCTGGGATATATCACGGAATCCGTCCGGCAGCTGGTGCGCGACACCGGCTATCCCAATATGAAAGTTCTGGAGTTTGCCTTTGATTCCCGCGATTCCAGCGGCAGGGAATCCTACCTGCCCTACAATTTTGACAAAAACTGCGTAGTCTATACAGGCACGCACGACAACGAGACCCTGGTCGGCTGGCTGGACCACATCCTGCCGGAGGAGCGGGAGGAAGTCCGCGCCTTCACCGGCCTGGACGGAGCGGGCGGAGACCCCTGGGCTTATGATGCCTGCGAGGATGCCGCCGGCGAAACTGGTTTCTGCGATGCAGCAGCCCGCGGCACTGATCTCTGCGCTGCTGATGCCTGCAGAGATACTGCCTGCGAGGATGCTGTCAATGATGCGGGGCGGGATCTGGAGACAAGAAGGCTGGCCCGCGCTATGGTCCGGGCGGCCATGGCTTCAGTCGGAAACCTGTGCGTGATCCCCATGCAGGACTGGCTCCTGCTCGGCGACGAGGCCCGGATCAACACCCCTTCCACCACCGGCAAAAACTGGGTGTGGCGCATGGACCGGGGAGCCGCTTCCCCGGAGCTGGCGGCACAGATCCGCAGAATGACCAGAACCTACGGGAGATAAGAATAGAAAAAAGAATACAAGAAGAAAAAAGCGTATAAAAAGAGAAGCGGTAAGAACAGCTGCTTTGACGGAGAAACCGCCGGTTGGTCGTTAGCCGGCTGCACAGGGAAAGAAGGTGTGGGGGCTGTGGCAGAGAACATTACTATCAAAGACATCGCAAGGATCTGCGGCGTCGGGATCGGGACGGTCTCGCGCGCGATCAACAATGATCCCCGGGTCAGTGAAAAGACCAGAGAGAAGATCCTGCGGGCTGTGAAAGAGCACCATTATGTGCCCAATAACAGCGCACGCAACCTCAAGATGACGGAGTCCAATACGATCGGGCTCCTGTTCAGCGGCATCGACAACCCCTTTTTCCAGGGCATGATCTCTATTTTTGAAAATGCCTGTGACAAGCTGGGTTACGCGTTTTTCCTCTACGCAGTGCGGGAGAACGACCGGGTGGAGAATGTCGCCATGGAGGTCTGCAAGGAGCGCCGCCTCAAGGGCCTGATCATCATGGGCGGCCAGCTGTCCTTTCCCAACCGGCGGCTGGATTCGCTCGGCATCCCCTATGTCCTCTGTACCGTGACAGTGCCCAGGGACGGGAAAGAACTTCTCTGTTCCTCGGTCTCGATCGATGACGAGAAGGAAAGCTGCCGGGCTGTCAGCTACCTTTGCGAGCAGGGACACCGCCGGATCGCCATCCTGGCCGGCCGGACCTGCGAATCGCCCTATGGAGTCGGAATGCTGCGACTGGCGGGCTACCGGAGGGCGCTGGAGGACCATGGCATCAAGTTCGATCCCGCGCTCGTGGCCTATATGAGCGAAGATCTGCCCGAATATTCCATGCCCAACGGCTATGACACCATGAAGCGCCTGCTGGAGACCGGTGTCGATTTCACAGCCGTCTTTGCTGTCTCCGACACCATGGCCTTCGGAGCCTGCCGGGCCCTGCGCGAGGCCGGCCTCCGCATACCGGAGGACTGCTCCATCATCGGCTATGACGGCCAGTACTACACGGAATACATGACCCCGTCCCTGACGACCGTCGTCCAGCCCGTCGCCGAAATGGCCCGGAAGACCGCCGAGCTCCTCGACGATGCAGTTAAAAAGAAGGCGCCTCCCGTCTGCGTGATCTACGATGCCGAACTCCGCATCCGCGAATCCGTGCGGAAGATCTGAAGCTGAACTGGGAACAAGTGAGAAATTATCGACAGTGTCGAAAAAATATGAGATAGTCTCCGTTCCGCCGAACCGTCCTCTGTTTCGTTTCCAGGAACGGTTCCCTGTTTCGGACCTCTGTGAAAGTTCCGTGTAGAATATGTGACGAAAGCCGCTTTCACTGTTTCTGTGGTAAAAAAATTGTGCTATAATACCCTTCGTGCGCATGCGCGGAGGCTGCGCAGAAATCCATAAAAGGGAAACGGAGGAAGAGGCACGGATATCCAATACAGTTAAGATCAAGAACAAAAAGAAAAAAACAGAAGTCAAGGTGAATTATAAGCTCTGGGCGATCATTTTCGGCATATTCATTGCTGCGATCGTGGGACTTTCCATCTGGGCTTCTTTCCATTGAGGTGTAGGCATGGGAACGATCGGCGTACGTCCGGTAAATCCTGAGGACGTGGCAGCCGGTGCGACGGAAGCCGCAGTGGAATACGCGACAGACGGTGATGTGGTCACCCTGACCCCGGAAGAGCTCGAGGAGATGGGAATCTCCGTGGATGGCCTGCAGGAGGTCACGCCCGAGGAAGGCGAAGCAGCTACAGAGGGCGCTGCCGAAGAAGCCGGCGAGGGCGAAGCTGCGGAAGCAGAGGCCGAGTCCGATGCCCAGGATGCGGAGAGCGCTCAGTAAAGAACTGTGAAGAAATTGCGCAGGGATTTTCAGAATCAGGATATTTTGTCCATGGTACTGAAAGCCCCTGCGCAAAATTTTTTTGAAATAATTAGCACTCACCACTTGACAGTGCTAACAATGAGTGTTATAACACAATTAGAACAAAGGAACAGAGAAGTTGAGAAACAGCTAACAAGAAACCCGCTCCTCCGTCCCAATGCTCATAAGGAACCGCAAGGCTTCAGGCTTTAATGAGATCCTGGCGGTTCCGGAACATCAACCCCAGATGAAATGAGTAAAGGAGGAAAAGACCATGTTATATCCTAGTATTTTCAGTGAGAACCTTTTTGATGACCTGATGGACTTCAGTTTCCCGACCTTCAGAGATTTTAATTTCGACGATGTTGACAGAAAGCTGTACGGCAAACATGCCGCCAGACTGATGAAGACCGATGTACATGAGCATGACGATCTGTATGAGATCGATATCGACCTGCCCGGCTTCAAGAAAGAGGATATCACTCTGACACTTGAAAAAGGCAACCTCACCGTCGCAGCCACCAAGGGCCTGGACAAGGATGAGAAGAACAAGAAGGGCAGAGTGATCCGCCAGGAGCGTTACTCCGGCTCCATGCAGAGAAGCTTCTTTGTCGGCCACAATGTGACAGAGGATGAGATCAAGGCGAAATTCGAGGACGGTGTCCTCAAACTCACCGTACCGAAGAAGGAAGCCGCAAAGGTTCCGGAGAAGAAGACCATTGCAATCGAGGGCTGATGCAGTCAAATCAGTTCCTCCGCAGATCGCCGGTTTTATGTATATTAAGTAATATCCCGACTGACGACCGCCTGGGCGGACGCCGGAATTTAGGCAAACAATAAGATCGGTACAAAGACAGGAAACA
>CAMKEX010000137.1 GCA_946411695.1 uncultured Lachnospiraceae bacterium
GAATAAAACCAGTGCGCCGACGGGCCGGTGCAGGTCAGGTGCAGGGCATGTGAGGCGCAGCAAGAGCCGCCGCAGACGCATCGCTTGCGCGATATGCTATAATACTGGATGAGTATCGACTTTTCTACCCTGCAAGAGGCACCTGCACAATGGAGAATCAAGGCAAGATCATTCGAATATCGGTGCGCAGTCTCGTTGAGTTCCTGCTTCGAAGCGGGTCGCTGAGCACGCAGACAGGCCCTTCTTCCGAGGCGGCCATGCTGGAGGGGGCCAGGATCCACCGCGCGCTCCAGAAAAAGGCGGGAGACGGCTACCGGGCTGAGGTTCCGCTGCGTCTGGATGTGCCTGTGGGAGGAGCTGTCCTGCGGCTGGAGGGGCGCGCGGACGGTATTTTTTTCATGAAGGATGCGGAGGAAGAAACTGAGGACGCCTCTGCAGGCGGACTGTGGACCGTCGACGAGATCAAGACGGTCTTCCGGGGGCTCGGCAGTATGGAGGAGCCGGAAAAGGTCCATCTGGCCCAGGCCCGCTGCTATGCCTGGATGTATGCCCGGCAGGAAGGCCTCGACAGGATGAAAATCCGCATGACCTACTGCAGCCAGGTGACGAAGGACGTCCGGTATTTTTTCGAAGAGATGTCTTTTGCGGCGCTGGAGGAATGGTTCACGGAGCTGATTGGTGCCTACGAGCCCTGGGTCAGGCTTCGGCTGGACTTTGAAGAGGCGAAAGACAGAACGGTCCGGAAAATGGTCTTTCCCTTCCCCTACAGGGAGGGGCAGTATGAACTGGCAGCAGGTGTCTACAGGACGATCGTGCATGAAAAAAAGCTCTTTCTGCAGGCTCCCACGGGTACCGGCAAGACTATGGCGGTCCTGTTTCCGGCCCTCAAGGCTCTTGGCGCAGGCAAGGCAGAGCGGATCTTCTATCTGACTGCCAAAGGGGTGACGGGGGCGGTGGCACAGGAGGCGCTCTCGCTTCTTCACAGCAAAGGCCTCAGCGTCAGGAGTCTCACACTGATCTCCAGGGAGCGCGCCTGCCCCTGCGGGCAGGTCGACTGCCGGCCCGAGGTCTGTGCGAGGGCGGACGGCCATTTTGACCGGATCAATACGGCCCTGCAGGATCTGCTGCGGGGAGCTGCGGAGGGTGCGCCCATGACGGCCCGGGCGGTCGCGGAGTGTGCCGGCAGACACAATGTGTGTCCCTATTCTCTTTCCCTGGATGCTGCGGAATTTGCAGATGTGATCATCTGCGACTACAACTATGTCTTTCACCCCCAGGCGAGGCTGGAACGGTTTTTTGAAGGCAGGAACAGAACGATCCTGTTGATCGACGAGGCACACAATCTGGTGGAGCGCGGCAGGGACCTGTACAGCGCGCAGATCTCCTACCGGCAGGTACGGCAGTTCCGGAAATCGGTGAAGTCAGTCTGGCCCCGTCTCTGGAAGAAGATGAAGGGCCTGGTGCATGTCCTGCGGGTGCTGGAACAGGATGCGGTATCGGAAGACCGGAAGATTCGTGTTCTCCCTGACTGGATGCCTGAGCAGGCGGAAGCGGAGGGCGGGGCCGTTCCTGTCCGCCGCGCGGAACTCTACTATGCGGCGGAAGAAGTGAGAGACCAGATCCAGTGGATCCTGGAACAGGAAAACCGCAGTGCCGCCCTGTACGGGAGCCCGCAGCAGCAGGATCAAGAGCCCCGGCTGCCGGTATCTTCCATGAAGACCGGACCGGAAGAGGGAACTTCCGGAACTGACGGGAACGGCGGGACGGCGGCAGATCAGGCGGGCGGAGCCGCGGGAATACCGGAACTTCTCGAATTTTATTTCGATCTCTCTCACTTTAGTGAAATGCTGCGGGAACTCGATGGGCATTATATCGTCTACACAGAGAGGGGCGGCCCGGGCGGTTTCTCCCTGCATCTGTACTGTGCAGATCCTTCGGGGCGTCTGCGCAGCTGCATGGAAGGCCTGACGTCGGCGATCTTTTTTTCCGCGACCTTTCTGCCGATCCAGTACTATAAGGGGCTGCTGGGGGGAAGTCCGGAGGATTTTGAAATGTATGCCCGGTCTTCCTTCTCTCCCGCGAATCGAAAGGTCGTCATCGTCCGCGATGTGACCAGCCGCTACCGGGACCGGAACGAGGAAAACTACGCGAGGATCGCCCGCAGCATCGGAAAGGTCGTGTCCTGCCGTCCCGGCAACTATATGGTCTATTTTCCTTCCTATGCTTTTCTGGAAAATGTTCTGGATGCCTTTTGCGGGATCTGCCGGGTGACCCTGCTCTCAGAAGATCCTGTCCAGCCTGGGCGGGAGCCTGCTGCAGAGACCAAAGGCAGGGAAACATCGGAAGATTCTGAAGAAATGTTCGTTCTTGCCCAGAAGAGGGAAATGACGGATGCGGAGCGGACGGCGTTTCTGCAGGCCTTTGAGGATACGGGTGCGGACCGCCGCCTGATCGGTTTCTGTGTGCTGGGCGGCATGTTCGGCGAAGGGATCGACCTTCGGAGCGACCGTCTGATCGGAAGCCTGATCGTGGGGACCGGCCTTCCGCCTGTTGAGCCCCAGCGCGAACTGCTGCAGGAGTACTTTTCCGGACAGGGAAGGAACGGCTATGATTTTGCCTACCGTTTTCCCGGCATGAACAAGGTCCTGCAGGCCGCCGGCCGGGTCATCCGGACGGCAGAAGATGTGGGGATCGTGGTCCTGATGGACGGCAGATTTTCGGAGAGTTCCAACCGGGAGCTGTTTCCTGTTGAATGGGGGCAGCCCGAGGCGGTCGCGAGCGAAGCGGCTGCGGAGAGAATCCGCCGTTTCTGGGAAGATTGTTTCCGGGAAGAATACAGATGAAATACAGTTGAAATCCGGATGAAATGCAGAAGAAATGCAGATAAGAAGAGACGGAATATTGATGAGATGAACAGATTTTGCCGGACAAACAGGATTTTGCCGCTTGCATTTTTGTAAACTCGAAAAACACAGAATACTCTGTAAATTAGGCGAATTAAGCTTGAAAACCCGCAAAATCAAAAAAATCAGACATCTGAGTCATTGTGGATAACTCTGTGGATTTTGGGGATAGGTGGAAAAAAGTCAGGAAAAATCCTGTGGAAAAGTCAAAACTTTGCGGACGTAAAATCGGAAACAAAAAACTGCCAAAAATATTGACCGAATCAGACAACGCTATTTTTGTTAACTTTTTTGCATGAACTTTTTTCCTGCATAAACGATTTTGATTCAAGAGCGGGTCTTGATATATTGATTCAGAAGCAGGTCTTGATTTGAAGCATAAAATGGTTATTGGAAATACTGCCCGCAGGGCTGTCCCGAAATGTGAGGTGTTTTGCAGGCGTAAATAACAGGCGTGAATGATTTACAGCAAATGGATTCAGGAGGATATGAGAATATGTGGGCTGACAACAGCGTGTTTTATCAGATCTATACACTGGGATTCTGCGGAGCTCCCTATGCCAACGAAGGCGATGCGCAGGAAGAGACGGCGCTGCACAGGATCAGGAAGGTGACGGAGTGGATCCCTCATATGAAAAAGCTGGGGATCGATGCAGTCTATTTCTGTCCCTTGTTTGAGTCTGACACGCACGGTTATAACACCAGGGACTATAAAAAGATCGATGTCCGCCTGGGCACCAACGAGGATTTTAAGGAGGTCTGCGGACAGCTGCATGAAAACGGGATCCGCGTTGTCCTGGACGGTGTCTTCAACCATGTCGGACGGGGATTTTACCAGTTTCAGGATGTGGTAAAAAACAGGGAGAACTCTCCTTACAGGGGCTGGTTCCATATTAATTTCCATGGTAATTCCAATTATAATGACGGACTCTGGTATGAGGGCTGGGAAGGGAACTATGACCTTGTCAAGCTCAATCTCCGCAATGAGCAGGTGATCGGACACATCTTTGATGCCATCCGCTACTGGGTGGAATATTTTGAGATCGACGGGCTCAGACTGGACGTGGCCTACTGCCTCGACAGGGATTTTATTCACAGGCTGCGCAGCTTTACGGATTCGCTGAAGGAGGATTTTTTCCTGGTCGGCGAGATCCTGGGCGGCGATTACAAGGTGGTCATGGGAGACGGCAAGCTCCACTCCGCCACCAATTATGAGTGCTACAAGGGCATCCATTCGGCCTTCAACAGCATGAACATGTTCGAGATCGTTCACTCCCTGATCCGGCAGTTCGGCTCGGATCCCTGGACCCTCTACCGCGGGTATCACCTGCTGTCCTTTGTCGATAACCACGATGTGAGCAGGATCGCCACCATCCTGCAGAAAAAAGAGCAACTTCCCCTGGTCTATGCCATGTGCTTCGGTATGCCCGGCATCCCCTGCATCTATTATGGAAGCGAATGGGGAGCGGAGGGAGACAAGAAAAACGGGGATCCTTCCCTGCGTCCCTGCTTCGAAGAACCTGAGTGGAATGAACTGTCTGACTGGATAAGTCATCTTTCCGCGGCAAGGAAAAAATCCGAGGCGCTCTGCAATGGTGACTTCCGCAGCATCCTTCTGACCAACAAACAGTGCATCTTTGAGCGAAAGACAGACAAGGAGCGGGTCCTGGTCGCCATCAATGCCGACGCCGAGGAGTATGTCGCGCACTTTGATGCCGGCTGCGGCCTGGCGGTCGATCTCATCACCGGAAAAAAACATGATTTTGGCGGCGGCAGTCATCTGGCCCCCTACAGCGCGGCTTTCTGGCTGATGGAAAAATAATGCGAAATTCCCCTTGACGGTGCCTGCGCGATAAGTGCTCCGGCATGATCGGGAAAAATGGAAGAAAAGTAAGCCCGGAAATTGAAAGGGAGGATCTCCATGCTCCATATTGAATCTCCTGAGATTCGAAAGTGTCTCCTGCAGGGAAAATTCGGCCTGGAAAAAGAGGGACTGCGTGTGTACGAGGATGCCACGATGGCGCATACACCGCATCCTTTTCCGAATGACAATCATATTACGCGCGATTTTTCGGAAAACCAGACTGAGATCAATACCTGTGCCGAGCCCTCTGCCGAGGGGGCGGTCCTGGCGCTGGAGGCCTATACACGCCAGATCCGGAAAACGATCAGCAGATACCCCCGCCCTGAATATATCTGGCCTTTTTCCAATCCGCCGTTTCTGGCGGGGGAAGAGGATATCCCGATCGCGCAGTTTACGGGAGATCTTGCGTCGAAGACGTCCTATCGGGAATATCTCTCGGGCAGGTACGGCCGCTACAAGATGACTTTCTCCGGAATCCATGTGAATTACTCTTTCTCGGAAGAATTGCTGAGGAAGGAGTTTTCTCTGCGGGGGCAGGGGCGGTCCCGTTCCTTCCGGGACAGCTTTTATCTGGAACTGGCGGAAAAAGCAGCTACCTACGGATGGCTCCTGGTCATCCTCACGGCGGCGAGTCCTGTGCTGGACATAAGTTATTTTGAGAGAGAATCTCTTTCTTCGGAAAGCAGGAGATCCGCTGCCGGCGGGGACTGTACGGCTGAAAAAATGTCCGGCAGGAGCCTGAAGGGACAGGATGTTTTCACGGGGATGGCAAGTGTGCGCTGCAGTGAACTTGGCTACTGGAATGACTTTGTGCCGGTTTTTGACTACACAAATATCCAGCGCTATGCGGACGGGATCCGCCAATATGTGGACGCCGGCCTTTTGTATTCCGTGTCGGAACTCTATTTTCCTGTGCGGCTCAAATCCAAGGGAGAAAACCGTCTCGATGCTCTCAAGGAGACCGGGGTGGACCACATTGAACTGCGCATGTTCGATCTCAACCCCCTGGCTCCGGGCGGCCTGGACGTGCGGGACGTGCAGTTTACACAGCTGTTTCTGATCTGGCTGGTGTCTCTGCCCAGGCGCAACATGTCTCTTGCGGACCAGGTGCTTGCCGTGCAGAATTTCAAAAATGCCGCACACTTTGATCTGCGCACCGTGCACATTGTCATGCCTGAGTTCAGAGAAAAGCCGGTCAAAAACGCATTGGAGGCGGCTCTCCATACAATGGAGATGATCCGGGCATTTTACCGGCCCCTGCTTCCGGAGCTCCCCGACTGGGCGGAGCCGGTCCTGCGCTTTGAGAACGAAAAGCTGAAAAATCCCGAAAAACGCTATGCGGCTGTCGTCAGGGACAGGTTTTCCGGGACATTTCTGGAAAAAGGGATGGCATATGCTGTGCAGGAGACATTGAAACACTGACGTTCAGGTACTATAATATAACAGCGGGAATACGTTATTTTATTCATTTTTGTTTATACAGTTTGTTTATGCAGACTGGCAGTCTGCTGCTCCGGATATTTGTGCTCCGGGAAAGGGAGGGGGTGTCTGTGGAAAGAAATATGGATAGCACCATAAAAGCGGTCACGGGGAATACCATGGACACCAGTGAAGAGATGTCCCCTTTTCAGGCCGGTTCGATGGACCAGCTGACGCTGGACGAGATCTGTGCGCTGGCGGAGGAGAATGCCCGCCTCAGGCAGGAACTGAGGATCAGGGACAATGATATCCTCAGCCATGACCAGGTATTCGATTCGATCGTCAGCGGGACACTGCACGTGATTATCGTCATGTCCGTCACCACTTACAAGGCGGAATTCATCACATCCAACATTGATATCGCGCTCGGGATCAGCCGCAGCGAAGCGATGGATGATGTACGCAATATCAGCCATGTGTTTGACAACATTGAGGATTATAACAGGCTTGAGGAAGTATTTATCCACCGGAAAAACGGCGCGCGCCGTCTGTATCTGACTTATGTCATTCACCTTCCCTATGGACGGTCTGACAGGGTTGCTGTTGTTCTGCTGTGCAAATCCAACATTGCAAAGACCGATCTCGAAGAGATGATGATCCAGCAGACACAGGATGCCAACCGCGCGGCGGGATATTTCCTTGCCAGCATGTCCCATGATTTCCGCGTGCCGATCAATTCGATCTCCGGCATGGTCATGCTGCTGATGAAGAATTCCAACAATCCTGCCAAGGTGATGGAATACGCCCACCGGATCGGTGTGGCCTGCCATGAGATCCTTACCACAGTGGACCAGATCCTGGATATGAGCCGTCTGGAGACTTCGGAGGCGGAACTGGCGAGCGAGGAATTCGGACTCGGTCTGGTACTGGAGGAAGTCTCTTCGATCACATCGAGCCTTGCCAAGGCGCGGGATCAGAAATTTGTCTTTTCCGCTGCAGGCATCGAGCACGATATTGTTCTGGGAGACCGTGACAGGATCACGGAGATTCTTCGCGGGATCCTTTCCAATGCGGTCAAATATACACCGCCCGGCGGACGCGTGGAGCTGACGGTCACGGGCGTGCCGGATGAAAACAATGAAAATGTCTCTCTGATCTTCGAGGTGCGGGATACCGGCATCGGTATGGAGAGAGAGCAGATGCAGAAATATTTCCGCGACGAGATTCCGGAAAATACAGAGAGCGAACCAGGGCGAGGGACGGGGATCTGGCTCACCCGGAGACTGATCGAGATGATGGGCGGCAGTATTTCAGCCCAGAGTCTGCCGGGAGAGGGGACCATCATATGGATCCGCATGAGGCTCAAGATGGTCAACAGCGGAGGTTCCGAATTCTGGAAGCAGCACGGCATCAAGCGCATGCTGGTCGCCAACAACAACCTGCAGGAGGCCGCCAGGATCCGCAATCTGATGGAGAGCGCAGGTGTCAACGCAACGAGCATCTCCAGCGGATACGGAACGGTCAAGCTGATCGAGCAGGCGGCTGTCGCAGAGGACGAGTACGATCTGATCCTTCTGGATGAGGATCTTCAGGATATGGACTGGCACGAGGTCGTAAACAGCGTGCGCAGGATGTCCTGGATCCGGATGCCCCACATTTTCCTGATGACAAGCCGTCATATTTATGATGAGGAGCGGCGCGGGGCAGGAATCGGACAGACCCTGCAGAAACCGTTCTATGTATCAGGACTGCACAGGCTGGTGGAACAGGTCTGCGAGGTCTCCGGAAACGGAAGCGGCGATTACGAAGCAGGTTCGGATACCATGACAGGACTTCGTTTCCTGGCCGCGGAAGACAATACGATCAATGCCGATATGCTCAAGGATCTTCTTGAGATGTCCGGGGCCCGCTGTGAGATTGCCGGAAACGGCAGGGCAGCCCTCGCCATGTTCAGCAATTCCAGACCGGGCTTTTACGATGCGATTCTGATGGATCTGCAGATGCCTGTCATGGACGGCTATGCCGCGGCAGCTGCGATCAGAGCTCTGAGCCGCGAAGACGCAAAGACGATTCCGATCATCGCAATGACGGGCAGCACCTATGAGGAGGATATCAACCGCACCTATGAGTCGGGAATGAACGCCCATATCACGAAGCCTCTTGATATCCGGGTGCTCCAGAGCCATGTCAGGCACCTCCGCGATCACTGATGCCGGAATTGATTTTTTGTTCAGGTCTTGATGCGAATGGAGAATATGAGTTTTTTTCAGAGATTGATCCGCAGGATCCGGGAGTGGTTTCAGAAGCTTCTGCGCATTCTGTTTCCCGCAGATGTCCTGGGTCAGATCAGCAGGACTGACGAAAATACCGGGGATACTGCGCCGATCGGTGAGGGACCTCCGGAACTTTCGGAGGAAGAGAGGAGATCCATGATGGAGACACCTGTTGAAAGACGGCATATACGGTTTTACGGCCGTGTCCAGGGTGTCGGCTTCCGCTATCATATCATGTATGATGCGAGAAACCACGGCCTTACCGGCTGGGTGAAGAACCTTGCCGACGGGAGCGTCGAGGTGGAGATCCAGGGGCCTTCCGCCATGATCGATTTTGTGATCCTGAATCTGGGAAGAGGGCGCTGGATCCGCATTGATGAAATGGAATCTGAGAAAATACCCCTTGTAGAGGATGAACACGGATTCAAGGTGACAGGATATTATTAAAGATGTAAAAAAACATATGCCGCCGGTTCTGCCCGGCGGCATATTTACTAGAAGCATTTCCGGGAAGCATTTACCGGGAAGCATTTACCGGAAGTTTTTTCCGGAGGCAGCAGGTCTGCCGGAAAAATGTAA
>CAMKEX010000138.1 GCA_946411695.1 uncultured Lachnospiraceae bacterium
CATCTGGCCCTGCCCGGCTGCGGAGAGGACTCCCGCGCGGTCCTGCGCTATCTGTACAGGACCTATGGGGACAGGATCTTCATCAGCATCATGAACCAGTACACCCCTATGCCGCAGGTCCTGAGCCGGAACCGCTCCTCCTCTCAGACGGCAGACGGAGCCTCAGATCTGCATACAGTCCCGGACGCCGATCTCTGCCGGCGCCTGTCGGAGGAGGAATATGATGCCCTGGTCGATTACGCCATTGACCTGGGGATCACAAACGGTTTTGTCCAGGAGAGCGGCACGGTATCGCCCTCCTACATCCCCGTCTTTGACGGGACAGGGATCATCTGATCACCGGCAAAAGCCAATGCGCCTGCAGGCCATTCTGCAGAGCCCGCCTGCGGGTCGGCGCGATGAAGCAGTTTTCCCTTTTCACGCGCCTATCCCTCGACTGTTTTCTGATAGTCACGGGTACTGCGCGATGAAGAGTGAAAAATCTTGCCGATGCAAGATTTTTCACTCTTCATCGCCGAAATCGCCTTCGCGATTTCGCCTCGGGTGTCTCAGCGCAGAAGCGCTTCGACATGTCGGGAAGCATGAAAGAGTCCTTTAAATTTCTCATATATCCATGCAGCACAAGAGGATCGGTCTGATACAATGAAGCGAGTTGATTTTGGAAACGGCAGAACTCTGTCCAATATAGCGGCGACGGCGCTGCCCATGTTTGTGGCACAGATATTGAATCTGCTCTACAACATCGTGGACCGCATTTACATTGCCCGCATTCCCGAAATCGGGACAGCGGCCCTGGGGGCTGTCGGAATGTGTTTTCCGATCGTCATCCTGATCACGGCATTTACCAATATGTTCGGCAGCGGAGGAGCGCCCCTGTTTTCCATTTCAAGGGGCGCCGGAAACAGAAAAGAGGCGTCCATGATCCAGAACACCTCCTTTTTCCTTCTCTCTGCCGCAGCCCTTATTCTGACAATTACGGGCGAACTCACGGGATATCCGATCCTCCGCGTGTTCGGCACCTCGGACCAGGCCATGGTCCATGCGCTTCCCTATCTGCGCATTTATCTGCTGGGGACCCTCTTCTCCATGATCTCCACAGGCATGAACCCCTTTATCAACGCACAGGGCTATTCGATGGTCGGCATGACCACAGTGATCATCGGGGCTGCTGCCAATATCATCCTGGACCCCCTGATGATCTTTGTCCTGGGCCTGGGCGTCGAGGGAGCCGCCATTGCAACGATCCTCTCCCAGGCCCTGTCAGCCGCTTTTGTTCTGCGCTTCCTCTTCGGAAACAAGGTCGATTATCGACTTCGGTTTCTGCGGGCTGAGGAGATCAGGCACTGCGGACAGCGTGCCCGCAGGATCATCGGACTCGGTATGGCTGCCTTCATCATGCAGCTCACCAACAGCCTGGTGTCGGTCAGCTGCAACAACGTGCTCGCCCACGTCGGCGGAGACATCTATGTCTCCATCATGACCATCGTCAATTCCGCCCGACAGATGCTGGAGACACCGCTCTTATCCATCACCGAGGGAACGTCCCCCATCATCAGCTACAACTACGGAGCCGGCCGCTATCGGGATGTCAAAGAGGCCGGTGCGATCATGTTTCTCCTGTCCATGGGCTATGCCGGAACCGTGTGGATCCTCATCCGCCTGTTCCCCTCCTTTGTGATCGGCATCTTCAGTTCCGATGCCCGGCTTATGGAGACAGCCCTCCCCTGCTTCAACCTCTATTTTTCGACCTTTATATTCATGGTCTTCCAGCACTGCGGACAGATCATTTTCAAGTCCCTGGGAAAAAAGAACCATGCGATCTTCTTTTCCCTCCTGCGCAAAGGCTTCATTGTCGTCCCGCTGACCTATCTGCTGCCCTACGCCTTCCACATGGGAACCGACGGCGTCTTCGCGGCAGAGCCCGTCTCCAACGTCCTGGGCGGTCTGGCCTGCTTCATCACCATGCTGGCCGTTGTCCTGCCGGAACTGAATGAAAAAAAACAGCCCGCCTAAAGCCGGATGTCTAAAAAAAACATATAATGGAAATATTTACAGAGTATAATGAATGCTTCAAGAGGTATAGATATGAAAAAAAGACAACTGTCTGCGATTCTGGGCGCCATGATCCTGGCCCTTTCAGCCGCCGCCTGCGGCAGTTCCGGCACCGGCGCCGCACCGCAAACGGAAAAGACCGCCCAGACGCAGGAAGATACGGAAAGTACTGCCCGGACCCAGGAAGACGCGGAAAAGACCGCCCAGACGCAGGAAATAGATACAGAAACAGCCGTACAGGAGGCAGTTACGGAAGCAGCGGACGACGCCGCAGCGGCCGGCTCCGCCGCCTCTGCCGAAGCCGCTGACTTCACTCCGGAAGACAGCACCCTCTCGGAGGATGGATCCGTCATCGAATTCCCCGCGGTCGGTGTCACCTTCACGCTTCCGGAGTCCTTCAAGGATACAAAGGGATTCCTTCCCAACGGAGGCGGCGAGATCAACCCCGGGGACGGCGTCTACTGCATGTACTATAACTATGTCGCTCTCGGCGAAGACGATTATGAAGATCTTCTCGTCAAATACCGCACAAATTCCGAAAACGCGGAAAAATATGAAAACTTCTTCAATCCCCGCGTTCTGGGTATGTTCTCCGTCTATGCCGCAGACGGCAATCGTTCCGCAGATGACATCAATGAATATCTGAAAAAGCTCAACGAGGCCAGGGGAAATACCGCGGCCAGAGAAAACCCTATGGAAGGAGCGCAGCTGATCGGAACTGTCGGCGAATACAATTTCTATTTCCTGGATGAAACACAGGCCGATATTGAAATCCCCGAGGATGTCAGTGTTCCGGGCGGCACCTATGATCTCTCCGGTTTCAATGAAGAATACAGGAAACTGATCGAAGATGTCAAAAACAAGTGCCCTGAACTCATGACCTTCTCCGAGCCGGAGTAATCTCCCGTCTTCAGCGCTGCCTTTCAAGAAACTTCATATATTCGCTGACCATCAGCGCGATCCGGAAGGTCATGGCGTCCTCGAATGTCCGAATATCGAGGCCCGTGACCTTTTCCAGTTTCTCCATACGGTAGACAAGCGTATTTCTGTGAATGAAGAGCTGACGGGCGGTCTCCGAGACATTGAGATTATTGTCAAAAAACGTATTGATCGTCGCCAGAGTTTCCTGGTCGATCAGGGAAGGGTCATAGTCTCCGAAGATCTCGTGGAGGAAGATCCTGCACAGATTGACAGGGAGCTGATAGATCAGCCTTCCGATGCCCAGCTCGCTGTAGGACAGGATCCTCTTGCCCGCATAGAAGATACTTCCGACATCCATGGCCATCCGTGCTTCCTTATAGGACTTGGAGATGTCTTTGAGTTCGGAAACGATTGTTCCGAACGCCGCCCTGGCGTCCACCATGACCTCCGTGCCGAGCATGTCAACCGCCGTTACGGCACAGCGCTCCAGTTCCTCATAGTCCTCTAAAGAGTCGAGGGATTTGACCAGGATCACATTATTTTCCTCGGTTTCAGTCAGATAATCGCCGCCCTGTGAGGAAAAAAGACCCGAGAGCATCTTCGCTGCAGTCGCCTGGGCTTCCAGCCACGCTGATACACTGTGCTCAGGATCATTTTTGCCCGAATCAATTTCAAAGACAATGACTGCGCGCGGCACTGAGCTCTTGATGCGCAGCTTCCGCGCCCAGTTGTGGATATCCACCGGCAGCAGATTATCCAGCAGCAGATTCTGGAAAAAATTCCCCCTGTCCAACCGCTCCTTATATGCAACGATCAGACTCTGCAGCTGGCTGACAGCTATTCTGGCGACCATCAATGTACTGTCACCGGATCCGGTCGCCGTGAGAATATACACCGGCTCACCATCATCCAGGACCTTGAGCAGATAACTCATTCCGATGATCTGGCTGTCCACCGGCATGCCCGCAAAGGCGGAGACAATGGCGGCCTCAGGCACTTCCGCCTGCGCAGTTGCCGCAATGACATTTCCCTTCAGGTCCTGCACACAGAACTGCGTCTTCGTGATCTCGCGCAGCTCCTCCAGGCAGCTTTTTATTATCTGAGATGTAATCATAACGTATTCAATCCTGTTCTTATTGAAGACCCGCACGCGGCCTGCCGCGCGCGTATCCGGTCAGAGAACCGCCTGCATGAAAGGTTCGCCTCTCAAACCTCGGATATTCTCCCCGCACTGCCGCTCTTCCGGGCGGCATGGACTAAAATCAAAAAGCAGTGCAGGCAAATCGCCCGCACTGCTATATTTACACATTCAATTTCCGATTGCAAGAATGGATTCAGTTGGCGATGGTCAGCTCAGTCTCCTTATCGAAGATGTGGATCTTCTTGGTATCGAAAGTGAAGGTCATGCTCTTTCCGGGACGGATCTTGGTATCAGGCTCGACACGAGCGGTAACAGGATTGCCGTCAACATCGAAATACAGGAAAACTTCAGCGCCGAGCAGCTCGTAGACGTTGCAGGTTGCATTGAACTTGTAAGCAGCCTTCTCAAGAGCCTCAGGGGAAGCCAGGATGTCTTCAGGACGGATGCCGAGGATAACCTGCTTGCCGTTGTAGTTGCCGTCGATCATGGGCTTCGCCTTGTCAGCGGGAAGCTCGATGCTCTCGCCGTCGAGTTCGAGATAAGCCTTGCCCTGAGAAATCCTTGCGGTAGCATCCAGGAAGTTCATCTGAGGGGATCCCATGAAGCCTGCGACGAAGAGGTTGCAGGGGTTGTCATAGAGGTTCTGAGGGGAATCGATCTGCTGAACGATACCGTCCTTCATAACGACGATTCTGGTTCCCAGAGTCATAGCCTCGGTCTGGTCATGTGTGACGTAGATGATGGTGGTGCCCAGTCTCTGGTGAAGCTTGGCAATCTCGGTTCTCATCTGAACACGGAGCTTGGCATCCAGGTTGGACAGAGGCTCGTCCATGAGGAATACCTTGGGGCTTCTGACGATTGCACGGCCCATGGCGACACGCTGTCTCTGACCGCCGGAAAGAGCCTTCGGCTTACGGTCAAGGAGATGGGACAGGTCGAGGATCTTAGCTGCCTCTTTAACGGCCTTGTCGATCTCATCCTTCGGAACCTTGCGGAGCTTGAGGCCGAATGCCATGTTGTCATAGACGGACATATGAGGATACAGAGCATAGTTCTGGAAGACCATTGCGATATCTCTGTCCTTGGGCTCAACGTCATTCATGAGCTTGCCGTCGATGCAGAACTCACCGGAGCTGATATCTTCAAGACCTGCGATCATACGAAGGGTTGTGGATTTGCCGCAGCCCGAAGGACCGACGAAGATGATGAATTCCTTGTCAGCGATTTCCATGTTGAAATCCTTAACAGCCTGGAAACCATTGGGATATACCTTGTTGACATTCTTCAGAGATAAACTTGCCATTTGTTCCTCCTCTTTACCATATAAGATTCACTATAAATCAGTTCTATTCCACCGGCACAATGAAAGCGGAAACCATCTCATTACCGGATTGCTCTTATGATGAAAAGTATACGATAAAAGCACTATGGCTGCCATGGCTTGACTGACCAAAAAAAATACCTGTTTCCCGTCTTACTTTCGTCCTCATAAAAAATGACGGCCGTTACAGCCGTCATTCTGCCTATTTTTTATTCCTCTTTTTCGTCATTTTGACAAACCGTCTTTTCCTCCACATTTTCCTCCAGCTTTTTAAATGCCGGGCTGTAGAGCAGGGCGCAGATGTAGCCGGGACCGGTCATCCCCACCAGCAAAAGAAGGGGAAGGATCGGTCTGATGAGCAGAAATGCAGCGGGCAGTACTATGACCGCTGCCGCCATCCCAATCGTTCTGGGAAGCCATGCGACCGCAAACACCGCCGCATTTCGCAATGTCCCGAAAACAGTATTCTGAAACCTGGCCAGCAGGGGAAAGGCATACAGATAGATTGCGAAAATGTAGATTCCGGCAGCCATCAGCAGGCCGCGGAACACTGCGGGCAGCTGCAGAGAAACCTCCGCTCCGGGGCCCGTGAGCCGCAGATCCAGTCCAAAAGCAATTCCCACCGCCAGAAAAATGAGCCACATGCCGGTCGCCTGCAGAAAATTTTCTTTAAAGGATTTGAAATAGCTGCGCAGGATATAGCCTTCTTCATTCCTCACCATCTTCAGCAGTACATAATGCATGCCGGTTATGGCAGCCCCTGCTGTTATAATCGGGAGACAACATACCATCACCGCCAGATTCAGTATCACCAGATCAGTTATTTTCGAAAGCCCCTCCATGAGAGGGCTGTCTGCCTGAAAAATACGCATGAAATGATCACCCCATTCACTCGCCGGCCGAATCTCCTCCGGTCACCTCTTCCACCTTGTCGCGGAGATCGTCCACCGCCTGATCAATCTTCTTCCGGTTTTCTTTGCGGCTCAGAAAATCCCATGCATTCCTGACCAGCATTTCCGGAGAAATCCCCAGCTCATCCATGGTTCTGACCGCCTCGCGAAGCTTTTCCTTCTCCGCTTCCGCATCAAATTCTGCAAGATCTATTTCGGGAAGTTTCTCCCTGATTTTCTCCCAGATTCCCCTGCCGTCAACAGTTCTGCCTTTGGATGAATCGCCTGCAGGCTCGTCCGCCGGTGCAGGCCGCACCTGTCCTGCCTCCGCTTCTGCCCGGACTGCCGCAGCTTCTGTCCGGACTGCCGCCGCCTCTGCCGGGACCGCTGCCGAAACTGCCGGAGCCTTGATCAGGATCGTGCACAGCAGAACTGCCGCAAGGTATCGGATCCTTTTCTTCTTTTCCATAAATTCCATAAATCGATTTCCCCGGATGCTGTTTCTGTGCCTTCAGCCCTGCATTCCGAATTCCTCACACAGAGCTGCAAATCTTGCCTGTTCCTTTTCCTTGACAGCTTTGGAGAGGTCATTCATGCAATGGTGGATCACGTCCGCATCCTTGAGAGCTTCATCCGCAGGGCTGTCTACGACCAGCTTGTCATCGTGATGATAGATCGCGGAACAGATCAGATCCGTCTCCTCTTCATTTGTCAGCTTCAGTTCACCCAGGATCTGCCTGGCCAGGTCTGCACCTTTATGTGCATGATCATCATAGGAACCCGTCTTATAGGCATGCAGGTCATGAAGCATGGCCGCCATCGACAGAAGCTCCGCATCCAGTCCGCGCCTGCGCGCAATCATAGTAGCTGCCAGAGAGACTCCATAAAGGTGCGCGATCGCGCCTGTGCGCTTATCGACATTCTCCATGCGGTTGATCTCCGCGTCCACATACTTTCTGAGTTCCTTTAATCTTCCCATGAAAGCTCCTTTCTTCGGCCTTTCCGGCATACCGCTCATCAGCGCGGCAGCCTTTACCATAACCGCATCTGCCCTGATTATTGCTTTTTATTTCTTATTGTTATTTCTTACCCTTATTAAGATGGGACACGTGGCAGTCCCCCGTGTCCCATTATGCTGCAACATAGACGTATTATTTCTTTTGATCAGCCGATTTCACTTCCGGCAGGAATATCCTTGCCGCTTTCGGGAGTCATGAGGGCCAGGCTTCCGTCTGGAGCTTCCGCGCAGAGGATCATGCCCTCGGACATAAGGCCTGCAAGTTTTGCGGGCTTGAGGTTTGTGATGACCATGACTTTTTTGCCCACCATCTCCTCAGGTGTGTAGTACTTGCGGATGCCGGAGACGATCTGGCGCACTTCAGATCCGATCTTTACCTGAGAGCAGAGGAGCTTTTTGGACTTCTTGACTGCTTCACAGGCAATGACCTCGCCGACCTGGAACTGGCACTTTGCGAAATCATCGATGGTGACTTCCGGTTTCTTCTCGACTTCGGGAATGACCTCTTCCGTCTTCTCCTGTGCATCGCCGTCCTTTGCAGCCGCCTCAGCTGCGTCTGCCGCCGCTTCTGCCGCTGCCGCCGCGCGCTGTTTCTCCATGATGACTTCGACTTTCTTCATCACTTCCTTGGTGTCAAGGCGGGCAAAGAGGATCTCGGGCTTGTCAGTGACGTGGAATTCGTTTCCGTCTGCCCCGAAGCTGCCGAGAGTCTCGAAGTCGCGGATCTGTGTTCCGAGCATCTTCACGGTCTTCTCTGCGGTTTCAGGCATGAAAGGTGCCAGCAGGGAAGCGCCCATGGTGATGCCTTCCACGAGGTTATACAGAACTGTGGAGAGGCGGTCCTTCTTTGCCTCGTCGCGGCCAAGGATCCAGGGCTCGGTCTCGTCAATATATTTGTTCAGGCGTTTGAAAACAGTGAAGATTTCGGTCAGAGCATCCGCCGCGCGCAGCTCTTCCATCTTCTTCTCCACCTTGCCGTAAGCTGCTGTAACGAGAGCCTTGAGGTCCTCGTCGAAGCCCTTCGCCTTCTCTGCTTCCTCGTCGGTCAGGCCGGCAAAGGAGCCGGTGTCCTTTACAGTACCGCCAAGGTATTTGTTGCTCATGGCGATGGTTCTGTTGACCAGGTTTCCGAGAGTGTTGGCCAGGTCGGAGTTGATGCGCTCCGCGACGAGTTCCCAGGTGATCACGCCGTCGTTCTCATAGGGCATCTCATGTACGACGAAATAGCGGACTGCGTCCACGCCGAAGATATCCACGAGGTCATCCGCATAGATGACATTTCCCTTGGTCTTGGACATTTTCTCACCGCCCTGCAGAAGCCAGGGATGACCGAAGACCTGCTTGGGCAGTTCCACGCCGAGAGCCATCAGGAAGATAGGCCAGTAAATGGTATGGAAGCGTACGATATCCTTGCCGATCAGGTGCAGGTCAGCGGGCCAGTACTTGTCAAAGAGCGGATCGTTATTGCCGTCCGCATCATATCCCAGGCCGGTGATATAGTTGCTCAGCGCATCGAGCCAGACGTAGACGACGTGGCCGGGCGCAAAGTCCACCGGGATTCCCCATGTGAAGGAAGAGCGGG
>CAMKEX010000139.1 GCA_946411695.1 uncultured Lachnospiraceae bacterium
CCCTGGTGCAGGAGCTGATAGAAGGAGTGCTGGCCGTTGGTGCCGGGCTCACCGAAGATGACGGGGCCGGTCACATAGTTGACGGGCTCGCCGAAGCGGTTGACGGATTTGCCGTTGGACTCCATGTCGAGCTGCTGCAGGTGTGCGGGGAAACGGCACAGAGCCTGGGAATAAGGCAGGACTGCCGTGCACAGATAACCTTCAACATTGCGCTCATAGACACCGATCAGGGCATCGAGCAGAGCAGCGTTCTGGCGGACATCGGGATTGAGAGCGGCCTTGTCACTCTCGGATGCGCCGTTCATGATGCGGGCGAAGACCTCGGGACCGAATGCCAGGGAGAGGATCACAGCGCCGACACAGGAGGAGGAGGAATAACGGCCGCCGATGTAGTCATCCATGAAGAAGGCTTCCAGATAGTCGGAGCTGGAGGCCAGCGGGGAAGTCTCGCTTGTGACGGCCAGCATGTGCCTGGAAGGATCCACGCCTGCGTTGCGCAGAGCGTCGCGCACGAAGGACTCGTTGGTCAGGGTCTCCAGAGTTGTGCCGGACTTGGAAACAACGATAAACAGGGTGTGAGGAATATCAACGGATTTCAGAACCGCTGCGGCATCGTCGGGATCGACGTTGCTGATGAAGCGGGCTTCCATCTTGAGGGTGTCGTTGGTCTTTGCCCAGTTCTCAAGAGCGAGGTAGAGGGCGCGGGGGCCCAGGTCGCTTCCGCCGATACCGATCTGTACGGCAGTGGTGAACTTCTCGCCTGCAGCGTTGGTGATCTCACCGGCATGGACCTTGTTGGCAAAGTCCGCGGCCTTCTTCTGCTGGGAGGTATAGAAATCACGCTTGTTGACGCCGTCCGCGATGACATCGCCTGCCAGCTGTCCGCGGCAGAGCTGATGAAGAACCAGACGCTTCTCGCCGGTGTTGATGACTGCGCCGCCCAGAAGCTCTTTG
Source organism: uncultured Lachnospiraceae bacterium (assembly GCA_946411695.1). Lineage (GTDB taxonomy): Bacteria > Bacillota > Clostridia > Lachnospirales > Lachnospiraceae > CAG-791. The sequence continues at coordinate 955 of CAMKEX010000139.1, forward strand.
TACTTATCGATCAGCTGCTGCTCGTCGGCGAGCTCCTGCAGGACGTCGATGGCTGTGTCATCGACAGCCTTGGCAGCGTAATTGTAGCTCATTCCGCATGCCATGGGAATTGTGTATTTAGCTACACGCTCGGCACCGCTTTCGCCGGCCATGGCCTCTACGATGTTAACGCGGCCTTTCAGGGCCATAAACTTGTCATAAACAGCAAGTGTGTCCAGGTTTTTCCAGGAAATCATTTGAAATGTCCTCCTTCACTAAGGCTTTTACATGAGTCATACAGCAGCCTGTCACGGGATGTTGTATAACGATCCGTACTCTGTAAACAGCCCCCCTGTTTACTTTACATCAGATGCGTTATGCATAGGGCAGGAATACCGCAGTTACTTGTTGCGTGCCGGTATTGCTTGCAGTTGAGTAAACGCAGTTCCGGGCATATCCCGGATCAGTCATGGACACAGCATCCTGCGAAGCTTCCGGGGATCCGGATGATCGGAGAAAATGCTGTGCAATGCAGTGCGGCACATTTCCACAATTATAAAATAAATGTGTGCAATTTGTCCAGTTTTGAAGCGGAGCAGATTCTTAAAATTGGGTAAATTTGTTACTCCGCGCGCACGTGGGGCAGGATCAAAAAGCTCCGGATATTCCTCTTTTTGCCGGATGTCTGCAGACACAGGCTTGCATTCATTATCCCACAATGATATTCTTTTAAAATGTGTTGAAAAATCAGCAGATTTGCCCGGACAATCTGTATAGAAAGGAAATATTGACGTGATTTACAATAACATTCTGGAAGCAGTCGGAAATACACCCATGATTGAGCTGCAGCGCATGCCGGCTCCCGGGAGCGCAAGAGTTCTCGTGAAAGTGGAAGGCCTTAATGTCGGCGGATCCATCAAGACGCGCACAGCCCTCAACATGATAGAACAGGCGGAAAAAGACGGCCTGATCGGCCCCGATACGATCATTGTGGAACCCACAAGCGGCAACCAGGGCATCGGCCTGGCCCTTGTCGGCGCGGTCAAGGGCTACCGCACCATTATCATTATGCCCGATTCTGTCAGCGAGGAGCGCGCAAAGCTGGTCCGGCACTATGGCGCGGAAGTCAGGCTGATCCATGATGCCGGAGATATCGGCGCCTGCATCGATGAATGCCTTCAGACTGCTCTGCGCATGCAGAAAAAGGATCCCAAGGTCTTTGTACCGCAGCAGTTCTCCAACCCCAACAATACAATGGCGCAGAAGAATTTCACTGCGCAGGAGATTCTGGAGCAGGTGAACGGACCAATCCACGGATTCTGCAGCGGCATCGGCACCGGCGGTACGCTGACCGGTATCGGCGAAGTATTGAAGGAGCACAACCCCGATATGGAAATCTGGGCGGTCGAGCCTGAAAACGCGGCGATCCTTGCGGGCGGAACCATCGGCACACATATGCAGATGGGGATCGGCGACGGAATCATTCCGGATATCCTCAATCGTGATATCTACGATGAAATCTGTGTGACGACCGACACCGAGGCGATCGAGACCTCCAAGCGTCTGGCGCGCGAGGAAGGCCTGATGGTCGGTATTTCCTCCGGCACCAATGTGGCCGCAGCCCTGAAGCTTGCCGCTAAGCTCGGAGAGGGAAAGACTGTCGTCACAGTCCTTCCGGACACGGCAGAGCGCTATTTCTCTACGCCATTATTCGGCGAATAAGAGGCGGATAAGACAGGAAGCGGGCAGCGCAGAATTGTAAAGATACAGACTTTTCACGACCGGACAGCAGCCCGAACAGGATGGACTGCTGTCCGGTTTTTATCACTCAAGTATTTTGCGGGGAGGGGAAACGGATGAACAGAAAGGGGAAGAGGGTTACAAAGATCGTTCTGACAGGAGGTCCCTGTGCAGGAAAGACGACCGGCCTGAGCTGGATTCAGAATACCTTTGAAAAAATGGGGTATACACTCATTTTCATGCAGGAGCCGGCGACAGAACTCAAATCCGCCGGGATCACGCCTGCCCGCTGTTCCTCCATGATGGCCTATCAGCTGTTTCAGATGAAGCTGCAGCTGGAAAAGGAGGATGTCTACACGCGTGCTGCGCTTGACATAGCGGATCCGGACAGGCAGGAGACAGAGAAAAAAGTACTGATCGTCTGTGACAGGGGATTTTTTGACAACCGGGCCTATATGACGGCGGAGGAATTTGACGAAGCCCTGGGAATTCTGGGTGTTTCGGCGGACGAAAAACTGCGCAGCTACGATGCGGTCTTTCATCTGGAGACGACGGCCAAGAATGCTGTCCTCTACTACGGGACCGCGACCAATGCCATCCGGGATGAGACACCGGCACAGGCTGCTGCCCTGGATGACCGTGTGATCGCCGCCTGGGAGAGCCATCCCTATTATCGGATCATTGAAAATCTGAACGGATTTGAAGATAAGATGCGCCATCTGGTCGCGGAGATTGCCGCTTTTCTGGGCGAACCCGCGCCGCAGGAGATCAGACGCAGGTTTCTGGTTGATTACCCGGACATTGACATGCTGGAGGCACTTCCCGACTGTCACCACGAGGAGATCGAGCAGATCTATCTGCATTCTGCAGAGGATGAGGAGATCCGGATCCGCCGCAGTGAGAGAGAAGACGGCGAGATGTTCTATCTGACAAGGAAAAAGACGGACGGGATCAGAGTGCGTCTGGAGGCAGAGGGCAGGCTCTCCGAGCGGGAATACCGGCAGTTTCTGGCAAATGCCGACCCTGCCAGGAAGCCGATTCACAAGACGCGCTACGGCCTTTCCTGGGAAAAGCAGTTTTTTGAGATTGACCTCTACCCCTTCTGGGAGGACCGGGCGGTGGTGGAAGTCTATCTGCGCTTCGAAAACGAGCAGATCAAAATCCCGGACTTCCTCCATGTTCAGAAGGAAGTCACGGGGGACAAAAACTACGAAGTCTCCTGGCTGGCCCGGAATATACCGGATCATGAGCCTGCCGCCGGGACTGGCGGCAAAGATGGTATGATTCCGCTGCCTGCACAAGAGGGAGACTCCGCAGACTGAGATCGGGCGGTATTGCTTCTATGCTATAGGGGGCTATAGGGGGCGGCTGCTATAGGGGCCGTTCGTTTCCGGATTCCAGCTGCCGCATCATATAGCGGAAGGCAAGGAGTGTGAACACCCCTGCCGTGAGCCAGGCGGCGCCGTCGCAGCCTGCGGAAAGCAGATAGCTGTGAAAATAGATTCCGGCGATCGCGCAGAGGACCCGGGCAGCCATTTCGATGACGCCGCCCATGAGAGGCAGGAAGGAATAGCTGCATCCCTGCATGGCGTTGCGGAAAATAAAAATGAAACTCAGCGGAATAAAAAAGACTGCGCACTCGACAGTGTAGGTCATCGCCCAGGGCATGAGGGCCTGCAGGTCTGAGCCGGCAGAGAAAAACAGGCGCATGATCAGAGGGAGGAAAATCACGGCGGCAACGCCCGAGGCGGCGGAGTAGAGGATCTCGATCCGCACGGCAGTGCGCACTCCCTCCCGGATGCGGGCGAAGTCTTTTTTGCCGAAATTCTGTCCGCAGAAGGCAGCCATGGTCTGTCCCATGGCGATCATGCCCTGCGTCAGGATATTCTGGATCCTCCAGGCCGCAGTAAAGGCGGCGACGGCAACGGAGCCGAACATGTTGATGGCGGCCTGCATGACGATCGTGCCGGAGGCGGTGACGGAAAACTGCAGGGCCATCGGAATCCCCATCCGCAGCTGATGCAGGGTGGCCTCCCGATGAAAGCCCCAGTGGCGCCGCGAAGGCACAAGCACGTGCACGCGCAGAATGATATAGAGAAGGCACAGGGCGGCCGACAGACCCTGGGACAGCACTGTTGCGACGGCGGCGCCGTCTACACCCATGCCCATACGGACAATGAAAAAGATGTCCAGAAAAATGTTCAGGCAGGACGAAAAGATCAGGAAAAACAGAGGAGCTCTGCTGTTCCCTACCGAACGGAGGAAGGAAGAGAACAGATTGTAGAACATGGAAGCGGCCAGTCCTCTGCAGATGATGAGCATATATTTTGTCGCGTCTGCCAGAATGTCCGCCGGTGTGTGCATGAGGACCAGAAGGCCGGGAACGACCAGAAGACCCAGGGCGGTCAGAGCGGCGGAGAGGAGAACCGCCAGCTGGATTCCGTTCGAGACACTGATCCGGACACCGTCCGGATCATGGGCACCGAACTGCTGTGCCGTCAGCACCGCAAAGCCGGAGGAAAGCCCCATCGCAAATCCGAGCAGCAAAAAAGAGACCGTGCTCGTTGCGCCTACGGCGGCAAGAGCAGCGGCCCCGAGATATCGCCCTACAATAATCGTATCCGCCATACTGTAGAACTGCTGGAAGATATTTCCGATAAACAGAGGAAGTGTAAACCGGAGTATGACCGGCAGGATCCTGCCGGTTGTCATGTCCTGCTGCATGGTTCTGCCTCAACTGCCGGCCTATTCGTCCCAGCCGTCGGTGAGCCGGATGGTAACGGCGATGTTGCGGATGAACTCACCCTCTTTCAGTACGAGATCTTCCGGATGTGTGACGGCGGGAAGCTCGAAGGTGTCTTCAAGCTCCACCTGGATCCATGCCCGGGCTTCTTCGATCGCGCTGTTGAGGACTTCGTCCAGAGTGTCGCCGGCTGCATAACACTGTTCCAGATCCGGGAAATATCCGCGGTAAGTACCGTCTTCTTTTTGACAGAAAACTGCCGGATAAATAAACTGCATAGTATGACTCCTGTGATCGCTGATGGTTGACAGATGAAAAGGAATCCGGCTCCCCTGCAAAAAAGCAGTGTACCTGAGACCGGAAAATAATCTCTATTATTATAGTCTTTCCGGAAACCATCGCGCAATATCTTCTCTGATTAAGCAGTGTTTTTTTATCTGCCGATGCGGTATAATGTTTGTGCGTATAGCGGGTCTGTGATTTACAGACAGTTTGATTTAAGATTACTTCTCGGAGCAGAGAAAAATATGAGTGATAAGAGCAATAAAGAGATCAACGGCATCGCCAGCGGCATCAGGGATGCAGTGGATGATGCTGTAAACAGAGGGGATTTTTCCGGACTCAGTGATGCGATCCGGAAAACCGTGTGGGAGGCGACCGGCTCCGCGGCGGGAACTGCGGCGGACGCTCTGAACAGCTTTCAGGGATTTGTCCAGGGGACGTCCGGAAATACTGCGGGCGGACAGCAGCCGAACCGGGCGGCAGGTCAGGACCGCACCTACGGGCACGCGGGATACGCGGACCGGAATGTGACGGAACAGTACATGCAGCGCGCTTCCGGCGCCCGTCATCACACGACCTATGCCAGCAAGCTCTCCCCTTTTCTGCAGCGGAGGGTCAGCCGCACGAGCGGCATCGGCAGGATCGTCGGCGGCATAACCTGCCTGGTCATGGCGGGATTTTCCCTTCTGGACAGTCTTTTTTCCGGTCTGATGGGACTTTTCAGCACCTACGGCAGCGGCTTTTTCTCGGCGATGGGGATCACATCCCTTGTCTTCACGCTGGGACTGGGGATTCTGGGCGCCGTCCTGGTCAAAAAGGGAAGGGAGCGCAGACGCCTGGTCAAAGAGTATTATGAGTACGGGCGGATTGCAGGAACCGGCGAGTATCTGGAGATCAACAAGCTGGCGCGCGCCACGGGACAGACCCGCGAGCAGGTTCTTGAAAATCTGGAAAAGATGATCAGTGAGGACATGCTGCCCGCCGCCTGGTTTGACAAGCAGAAAACGACCCTCATGCTCTCCGAAAGGATGTATAACGAATATCTGCGCCTCGAGCGTGAGCGTCAGGAGCAGCAGGCGGAGGAAGCAAGGGCGAAGATGCGGGAGAACGCAATGTCCGGCGCCGTGGATGCTTCGGACGAAAATGCCTTTGCCTTTGCGGATGCGGACCTGCGGCCCAAGCCGGAGGATGCGCGGCTCCCCGCCGATGCCAGGAAGATCGTCGAAGAGGGGCTTCTGTACATGGGGCGGATCCGGGAGGCAAACCGCGCGATCGGCGACGAGGAGATCTCCGATGAACTTCTGCATCTGGAGATCACCATGAACCGCATCATCGAGCAGATCCGCAAGGATCCCTCGAGCGCTCCCAATCTCCGCCGCCTGATGGTCTACTATCTGCCTACGACGATGAAGCTTCTGCAGGCTTACATCGAACTGGACAAGCAGCCCCTGGCGGGAGAAAACATTATCTCTACAAAACAGGAGATCAAAGAGGCGCTCGGTACGATCAATACAGCATTCGAGAATCTTCTCGACAGCCTTTTCCAGGATATGGCCTGGGATATCTCTTCAGATATTTCCGTCATGAAGACCATGATGGCACAGGACGGACTTACCGGAGAAGGGATCCGCAAAACCTCTCAGGCAGCAGCACAGCCTTCGCCTGAGTATACAGACGGCTATACGGATGAACTGACAGAGGCAGGGCAGGCCGCAGTCGGCAGTGCGCAGACCGCTGCCGGCACGGAGGAAGAGACGGGCGGTATTCAGCTGAAATTCGGAAAATAAGTGTGTTCTTGCCGCAGAGCGGCAGCTTCAGAAGAAAAACGGTCAGAAGAAAACAGGGAAAGAAAAAACTTGATTCCGCGGAAGAAATATCGCGGAAGAGCCTGGAAGGAGGAGACAATGGCAGACGAAATCAGAAACGAAACAGCAGGAATGGCAGCAGCGAGCGCGGAAGCTGCGGATCCCTTTGCAGGTCTTGAAGCGCCTGCGGCTCCTTCCCTTTCTTTCGGAGAGCCGGAGGCAGCAGCGGCCGTACAGGCAGCGCCCGCCCCTGCGGCAGTCCAGCAGGAGCCTGAAGAAGTATCTCTCAGCCCCGAAGAGATCAAGATGGTCGATGCTTTCGTCAAGCAGATCGACATTACCAATACACAGGCAGTCATGACCTATGGTGTGGGCACACAGAAAAAGATGGCGGATTTCTCCGAGAAGACTCTGGAGAGCGTCAAGACAAAAGACCTGGGCGAAGTGGGCGGCATGATCACCAGTCTCGTGACGGAGCTCAAAAACTTTGATGTAGAGGAAGAGGAGAAGGGTCTCTTCGGCTTCTTCAAAAAAGGCGGCAACCGGATGCAGGAGATGAAGACCAAGTACAGCAAGGTCGAGACAAATGTGGATGCCATCACCAAAGAGCTGGAGAAGCACCAGATCACTCTGATGAAGGATATAGACCTGCTCGACAGGATGTATGAGCTGAACCTGAGTTATTACAAAGAACTCTCCATGTACATTCTCGCCGGCAAGAAGAAGCTGAAAGAAGCCCGTGAGGGAGAACTTGCAGAGCTTCAGGCCAAGGCACAGCGCAGCGGCCTTCCCGAAGACGCACAGGCGGCCAAGGACTATGCGGAGATGTGCGACCGCTTCGAGAAGAAGCTTCACGATCTGATGCTCACCAGAACGGTCGCAATGCAGACGGGTCCCCAGATCCGCATGATCCAGTCCTCGGATTCGGTCATGGCGGAAAAGATCCAGTCCACGATCGTCAACACCATTCCCCTTTGGAAGAGCCAGATGGTCATCGCCATCGGCGTTGAGCATGCCAATAAAGCAGCCCGCGCACAGAGGGAGGTCACAGACATGACCAACGAACTGCTCAAGAAGAACGCGGATGCCCTCAAGATGGCAACCGTCGAGACAGCCAAGGAATCCGAGCGCGGAATCGTCGATATCGAGACCCTCAAACACACCAACGAGATGCTCATTTCGACCATGGACGAAGTGCTGGCGATTCAGACCGAAGGCAAGCAGAAACGTCAGGAGGCAGAGGCGGAGCTTGCCGGCATCGAGAGCCAGCTCCGGGAGAAAATGCTGCAGGCATCCAGGATGTAAA
>CAMKEX010000140.1 GCA_946411695.1 uncultured Lachnospiraceae bacterium
GCTCCATATTGCCCATGAGGATCTCAAACAGAGTGGTCTTGGCAAGCTCCTGGCTTCCGACAAAGGCGATCTTGTCATCGTGCCCCATGACAAAGGAGACATTGTCGAGGACCTTGACGCCGTTGATGGTCTTGGAGATACCGCTGACAGTGAGCACTTCGTTGCCGATCTCGCGGTCGGGGCGGAAATCGATATAAGGGTATTTTCTGCTGGAGGGCTTGATCTCCTCGAGCTGGATCTTTTCCAGCGCGCGCTTACGGCTGGTCGCCTGTTTGGATTTGGAGGCGTTGGCGGAGAAGCGGGAGATGAATTCCTTGAGTTCCTTGATCTTTTCCTCTTTTTTCTTATTGGCTTCCTTCATCTGACGGATCAGAAGACGGGAGGACTCATACCAGAAGTCGTAGTTGCCCGCGTAGAGGGTGATCTTTCCGTAATCGATGTCTGCGATATAGGTGCAGACCTTGTTGAGGAAATAGCGGTCGTGGGAGACGACGATGACGGTATTGGGGAAGTTGATCAGGAATTCCTCCAGCCAGTTGATGGCATCCAGATCCAGATGGTTGGTAGGCTCGTCGAGGAGCAGGACATCGGGATTGCCGAAGAGAGCGCGGGCCAGCAGGACCTTGACCTTCTGTGCGCCGGTGATCTCGCGCATCAGATATCCGTGAAGCTCGGTCTCGATCCCGAGACCGTTGAGCAGGGCCTCTGCGTTGGACTCGGCCTCCCAGCCGTCCATCTCGGCAAACTCGGTCTCGAGTTCACTGGCGCGGATGCCGTCCTCATCGGAGAAGTCCTCTTTGGCATAGAGGGCGTCCTTTTCGGCGCGGATCTCGAACAGGCGGGGATTACCCTGAATAACCGTATCGAGAACGATCTGATTATCATATTTGTTGTGATCCTGTTCCAGGAAGGAGAGACGCTGTCCCTCGGAAATGGAGACATTGCCGCTGGTGGTCTCGAGCTGGCCGGACAGGATCCGGAGGAAGGTGGACTTGCCGGCGCCGTTGGCGCCGATGATGCCGTAGCAGTTTCCCTCCGTGAATTTAATGGAAACATCTTCAAACAGAGCCTTTTTTCCCAGGCGGAGTGTGACACCGTTTGCTTGAATCATATTGTGGTTACCTTTCTCTTTCGGTGGCGGCCGGTCCGTCCGGGGGGCGGGATCAGCCTCGGAAACAGGTTGAAATAATCGTCGTTTCTACTATATTAAAATATATAAGAATTCACATCTTATCGCAACCAAAAAAGAATACATGATAATAAAGGAAAAAGCAAGTCATATTTAGCCTGCGAATTGATTGGGTATACATCATCTGGTGTGAATTTTGTGTGTATTTGCGTTAATTTTGTATTATATAATGGTAGCAGGCAGAGTAAATCAGTGTTATAATGACCTGATAAGAATTAAATTGTATATATTTATCTGAAAATTCTGTCTGAAATGATCGGCACATGCCGGACTGCCTCCTGCAGCCGGACAGGCGTGTGCATCCGTGAAAATATAAATTTATGGCGAATAAAACGAATAAAAAAAGCAGGGCCGGAAAACTTGCTGTGTGTACCGCTGTCCTTTCCGGCGCTTACATCTATGCCATCATGCCCAGGGTAGTGCACAAACCTGACAAATCTGCTTTTCAAACACGTTTTTTTGCGCACAGGGGCCTTCACAAAAACGGTACAGCGCTGCCGGAAAACTCACTGCCTGCGATCAAAAAGGCAGTCGAAGAGGGATACGGGATCGAGTTCGATATCCAGGTGACCAGGGACGGCGTTCCTGTCGTTTTCCATGATTTCACACTCAGGCGCATGTGCGGGCAGAAGGGAAGAATCTGCGATTATACGCTGCAGCAGCTGCGCAGATTCAGGCTTCTGGACTGCGGTGAGCCCATTCCCACATTCAAGGAGGCGCTCGAGGCGGTCGACGGCAGAGTTCCTCTCATCATCGAGATGAAAGTAGAGTATTTTGACCTGCGTATCTGCAGGGCGGCCGATCAGCTGCTTCGTGATTACCGGGGTGTCTACTGCATTGAGTCTTTCAATCCGCTGGTCCTGTTATGGTACAGAAAGAACAGGCCGGATGTCATGCGAGGACAGCTTTCGGACGGTTTTATCTTCCAGAAGGAGTTCCGGACCCCTGTAAAGATCGCACCCGGATTATTTATTCAGTTTTTGGTCACGAATTGCGTGACAAGACCCGATTTTATAGCTTATAATTTTAAATATCAGGGAAACCTTTCCAGGGCTTTATGCCGCCGCCTTTTCAGAGGAAAAGCGGCCGCCTGGACAGTGCGCAGCGAGGATGAACTGAAGCGGGCTAAACCGCATTTTGATGTATTCATTTTCGACAGTTTTATCCCTCACGCGTCGCACCGGCGTACGACCTGATCCTCATGCCGCGGCAGGATGTTTCGTGGCTTTTTGTCGTTGTTGGTTACTGCAGCCAATCAAAACACTGCAGAACATATAAACAAGGAGGTTATGAATGAGCAAAAGAGTTTACAAATTCAGTGAGGGCAATGCGGATATGCGCAATCTCCTGGGCGGTAAGGGCGCAAACCTTGCTGAGATGACCAACATCGGTCTCCCTATCCCGAACGGCTTTACGATTTCCACTGAGGCCTGCACGGACTACTACAACGATGGCAGGACCATCAATGAAGATACGCAGAAGCAGATCTTCGAGGCACTTGCATGGCTGGAAGGAGTCCAGGGTAAAAAGTTCGGCGATACCGAGAATCCGCTGCTGGTTTCCGTCCGCTCCGGTGCACGCGCTTCCATGCCCGGCATGATGGATACGATCCTGAACCTGGGTCTCAACGACGTTTCCGTCAAGGGCTTTGCGCAGAAGACCGGCAACCCTCGTTTTGCATACGATTCCTATCGCCGTTTCATCCAGATGTTCTCCGACGTCGTTATGGAGATGAGCAAGACTTTCTTCGACAGCATCCTTGAGGGTGTGAAGAAAGAGCACGGCTATACCTTTGATACCGAGCTGACCGCAGAGGATCTGCAGGATGTCATCGCTCAGTACAAGGCAATCTACAAAGAGAAGATGGGTGAGGAGTTCCCTCAGGATCCCAAGGTTCAGCTGATGGAAGCCATCAAGGCTGTCTTCCGTTCCTGGGACAATCCCCGCGCCAACTACTATCGTATGATGAACGATATCCCTTATTCCTGGGGTACCGCTGTCAACGTACAGTCCATGGTCTTCGGTAACATGGGCAACACTTCCGGTACCGGCGTTGCGTTCACACGTGACCCCGCTACAGGCGCAAAGGGTATCTTCGGCGAGTACCTGATCAATGCTCAGGGTGAGGACGTCGTTGCAGGTATCCGCACTCCTTCCAAGATCACTCAGCTGGAGAAGGATCTTCCCGAGTGCTACAAGCAGTTTGTCTCCATCGCTGACAAGCTCGAGAAGCACTATCGCGATATGCAGGACATGGAGTTCACCATCGAGGAAGGCAAGCTCTTCTTCCTGCAGACCAGAAACGGCAAGCGCACCGCGCACGCTGCCATCCAGATCGCCTGCGATCTCGTTGACGAAGGCATGATCACTCCCGAGGAAGCAGTCTGCAGAATCGAAGCCAAGTCCCTCGATCAGCTGCTGCACCCCGTATTTGACGCTGCTGCACTCAAGAACGGTCAGCAGATCGGCGAAGCTCTTCCGGCATCCCCCGGCGCAGCTGCAGGCCGCATCTACTTCAACGCTGACGACGCTGTTGCCGCACACGCTGCAGGCAGCCGTGTCATCCTGGTCCGCCAGGAGACTTCCCCCGAGGATATCGAGGGTATGCACGCCGCTGAGGGCGTTCTGACCATGCGCGGCGGCATGACCAGCCACGCTGCAGTTGTTGCCCGCGGCATGGGCACCTGCTGTGTCTCCGGTTGCGGCGAACTCAAGGTCTTCGAAGATGAGAAGTACATTGAGCTGGGCGGCCACAAGATCAAAGAGGGCGACTACATTTCCCTCGACGGTTCCACCGGTAAGATCTATCTCGGCGATATCCAGACAGTGGAAGCTTCCATCAGCGGCAACTTCCAGCGCATCATGGCATGGGCAGACGCAGCCCGCAGGCTGAAAGTCCGCACCAACGCCGACACTCCCGAGGATGCTGCAAACGCAGTCCGCATGGGCGCTGAAGGTATCGGTCTGACCAGAACCGAGCACATGTTCTTTAACCCCGACAGAATTCCGAAGATCCGCAGAATGATCCTCTCCGATACTACCGAAGAGCGTGAGGCTGCCCTCAATGAGCTGATCCCCTTCCAGAAGGGCGACTTCAAGGGCATCTACAAGGCAATGGAAGGCCGTCCGGTCACCATCCGTTTCCTGGATCCGCCGCTCCACGAGTTCGTTCCCACCACTGAGCCCGAGATCGAAGATCTGGCCAAGCTCATGAACATCTCCGTACAGGAAGTCAAGGAACGCTGCGACGCTCTGCACGAGTTCAACCCCATGATGGGCCACCGCGGCTGCCGTCTGGCTGTCACATTCCCTGAGATCGCCCGCATGCAGACCAGAGCTGTCATGGAAGCAGCCATCGAAGTCAACGCAGAGGAAGGCTATCACATCGTTCCCGAGATTATGATCCCTCTGGTAGGCGACAAGAAAGAGCTTGCATTCGTCAAGAAGACTGTCGTTGAGACCGCTGAGAAGGTCAAGGCTGAGATGAATTCCGATATCCAGTACAAGGTCGGTACCATGATCGAGATCCCTCGTGCCGCTCTGATGGCAGATGAGATCGCAGAGGAAGCCGAGTTCTTCAGCTTCGGCACCAACGATCTGACCCAGATGACCTTCGGCTTCTCCCGTGACGATGCCGGCAAGTTCCTGCAGGATTACTATGCAAGCAAGATCTATGAGTCTGATCCCTTCGCACACCTCGACCAGAACGGCGTCGGCCAGCTGATCGCTATGGCAGCCGAGAAGGGCCGCAAGGTTCGCCCTGACATTCACCTTGGCATCTGCGGTGAGCACGGCGGCGATCCCGCATCCATCGAGTTCTGCCACAAGGTAGGTCTGGACTATGTCTCCTGCTCGCCTTTCCGCGTTCCGATCGCAAGACTGGCAGCAGCACAGGCAGCTATCAACGACAAATAATCATTCAGGTTTATGAGGACAGATTCCGGCGGTCATTTTTGCCAAAAAGATGACGCGGAACAGCGGCGAAGGCGGATGAGCAATATGCAAAACCGCATGATGCCGCGCAATCATAGCAGATCAAGGCTGTCACTTCGGTGGCAGCCTTTTTTCATTACGCAATACCCGTGATTTCACTAAGGTGAAAGCCTCACGCGGGGCCCGGGACTTGCGTCCGGGTCGTAAATGCATACGAATCCCGAATTCGGAAACTTGTAAAATGATTGATTTTCTCCGGCAAAAGTCCTGCAGTTTTCCGGCAAAGCACCGGCTTCCCTGATCCGCTTAAAAAAATGCGGGCATAAAAAAACCGGCACGGCCAATCCTGAGCTGACCCCGAAAAGAAAGATTCCTGGTCTGACTTTTGGGGGACGGTTCAAATCTGGCAGTGCCGGTATTCATGCAGGAGACATCCTGCTCGATCAGATTATATTGAATATGGAGGAGGGAGAAGATCAGGCAAGCCCCTTCCAGCTCAGTCCGTAGACCTGTTCCATGACCTTGCGGACTTCCTCTTTCATGCGCTGACAGGCCTCACTCTCTGTGGAGAAGTGCATGAGACCGATCTTGGTCTTACCTTCGCTGAAATATACTTCCCATTCTTTTTTCTTCTTGTTTTGTGCAATACAGATGCGGTTTTTGTGGTTTCCGCCCTTCATATGATAAAGACGGGAGGGAACCAGATGAGATTGGAAAAACTTCTTTAATTCTTTAACCGTCATGATAAAAACATCCTTTCTTTTGCATTTGTGAATCGAAATAAAATCAACTCAAAATACAAGACGTGGTTTTAAAAACTACATCAACTATATCACTGCATCCCGGATATTGCAACTCAATAAAAGCAAAAATTCATGCTGGCGATTCCGCTGCAGTTTTTTTGTGTCTGCTGTCTGACGCCTTCCGGCATGTTGATCAAGTGGGGGACTTCTGTTACGGGGCGCGGAAGCTTCCATTTTTACATATTCTTCGAGAAGATACGAAAAATTGAGAAAAATAAAGATATAAAGAGTAAAATAGAGATAAATTGAGAAAAGGCAATGTTAAACGGAGTTGCAAACAGAGAGGCGGAAAACTATTATACACGATAGAGTTAGCACTCAAAAGGAATGAGTGCTAACAACATGAAAGACAATTCTTGGGAAGCAGCCCGGATACAGATTCCGGGATCCTCAAAAAAATGGAGGTTGTATTATGAAGTTAGTACCTTTAGGAGACAGAGTCGTATTAAAGCATCTGGAAGCTGAGACCACAACCAAGTCCGGCATTGTTCTTCCCGGTCAGGAAAAAGAGAAACCCCAGCAGGCGGAAGTCATCGCAGTAGGTCCCGGCGGCATGGTCGACGGCAAGGAAGTCAAGATGGAAGTCAAAGCCGGAGATAAGGTAATCTATTCCAAATATACCGGCACAGAAGTCAAGGTTGACGAGAACGAGAAATATATCATCGTCAAGCAGAGCGATATTCTGGCGATCATCGAGTAATCCCGGATTGATCTGATTTATAAGAGAAGCCGGCTGCCGGCAGGCAGTAAAGAGATGTTCCGGCTGGTCTTTTTATAAAGAAATAACTTTATTACTGGAGGTAGTTATACAATGGCAAAGGAACTTAAGCACGGCACAGACGCACGCGTAGCGCTTGCTGAAGGTGTCAATAAACTCGCTGATACTGTAAAGATCACACTCGGACCCAAGGGCAGAAACGTTGTTCTGGATAAGACCTACGGCGCTCCCACGATCACAAACGATGGTGTTACCATTGCCAAGGAGATCGAGCTTGAGGATTCTTTCGAGAACATGGGCGCACAGCTTGTCAAGGAAGTTGCCACCAAGACCAATGACGTCGCAGGTGACGGCACCACAACCGCAACTGTTCTGGCACAGGCCATGATCAACGAAGGCATGAAGAACCTGGCAGCAGGCGCAAACCCGATCGTCCTGCGCAAGGGCATGAGAAAGGCCACCGACGCAGCAGTCGAGGCCATTCAGGCTATGAGCACTCCCGTCCAGGGCAAGGATCATATCGAGAAGGTCGCTACCGTTTCCTCCGGTGACGAGAATGTCGGCGCTATGATCGCGGATGCCATGGAAAAGGTTTCCAAGGACGGCGTTATCACAATCGAAGAGTCCAAGACCATGCTGACCGAGCTCGACCTGGTCGAAGGCATGCAGTTTGACAGAGGCTATATCAGTGCTTATATGGCAACCGATATGGACAAGATGGAAGCAAATCTGGAAGATCCCTTCATCCTGATCACAGATAAGAAGATCTCCACGATCCAGGATATCCTTCCTGTTCTTGAGCAGATCGTCAAGATGGGCGCCAAGCTCCTCATCGTTGCTGAGGATGTCGAGGGCGAGGCTCTGACAACCCTGATCGTCAACAAACTGCGCGGCACCTTCAACGTAGTTGCTGTCAAGGCTCCCGGCTACGGCGACAGACGTAAAGCAATGCTCGAGGATATCGCGATCCTGACCGGCGGCACAGTCATCAGCTCCGACCTGGGTCTTGAACTCAAGGATGCAACTCTTCAGCAGCTTGGCCGCGCAAAGAGCGTCAAAGTCGCAAAAGAGCAGACTGTCATCGTCGACGGCCTCGGCGACAAGACTGCACTTGAGCAGCGCGTCGCGCAGATCAAGAAGCAGATCGAAGAGACCAAGTCTGATTTCGACAGAGAGAAACTTCAGGAGCGCCTTGCCAAGCTGGCAGGCGGCGTAGCAGTCATCCGCGTCGGTGCAGCTACCGAGACAGAGATGAAGGAAGCCAAGTTCCGTATGGAAGACGCCCTCAATGCTACCAGAGCAGCAGTCGAGGAAGGCATCATCTTCGGCGGCGGCAGCGCTTACATCCACGCCTCCAAGAAGGTCGAGGAAGCAATTGCAGGTCTCGACGGAGACGAGAAGACCGGTGCCCAGATCGTCCTCAAGGCCCTCGAAGCTCCCCTTCACCAGATCGCTGAAAATGCAGGCCTCAACGGCGCTGTCATCGTCAACAAGGTTAAAGAGTCTGAAGTCGGCATCGGCTTTGACGCCTACAAAGAAGAGTACGTCAACATGATCGAAGGCGGTATCCTTGATCCCGCTAAGGTCACCAGAAGCGCACTCCAGAACGCAACCAGCGTAGCATCCAGCTTCCTTACCACAGAAGCAGCCGTTGCCATCATCAAAGAACCCGCCCCTGCAATGCCCGCAGGCGCCCCCGGAATGATGTAACGTATAAGCTCCGGCGATGCGGCCGCACAAGTCCCGTGCTTGCACGAGGACTTGTGCGGACATAGCGCCGGGCAACGATATGAGAAAAGAAGCCCCGCTCATCCTAATGATATGCTTCCCATATCAAAAGGATGAGCGGGGCGATTTTCGAATATCGGCAGCAGCGCGGGAGCGGGGGAGGGGCCCCGCGGAGCGATGCGTAGAGCTTATACGTTAGTATGGGAGAAGGCTCTGAACCCTCAAAACAAGATCGCTTTGCGGCGGCGCGGGAATCCGAATGGCGGGAGCGGGTTCGGAGCCTTGTGACGCTCGATCTGTATTTTGCTTCTTACTGATCATTTCTTTTTTCTTCATTTTTTTCCATCATCCAAAATCACGATTGACGTTCTCAACAAAACAGACTATAATTGCTT
Organism: uncultured Lachnospiraceae bacterium; assembly: GCA_946411695.1. Lineage (GTDB taxonomy): Bacteria > Bacillota > Clostridia > Lachnospirales > Lachnospiraceae > CAG-791. The sequence continues at coordinate 8,767 of CAMKEX010000140.1, forward strand.
TACTTTTTAATTTTTCAGGTAATATTCTG
>CAMKEX010000141.1 GCA_946411695.1 uncultured Lachnospiraceae bacterium
GCCTTCTGGTAATCTTTGATCTGCAGATATCCGCCAACGGACTGAATGGCTATGAGACAAAACAGCACAAGGATTGCAATAGATAATCCGGAAAGTCTTCCTTCGGCAAATATTCCGCTCATGCTGAAATCCTCCTTTGTGTTTCTTTCCTGCGTTTCTTTTCGTGGGAATAAGCGGTATTTCTGATTCCTTATCTCTCATCTGGAGGAGAGACAAGGAATCAGCATTACATCATGATTCAAAAATGATTCAGGATTCGCTTTTGTGTCCGCCGTACCCGCTGTTTTTTCTGAAGATTTTTTATCAGTAGATCTCGATCGTCTCTCCCACGGGAATATCGTCGCGGGTAACAGGTGCGCCGTCCAGCATGATACAGCCGGGCCGATAAGCTGTTTCATCCGGGCTGAATGCCAGGGTGCAGTGTCCGAGCGTCGCAAGGGTATGCGGAGCTTCGCTGCCGACTGCAGTGATTTTATAAGTCTTTTTCCCGAGTTTGAAGGTGTCGCCTGCAGCAGGCATTCCTTCCAGTGCCGCGTTTGTGTGCAGAATTGCGAGCTCTGCCAGTTCCGCCGGCGCATCCTCATTGAAGATGATAACAAAATTGAGATCCAGTTCAGGGCTTAAAAATTCGAGAGCTTCCGGTCCGATCCCGGTAATGATGGATTTGTATTTCATGCTAACGCTCCTTTCCAGCTTAACAGCTTTCGTCCTCTTCCACTTTTCTTCTTTCGTTCTGTTCCGCTTTGCTGCTTTCGTCCAGTTTCACTGCCGTCCTGTTTCACGATCAGAACAGTCCGATACTGAATACGAAGGCGATGATCACGGCGACGGGGCCTGTCACGATCCTGGAGAACAGGACTGCGGGGACACCGAGTTCGATCGTCTCCGGCTCCGCCTCACCGAGGCTGAGCCCGACGGGGACGAAGTCTGCGCCGACCTGTCCGTCAATTGCGAACAGAGCGGGAAGCGCATACTGTGCAGGGATTGCACCGGCGGCAAACTGCGCGCCCAGAAGTGTTCCGACGACCTGGGCGATAACCGCGCCGGGTCCGAGGATCGGAGACAGGAAGGGCAGCGAGCAGATCAGTGAGATCACGAGCATGCCGGGGAGGGTGCCGCACAGGGGCGAGATCGTGTTGGCGATAATGTCGCCCAGGCCGCTGGCACTGATGATACCGAGCAGTGTACTGGTAAAGGCCATGAAGGGCAGGATGTTGCGGATCACCATGTCGATGGACTCACGTCCTGCCTGGAAGAATTTGCTGACGACTTCGCCGACGCCCTTGCCGATGGTAACGACGATGCTCTGTTTCTTACCCTCATTTGCCTGGCGGATCTCTTCCTTGGCCTGTTCCTTGGTCTTGAATCCGTCATTTGCGGCAGGAGCCTGCTGCGCCTGTGCTGCAGCGGCAGCGGCAGCAGCAGCTTCTTCGCCGACAACAGTAATGTCTTTTTCGCGCACTGCGGAGACATAAATCTCAGGCTTGATAAACATTGCCAGAGGGCCGGACTGGCCGACAGGCATCAGGTTGACTGTATAGATCTTCTTTTTGGGATAGACTCCGCAGCGGGCAGTCCCGCCGCAGTCGACGACCGCGATCATGACTTCATCATCAGGAAGAGTGGTCTTCCATCCGTCAACAGCTAAGCCGCCTGTAAGATCAGCGATCTTCTGGGCTACAGGGTGGATTCCGCCTCCGGTAACACAAAGGACGGTGTGGCATTTTTCTGTCGGTGTGATCGTAAGGGGGCCGCCCCAGCCGCCTTCACCGGCTTTAATCTGAATCGTATTATACATATCGATATCTCCCTTCCCTTATGCTTCCTCAGTCTTTTTATTCCTGCCTGTCAGCACGAAGTAGATGCGCTCAGTCAGGAAGCCGCGGATCAGAATCACAATGAGGCCGACGATGAAATAACGGATCGCAAGCCCGGCAGTGCTGAGGCCTCTCTCCTGCAGTCCCTGTGCGATACCCATCCAGACGAAAAGCTCGCCGGGGTTTGCATGGGGGAAAAGTCCCGTGATCGGGTGCACCAGGCTGACGGTTGCGTCGTAGTAAGCGGGTTTGTATTTCTCATCGACAAATTTTCCGAAAGAAAAGCACATGGGATTGCCGAGAAAGAATACCGCAATCAGGGGCAGCAGCGTATAACGCAGCACTGTGAATCTGGTGATCTTTTTTGCAAAAGCCTCAACCCTCTCTGTTCCGACCAGTTTGATCACGGAATTGACCGCGGTCATCAGGCAGACGACCAGCGGAATAATACCGGTGACCCATCCTGCAAAGGTGTTGCCACCCGCCTGGAACAGGCCGATGAATCCCTCTGCCAAACTCGAAATAGTACTCATATTCTCCTCCTTGTTAACATCTGTTCCGCAGACACCTGATGCAAAGTGTCTTTGTAAACAGGCACGTGTGTTTTGCCTGATTTATGTAAAACACACGTGCCGTCTGATGTCTGCATTTGCTTTGATCTCAGTAGGGGATGTCCCTCCCGCTTCTATAAGCGGCGGATCAGGGGATTACCAGGTCAGCTCGCCCTTTGCAAGCATCTCGTCCTGTTTCCTTCTGAGCTGCAGGATGTAGGAGGACTCGTCAAGCTCGACCATATCGTAAGTGATCAGCTCGCCCTTCTTGACGTCCTTGACCATCTTGGTCTTTGCATTGACCAGACCGATGGGCAGAGCGTTCTTGGACTTGGCTTCCTGGAAATCCATGAAACCGCCGTAGCAGGTGAAGCCGCCGATGCCGTCGAGGTACTCGCCTGCCTTCATATCCTTCTTGGCGATGGTGGTTGTCTCAGCGTAAGGGCCGCCTGCCTTCGGAACGATGCTGGGCACGCCGTGAAGGAGGATACGTGCGACAGACATGGGAGTCTCAAGGCTGGTGAGGTGATAAGGACGGAAGAGGGTGAAGTTGGGGCCGGGGCCGACCTGGAGGTACTTCATCTCTGCGATAACTTCAGGAAGCTTGGAAGTAACGATCGCATACACGCCGGGAGCTACGCCGTTGATGTAGTCTACAACTTCGTAACGATCCAGGATACCGCCGTCCTCTTTGAGGCGATAGACCTGATCCAGCTCTTTGACAGTTGCCTGATAGCCGGAGCCGTTGGTAACTGCGGGAGCATAGCCGGTTGCGTTGGACATGGCAGTCATCTCGACCATGGTCTTTGTGCCGTCCTTGAAGCAGGTGAGCATCTTGGGGTTCATGTGCTTGGAAGCAGCTTCCTCTTTGCAGGTCTCAGGTGTGCACTCAAGGTTGACCTTGTTGTTTTTGCCCTTGCCGATGACCTGAACGTCAAAGCCGAGCGCCTTTGCGAAATCATAGAGCTCCATGACTGCGCCGGGCTCATCGCCTGCGCTGCCGGAGTAGATGACGCCCTCTTCCTGAGCCATCTTGTACAGGAGAGATCCGATAACGACGTCACACTCGACGTTGAGCATGATGATGTGCTTGTGAGCCTTGATGGAGTCGACTGCGATGTGCGCGCCGATCTCGGTAACACCTGTTGCGTCGACGATGCAGTCCACGCCTTCAGCGCCGATGGCGACATTCGCGTCGCTGGAGATGGCATATTTGCCGGACTTGACGATCTCGCTGGCCTCTGCAGCTGTCGTTGCCTCGACGATCTGATCCTCAGCGATGCCTGCATTGAGCAGAGCGTTCTTTGCGTTCTCGATCCTGATGTCAACAACGACAGCGGGCATCATACCCTTCATCAGGACGACCTGGCTGGTCATTCCGCGTCCCATCTGGCCGCAGCCGATGATAGCCATTTTGATAGGTGTACCCTTCTTCTCCAGAGCCTCGAGTTCATTTGCGATACCGAACATGCTGATTCCTCCTTAAACAATCTTGAAAAATGAAATAGGTAATAAATTAAAATATGTTCTATGTTGTTCTATGTTGATGACTGTACAGTCAGTTTTCTACTGACTGTACAGCCAGGTTCCCATTGACGGTCCCTGCAGGGCGCTTATACTCACGTCCCACATGAGTCTGCATGGAATTATCTCTCCGCGTTGACCTTCCGGATTGCCTCGAGCATCTCGCGAATGCGTCCCTCTCTGCTGGGCGCGTTGAGGATGCCGCTGGTGCCGCCGCTGGCATCCGCGCCCTGCTTGATCACGCGATATACGTCATCGCCGGTCGTGACGCCTGCTGCCTGCAGGATCTTGACGTTGGGATTGACATCGCGGACTGCCTTAGTAGTAGCGAAGATGTAATCATCATCGCTGGTCTTGCCGGTGCCGATCAGGCTTGTGGGCTCGCAGATCATGACATCGGGATCAAGCTGTGCAATAGCTGCGCACTCCGCAGGAGTGTCTGCGCAGACGATCGTGATCAGGTTCAGTTCTTTGGCTCTTGCCATGGCCTTGCCCAGGGCAGTGACGGTCAGGGAGTGTTCCGCGTGGTTGAGAACGACTGCCTGTGCGCCCGCGTCCACGATTCCTTCCGGAAGGATATGGCCCATGCCGCGTCCGGGAACGATGCCGTCCATATGCTGAGCTGTCAGGATAATGTATTTTGTCTTCTCCGCGATCATTCGCAGATCCGCATGCTGTGCCGTAAAGACAATGTCGATATCAAATTCCTGTGTCAGTCTCTCGCAGACCAGTGCCAGATCCAGGGATTCCTGCCCGTAGATATAAGCTTTGGGATTGACGATCAGGAAAGGGGATCGCAGTGCTCTTTTCTCCATTTTTTTATCCTTTCTTACTCCTGAAATATTTCTTCTGAGCTGATGCTTTATTGTTTATTGATAAAAATGCCTTATTGAAAAATGCTCTTTTGGCAAATGTTTTATTCTCCGATCACTGTGATGATGCAGCGGCGCTGGCGCTCTCTGGTGCGGTCGAAGTCTACAAAGTAGATGTAGCCGGTCGTTCCGACGCCGAGCTTTCCGTCCGTCACATCCAGCACCTGGCTGGAACCCAGAAGGGTGGCGCGAAGATGTGCGTCTCCGTTCCAGAGTGCTGTGCGGTCTCCGCCGGGAAGATATGCCTCCGCATCCGGCCAAGACTCAACTGCCTCATAGTGCTTCTCACCGGGATAGCGGTAGATTCCCGCGGAAGTCTGCTCCGGGATGATCTTGCGGAGAACATCGTTGAGATCCTCCTGCAGGAACTCATCGCCTGCCTCATTGAAGTCGTGAACAAACTCTTCGAAAAAGACGGAGCAGGTCGTGTGGGGCGAAATCACGGCGCAGATGCCGCTCTTGATGCCGCTCTCCTCGATCACTCTGCGGACATCACCGGTGATATTGATGTAGGAAGGGGTTCCGCCGTGGGATTTTACTTTGATGGTTTCCTTGTAAACAGCCATTTTTGCCTCCTCTGAAAAACTTCTCTGAAAAAACTTGTCTGCAAAACTTTCTCTGTATAAGCTCCTCTGTGAAAACAGTTCCTTCGAATGTAACAGCAGTTCCTTGAATACTTCTTACAGAGTGACAGCCTTTGTCTCGAAGACCGCGTAGCAGTGACGGAGCATGTCAGCCATGCCTTTGTTGGCCGCGTCCTTGATGGTGTAGTAGTCTTCGACGACCGCTTCCTGCTTAGGCAGATCGTAGACTGCCTTTGCACCCTGCACCATGAAGTCGGAGTAGATGTTGATCTTGGCGATACCTTCGGTTGCGCAGCGGTTGAGGTTTCTGTCTCCGGAAGAGGAGCCGCCGTGCAGGACCAGGGGTGCCTTGACTTCTGCAGCCAGCTCGTGCAGGCGCTCGAAGTTGATCTTGGGTGTGCCCTTGTAGAGGCCGTGCGCTGTTCCGATCGAAACTGCAAGGGAGTCGACACCCGTGAGTTCGACAAACTTCGCTGCTTCCTCGACGGTTGTATAAATGTTGTCGGAATCGTTGTCGTATTTGGCTCCGGTCCCTACATGGCCGATCTCAGCCTCGACTGTGACACCGCGGGGACGTGCATAATCAATGACCCGCTTTGTCATCTCGATATTGACATCAAAGCTTTCCATGGAGGCATCCAGCATGACAGAAGTGAAACCGAGGTCAACAGCCTTCTTTGTCATCTCGACGGACTCGCCGTGATCCAGATGCAGGACGATCGGTGTCTTTACCTGCTCGGCATAGAATTTTCCGAACCAGGCGCCTTCCTCGATCGAGAAGAAGCGGCCGAAGTGGCTCTCTGCCAAACCGATGATCAGCGGAAGTCCCATGGCCTCGGCAGTCATAACATGGCTCTTGAGTGAAGCAGCGTCTACGAAGTTTGCAGAGGGAACTGCGAAGTGTCCCGCTTTTGCCGCCTCCAGAATTTTCTTTGATGATGTCAGCATTTGTTTTCCCCTTTCCTTTTTTTGTGAATAAATGTGTACTTGGCCTTTGTTTTTCTCACATAATTCTTTTAAAATTTGTTTTCTGTTATTTTATGTGTTTATGATACACAGTAATTCACATTTTGTCAAGGATAATTTGTGATATTTTGTAATTTTATGTTATTTTCGACAATCGGGATGTTTCATTTGTTCAACAGCTGACTGTGTGTCACAAAATCAAAAATATCGCCTTCCGGGAACCAGAAAAAAGCTTTTCTCCCATTAGGATCAAAGCACTGCGGCATGTTATTTCGGTTGAAAAAAAAGGTGAATAATGGTATAACTGATGTAAGATGTGATAATCTGTTAGAAATTGTTTTTGTGAAGAATAAATAAGACTGAACAAGGCTCCTTCCGCCACATAAAAGCAACGGGTTTACGCCTGCAGCAAATGAAAGGTTGGTATTTTTATGAATAAGAAAGAAGCCAGAATCATCCGGATCCTGGATAAAATGAAAGAGAATCCGTTTGTGTCGATCGAGGAGCTGGCAAAGCTGTTCGGCGTCTCACAGATGACGATTCGAAGAGATCTGCAATATATTGAAGAGCACAGCCTGCAGGCACAGGTAACTGCGCCATCATCGCAAGTGGAATCCGCTTCCCTGTCAGCTCCGCATACCTATCTCTATTCTGAGGAAGAGGTCCACCACAGGGCGGAAAAGCGCCGGATCAATGCCTTTGCGGTCAAACTCCTATCTCCCGGAGATGTCATCGTCCTCGACTCCGGCACGACGACAGGAATGATGCCGGAGCTTATACCGGATGACATGCCCCTGACCGTGATCTGCTACAGTTCTTACATCGTCTCCCGGCTCTGCGATAAGCCCAATATTCAGCTGATCCTCGCCGGAGGATATTACCATCGCAACACAAAGGTCTTCTCCTCGGAGGAGGGGATCCGTTTCATGCGTCAGCTCCGTGCCCACAAAATCTTCCTCTGCGCATCCGGAATACATGAAACCATGGGTCTGACCTGTACCGACCAGTACATCGGCGATCTGAAAAAGGCCGCGATCTCCATGTCGCTTGAGAAGATCCTGATCTCCGACTCCTCGAAATTCGGTCACGTGACCCCCGGGTATTTCGCCAGCATCGATGACATGGACAGGATCATCACAGACACAGGGATCACCCCCGCCTGGGAGAAGCTGATCCGGGACAAAGGGATCCAGCTGGATATTGTATAGCTTTCATCAGAACAGTCATTCCGGCAATCATTATAATTATCATCCTAACTGTCACCATGACAGTCACCATAACAGTCATTTCAGAGAATATGAGGAGACCTCGTGCATCCAGTCTTTCATGAGCATGTAGGCCTCTTCATATTTTTTGAGGTAAAACTGATATCTGCGATAGTTTTCCGCATCGGGGCTGATCGTAGACCGGTACTGCACCATGCTCTGCGAAGCGGTGTGGATATCCTCATAGGCACCCCCTGCCACAGCCCCCAGGATCGCGGCGCCGAAACAGGATGCCTCCGTCTCCCGCGGGATATGCAGGGTCAGCCCGGTGACGTCGGCCAGTATACGCAGATACAGATCACTCCTGGTCAGTCCTCCGCTCAGGCAGATTTCCCGAAGGTCCACATATTTTTCATAGGCCTTCAAAATGAGGGCGGTCCCATAGCAGGTCGCCTCCAGGATCGCCCGGTAAATATGTGCCGGCGTGTGCCCCAGCGACAAGCCGTAGAGCAGTCCCCGCACATCGGAATCCACCCATGGGGTGCGGTTGCCCTGCAGATATTCCAGCATGAGCAGACCTTCGGACCCTATCGGGAGCTTTTCCGCCTCCCGGTTGAGAATATCCAGCACAGAACACTCCTCTGCCTCCGCCTGCTTTTTGTAACTGTCGGCAAAACCCTTTTCCAGAAACCATTTGATCACGCCGCCGGAGGAAGTCTGCCCTCCTTCCAGGCCATAATAGCCGGGGATGGTGATGTCTGGAAACGCCCCGTACAAACCGGGATCATGCACTTCTTTCTCCAGAAGCGTAAACTGCAGATTAGATGTCCCGGTCGTCTGCGCGACCTTTCCCGGCCGGGTGATACCAAGACCGATAGAGGCAAGAAGGGCATCGCAGCCGCCGGCTCCGACAGGCATCCCCTCATACAGGCCCAGTTCACGGGCAGCTTCCTGTGTCAGCCCCTTTCCGATCGGCTTACCGAGCTCCAGAACTTCTTTCGGGAATTTTTCCCCGGCGTCTTCCAGCCCGATCTTTTTCAAAAAATCTGTCTCCCATCCGCCATTGCGCCCGTCATAATGCCAGCGCATGGTGATCGGATTGATGGAGGACACAAGGCACCCCGTCAGCCGGTAATTCATGTAATCCAGACACTCACAGATCCAGGCCGCCCCGGCCCAGTTGTCAGGTTCATTCTCTTTGAGCCAGAGCATTTTCGGAAGGCCCCACTCCGCAGAGACATTGCCATAGCCGTTGTATTTGAGGGCAGGATC
>CAMKEX010000142.1 GCA_946411695.1 uncultured Lachnospiraceae bacterium
CCGGACCAGATCCCGCAGCAGATCGGGCAGTTGCAGTAACCGCTCGTCACCACCTGGCCCAGGGATTCCCCGACGCGTACCTGCCGGGTCTCCGTCACGGTTTCCGTGTGATGGCTGGTGGAATACTCATACTGCGCCGCAAAGAGTTCCCGGAGCGTCCGCTGGACCTCTGCCCTTGAATAGTCCTCATAAAGAACTGTCAGGAAAGCCGCCAGGACATAAGGGTTATGGCCGATCTCCGACATATCAATGTCGTACTCGTCATAGTCCGGATTGTCCTCCTCGATCTCCCGGATCCGTTCCCGAAGGGCTTCTTCCATGGCACTGTAATCCTCGTCCGCGCCCCGGATATCCTCATCTTCTGCTGTATAAGAAGTACCGATGACCGCATTTCCCGTCCCGCCGAACAGCATGGAACAGGAAGACAAAGAACCGGAAATCAGGACAATGACCATGGCAAGGCCTCCGATCACCAGAAGGATATGGTTGTGCTGCTTTATAAAATTGGCAGCGACCGTACCGATATCTTTGGTTTCCTTCACGGCCTTTCCGGCACCGGCTGCCGCCCCAGAGCTTCCGACCGAAGATGCAGCAGCCGTTCCGGCAGATGCCTGTCCGGCCTTGATCGCCGCATACTCCTTTTTGACAGCCTGCTTCTGCCGCCACCTCGAGATCGGATTCGTAGCCGCCTGCGGGTTTTCTGCCATCCGCTTCTTATACAAAGCCTCAATATTGGCCTTGTCCGCCCTGCTCTCCAGTTTTGCTGCCTGCTTATAGGCCTTCAGCTTATGGCTGTACCGGACGGTATCCGCTGTCTGCGCCGCGGTCTCCGCTGCCCCTTCCGTTTCATTCACGGCCTGCACACCCACGTTGTCGTCCTCATGCTCAGCGACTTCCTGGTGGACTTTAGCCGTTGCGGAAAAGACAGCACCTTTCATGATGACTTTCTGTTTCAGGGCAGTCGGCGCTTTTACTTCCTCCACGATCTCTTTCTTGCCGAAACGAAGCTTGGCACCTTCTGCCTCCGCAGATGCCTTCTTGGTACGCAGCTTCCTGCTCGGCAGACGGGCTTTCGCCTCATCCGCCTTGCCGGCAGCCTTTTCCGCTTTTTCAGCGGCTTTCTTTACCGATTCATTTCTCAGGTCTTCCCCGGTGAAATGAAGTTTTGTCGTCTGCTTCTTCATTCACGCCTCCCATATCACCCATCCTTCTGGACGGAGTTGTCGATCCATTTCGTGGTCATGATCTTGTAGAGCTCCAGATCCGTCGGGAAGTGATCCACGAAAGGAAGGATGACATTGCCATAAAAAAGCAGCCCTTCGCCTTCGCCGGACTGCGTAACATAAGATAACTGATGAGGGGAAATATTCAGCTGTTTGGCCAGGATCGCACGGTCGCCGGAAGCCTGGTTGAGCATATACAGAAAGTCGCTGTTCTCGAAGATATTTTCCACCTCGCGGGAGGACAGCAGATCCTTCACGTTCTGCGTAATGCCGGTCGGGATGCCGCCCCACTTACGGAACCTCTTCCATATCTCCACGGAATAGGCCGCCGTCTGTTCCTCGCGGAGCAGCAGATGGAATTCGTCCATGTAGTAGCGGGTGGTCTTGCCTGCGTCACGGTTGGCCGTGACACGGCCCCAGACCTGATCCTGCACTATTAACATTCCGATCTTCTTCAGCTGCTTGCCCAGTTCCTTGATGTCATAGCAGACCAGACGATTGCTCACATCCACGTTTGTCCGATGGTTGAACAGATTCAGGGAACCTTTGACATAGATCTCCAGCGCGGTCGCTACATGGTGGGCTTCCTTCTCTTCCTGTTCCAGAAGGGCGTTGTAGAGATCCTCCAGAAGCGGCATGTTCTCCGGCTTCGGGTCATTGAAATAGCCCTGATAGATCTGATGGACACAGCGGTCAATGACCGTCTTTTCCACCGGCTGCAGGCCTTCCTTGCCGCCGACGATCAGCTCGCACAGGGAAAGGATAAAGTCCGCCTTCAGGGCGATCGGATTATCCTCCTCCGAATAGTTCGCGTTGATATCCATGGGGTTGATATACTGCGTGCTGGTAGGGCTGATCTTGATGACCTGGCCGTTAAACCGGTGCACCAGCGGGGAATACTCTGCTTCCGGATCGCAGATGATAATGTCGTCGTCCGTCACCAGGAAAGCATTGGTGATCTCACGCTTGGCACTGAAGGATTTACCGGAACCCGGTGTGCCCAGGATCAGGCCGTTCGGGTTTTTCAGAAGCTTCCTGTCCACCATGATCAGGTTGTTGGAAATGGCATTCAGACCATAGTACAGGGCTTCCTTTCCGTTCTGGAAAAGCTCCTGGGTCGTAAACGGGATCATGATGCCGGTCGCGCTGCTGGTCATCTGCCGCTCGATGGTGATCAGGTTCTGGGCCAGCGGAAGGCTGCTCATCAGGGCGTTCTCCTGCTGGAAATCCAGCCGGCGCAGGTTGCAGCTGTGCTTCTGGGCGATACTGGATGCCTGGAAATAGTTGGTCTCCAGCTCCTGCGGCGTCTTCCCGGTATTCATCACAAGGAAGGTGATGCGGAACATACGCTCATTCTGGCTCTGCAGTTCCTTCAGGAAGTTCTTCGCGTCCGTTCCGTAAGTCACCAGGTCGCTCGGCAGGATATCCATGTCATAGCCGGACCGGATGGCTTTTTTCTGTTCCTCGATCTTGGAACGGTCCAGCTCTGTGATCGTGTGCTTGATCTGCTTGATCGCCTCCGTCTGGTCTACCGCCTGAAGATGAATCGTCAGGATCTGCGTGGACTCCATATCAAGAAAATCTTTCAGCAGTTCATCCGACAGATCCGAAGCCGTAATGGCCAGGTAGCTCATGGCACCGTAGATGCTGCCCATCTGAAAGCTCCGGCTGCCGGGAAAGGCAAAGGCCGTCGGTGCGATGAAATCCTTCACCGAGAGACCGGTCTTAGGAAGCCATGCCCAGTCAAAATAGAACCGGTCGCTTTCGTCCAGGTGGAACATGTCATGCATGAGCTGCAGGCGTTCTTTCCCATTCAGCGCTTTAGCCCTGACGCCGAGCCTGCGAAAGTTGTTGAGAAGATCATTCTGCACATGGATGAGCCGGGGCTTTGCCTGCCGCATGCTGTCCGCCTCAATGCCGAAGGTCAGGTATTTGGTCTTGGTCAGGCCGTTGTTGCCCTGCTCCAGCTGGGTCTTCAGCATCTGGCTGTATTCGCTCCGGACGGAATTGAATGCATCCTTCTGGAAAGGAATCCGGATGCTCTGTTCAAAGCTTTCGGCATAGGTCGCCATATTCAGGAAGGACAGTTCAAAGTGAATGGAGCTGTCGAAGAAGTTGAGGAAACTGCACCATTCCTCAAAAATGGCCGTCTTATCCTCGTCCTGCGCCAGCTGGTAGTTGATGTCCTGATAATGGATCGTCTTGGTGTAATAGTTATCCGAAACCCGGCAGATACCGTCCGGGAACATCCGCTGGAAAGGAATCGACTGCTGGGCCGTACGCGGCACCCCGTCGTCCTTCCTCGCCCGCTCGATGATCTCCTTTACCTGCTTCTGCTCACGCTTTGTGAGGCCTGCCGGCAGACGGATTTCCGCCGGCTTTCCTTTTGCATTTTTTCGGGATGTTCTTTTGTTTCTTCCGAACAATCTGGTTTACCTCCTTTTCTGCCTGTGCCTGCCTCTCCAGGATCGAATAGTAGTTATCTGTCTGGTAAGGCCGGATCTTCGGGCGGATGAATTTGCTTTCAATAAAGTGCCTTGCAACGACTTCAAAGGGCTGTCCGTCCCGCTCATACATGGCGAGGAAGAACAGCGGCAGCATAAGGACCATCATGCACATGACGGACAGGCTGATATTTCCTGTCACCTTCTTCATCAGGAAGAAGGCCGGAACACCGATCAGCGCTGCGCCGCCAAAGCAGATGAGCTGCCGTTTCGTCAGGTTGAAAAACACCTTGGACTTGACCCTTGATAAATCTCTCGGGACCGGGATATACGCAGCCAAAGCCGTTCCCTCCTTTCTGCCGGATGCACCGGCGTTCATGGTTTCTACTGCAAAAATGGATTTTCTGATTCAGGCTCAATGCGCTGAGAGCACGTTAGGCCGATATCGGCCTAAAGTCATGAATGCCAGGTAAAAAATAAGACCGATATTCGGTCTCAATAACGCATTGACATGCGATTGTTACACGAAAGTATCGGTCTAATTCTGAGTTACTTTAAGCCTAATAGTTTCAGTTTTTCATCTTCGGTAAGGAAGTCCCATTTTCTTACCGGTCTTGTTCCAAGCATTTTTGAGATCGCCTTAGCAGCCATTTCAGGATCTGTTTCCGCATAAATCTCGGTGGTGGAAATGTCTTCATGTCCAAGAAGCTTTGCTATTTCAGGGAGCGAAACACCTTGTCGGTATAACTGTGCACCATAAGAATGCCTGAATAAATGGGGGTGTATTACAGGCAGGTTAGGTTTCTGTGTTCTGGCCTTATCTCCATATTTTTTCAGCACTCTCTGGACGTTATCCTCAGACATCATCTCGTACCGCCCTTTGGCAGAAGGATAAAACAAAAAGCCGTCGGGATCGTTTTCTGGATGATATAAGCGCCGATAGTATCTGTAATTCTCCATAAAGGATGCTTCTGGAACTGGTATGATACGAGATTTATTCCCTTTTCCAATCACCCTGATATACGGATACTTTTCATCCGTGATGATGTCCTTAAGCTGGACAGACCGCATTTCGGCAAGCCGCATTCCTGTTGAGAATAAAACCAGCATGATAAAGCGGTCACGAATCCCGACTTTTGTTTGTTCTGGCTGAGCTAATAACAGATCAACTTCTTCCCGGGTTAACCAGTTGTGCTTCTTGGGGTAAACCTTTTTTGCTTTTATGGCTGAAACTGCGATCTGGAGGGGAACCACCTCCATGTCCCTCGTAGCAACATACTTCAAATACGCCTTTATACCAGAGAGACGAACATTCCTCGTCCCAACGCTGTTACTGTCGGCGACACTTACGAGAAAGTCCCGGATCATCTGCTCCGTAACGAAATCGATGGTTATCTGATCAACTCCTTTTCCGTACTTTTCCGACAGATAAAAACGGAAAGCGTTTAGGGATTGTCGATAGGTTTCTATCGTTCGTTCACTGTGGAGCTCGCTTCTCATAGTGTTAAAAAAGTCATTTACGAAGATAAAGAACATCTTCTTTGGAGGTTTCTTATTCTTCCGCATATGTCACCCCGATTCCCGCTGTAAGAACAGCCAGTTGTTCCTGATAAACAGGAAACAGTTGAGAAGTGATGTGCAGGTAGTAAAGGGTATAGCGGATATGCTTATGCCCCATGTACCGGCTGAGATAATGCATCCAGTTATAAAAGTTTTCGCCCGCTTCGGCGCATTTCCTGATGTTCTGCACTGCAAACAGATGTCTGAGACCATGAGGAGTAAAACGCTTCCCCGGACAGTTATCTAATCCTGATTTTTTCAGTACCGCCTGGAAAACATGTCCGACTTCATAGCTTGTCATCCGATTGCGCTCCTTGTTTGGCTGGAAGAAGTAACGTCGGTCCGGAAGCAGCTCTTTATAACAATCGTCAAACCGAAAGCAAAGGTTTCTGACATCGTCGCTGAGAGGGAGTTCACGGTCGCAGTCGCCTTTTGCATTGAGTACTGTAATCATGCCACGTTGGAGGTCAACATCTTCAATACGAAGGTTGCAAGCCTCCGATACCCTGAGACCACAGCAGTAAATGAGGCGAAAAAGTGCGGGAAACAACACATCCTTGAAAGGATAAGTTTCGGTTGGACGGATTTCTGCGTCAACGGTTTCAAAAAAGAGCCGCAGTTGTTCATCTGAAAAAAGATGTGGCTCTTCTGCCTTGGGGATCTTGACGCTGTAATCCGGAACGTACGAGTTTAATCCAAGGGCTTGTTGATACTCGCCGATATGCTTCATCGTCTGAACTCGTCTCGCCATATGAGCATGGGATTCTGAATCGGTGGCGTGAATCCAACCTTCAGCGATTTCACGTGTGAGCAGGGAATCCTTCGGATAGTTATCAGCGCAGTAAGAATCGAATTCTGAAAGGAAGTAATCGATAAATTTCAGCTGATATCCTGCTCTGCGCCGAATGAGCAGCATGTCTTCTATGTCAGGTCCAAATCTGCTTTTAAACATCTGCATACTCCTTTCTTGCACACGGAATCCCTGCAAGAGACAGAGCACAGCGTTTCATTTTTGTTTCATCGGTAGATAGATATGGCCGCACAGAATTCTTGTTGATGTGACCAAGCATCTCCGAGATAACATACAATGACGCTCCTGATTCGAGAAGCCTCGACGCAAATGTCCTGCGGTAAATATGGAGCCCGTCATGAGGAAGCTGCTCAAAAGAATCCGTACCTTTAGCTCTGTATTTTATACGGTATTGGCGTCGGGCCAGTTTTTTCGCAGGGCCGACTGCTGTAATAAAAATGTACTCCAGAGAGCATTCGCGTCGCTCATGAAGTACGTAATCAATAATCGCATTCTGCGTTGCACTATCGATCGGCACAACAAGATCCGCCCCTGTCTTTTGCTGGCGGAGGTGTATGGTTTCTGTTTCCCAGCTGATGTCTTGAAACTTCAGTGCCCGAATGTCACAGCCCCGTAATCCGGTATGGAGAGCCAGTAGGAGAATGGCTTGATCTCTTTTGTTTACCAGGCTTTTGGGTTCATCTTCCATTAAATCCGCTTCGATTGTCTCATTGATTGTTGTTATGATTCGTTCGCCCCGCTTCTTGATCCTGGGAAGTGCATTGTGAAGGCTTTCCGTGGAAGCTAGCCCTTTATCTTCAAGAAACAAAATGAACTTTCGAATGCGACTGACTTCATTCGCAATGCCGCTTGTAAGACGATTATCGAATCGGGAGGATTTAAGATAATCCCGAAGTGAGTCATGACGGATGTCAGCAATGCGGGCAATTCCTTCTTCCTCCAAAAACAGTAGCAGTTTCCTCGCAATCGATGCATAAGTTCGTGCAGTTTCAACCTTGAAGCCTTCGTTATTCAGTGCCTTTTCATAGGCTTGCAGGACATCACAAAACTCATCAGACGCAGGTTCCTTCAGCTTTTGGCTAGGGTAATGCTGCCAGTGATCAAGAGTACCTGCCTTCTGCTCTGACAAAAGGTGAATGAATCGGTGCAAAGCTTTCCATTCGATATAGGAAGTGTTTAAGGACATGGGAGGATCGTGTTCCATGGTGTTAACCCAATCCAGGCATTCCTCAAGATTGAAAGAAGAGTCAATGCTCTTCAGATGGTTTACCAGAAGATCCGTGAAGCGGGGATATCGGTCAAGCACCACATGGGACGTGGTGCCCAATCGAATGACCGCGGTTACAGTTTCGTCAGCAAGCTGACGAAAAGCTTTTTCATTAAATTTCATAGGCGTTTCCTTTCTGTAAGTCGTATTGCCTGACTACAGCTCACACTATACCAGAAAGGATAAAGTAACTCAGAATTAGGCCGATACTTTCACTATAGTTCATGCGTGATTACGCTGATAATTATGAATGCCTCGGCATAATTTATTACCTGGCATTCAGCACGCTCTTGGCCAGACCTCCCGTCTTGAACAGGGAGAAGCACAGCAGCACCGTGTACCCCATCACACCCCAGATGGATGCGATAATGTCATCCGAGAAGGATACTGTCTGCACGAGCACCGCATAGATGCCCACACAGATCATGATGAGGAAGCCCTGGAAGCCGAGGGCAAAGAGTGACCGGAGATAGTTCTGCCCGATCTGGCTCTGTTCCCGGTTCCCGAAGGTTGCGAACGGGATCGGCGCAAGACTGGTCATGAGATAGATCTCCACCATACGGCCATAGACGATGACGAAGATCACGACCGACAGGATCATGGAGCAGAGCTGCACCACAAAAGATTGCAGGAACAATCCCAGAAGCGGTCCGAGTTCCATTTCCTCCAGTGTCTCCCGCATGCTTTCCAGAGTGGACGCATCTACCGCCGTACTGCCGGAGATGATCCCGGCACTGGCGTTCACCACATGCTGGGCCACATCAAAGACAGCCATGGTGATGTTGAAAGTGTTCGTGATCAGCAGAACTGCCACGAAGGTCTTGAAGACCCATTTGAAGAAAATCCAGGTCTCAAAGTTGGACAGGTTATTGTGATCGATAATCATCTGGATCAGCTCATAGCAGGCGATAAATGTCAGGATCATGCCTGCAATCGGGATGATGACGGACTCTGACACGTTCCGTACCATGGAGAAGACCCCCGGCGAAAAGGCCGAGGGCGTTCTCCCTACCTGAGCCGCCACGTCGCCAACCTGCTGGTTGACCGCGTCGAACATCCCCGACAGATTGTTCATGATGCCGTCAATGAGCATCCCTTTGAGCCATTCCGTAATCTGTTCGAGAATTGTGTTCAAAAGGCGTTACCTCCCGTGTCTTAACCAAACAGGCCCGAAAGAAGCGGTACCAGCGTCGTGCCGATCAAAGCGACTCCGCCGCCCGCCATCAGCTGCTTCATTCCCTGCGACTTCGCGCCGGGATTGTCGTTGCCATAACCTTCCAGCAGGTTAATAGCTCCCCAGATACCGAGACCTGCGCCAAGGGCTACAACCAGTGTCTGCAATACTGTGATCGCGCTGTTGAAAAATGCCATATTATGTTTCGAAACCCAAACCCCCGAAACGCGTTATTATGTCGTTTCTCTGCAATACAGA
>CAMKEX010000143.1 GCA_946411695.1 uncultured Lachnospiraceae bacterium
ACATCCGACAGGCGGATTTTGAGATCAGGGAAAATGCGGCAGGGAATCTCATCGTCAAACGTATAGAAGGCCGCGTCCTCTTCTGCCTCAAAAGCATAGACAATAACCGTCCTGTTCTCGGGATTGATGATCCAGTATTCACGGACTCCCGCTTCCCGGTATAAGAACAGCTTCTTCCCCAGATCTCTCTTCCTCGTGGAAGGCGAAGTGACTTCCACGACCCAGTCCGGCGCTCCCGTGCAGCCCCTTTTATTGAGTTTGTCTCTGTCGCATACAACTGTGAGGTCCGGCTCCAGAACCCTGGAATGATCCCCGCTGATATAGACGTCAAAGGGCGGTATATAAACCTTGCACTTCCCGCCCTTTGATTTAATATGGTTTGCAACGGCCAGATACATTTCCCCTGCGATTTCCTGATGCAGCCTCGTCGGCGCTTCCAGATAGATCAGTTTCCCGTCTACAAGTTCCGCCCGCAGCCCTTCCGGCAGCGCGCGAAAGTCCTCGATGGAATATTCCCTGTCCGGGTCGGGTCCCTTCGCCAGAAGCTCCTTTCTGAAAAATGTCTCCGCCGCCGTCTCACAGACGATCGGCTCCATATCCGGGCATTCTCTTCTGACTAATTCTCTGTAATCCATTTTGTCCTCCGTTCTGTTTTCTGTTATTGCGGCAGTTATCAAAATCTGTTTCCCTTGCGCTTCCGGCAATATGATATACCTGCATCTCATAAAAAATCCAACTCAAGTTATCCACATTCCCTGTGGATAACAGTGTGTATGTCCATTTTTTTGACATCTAAAATCCGCATAGAACCGCGCTATAAATGGGTTTTCCGCAAAAGCGTATTCCATTTTTTCGTCATTTCGCCGAAATTTCGAATTTCGTCATAAATCGTGACTAAAGGCATGCTTTTTCGAATTGTTGTGGTTTTGGTCGGGACGCAATGATAAAGCGGCATGACCGGACCTAAGTCTGATCATGCCGCTGTCTTTTTTTATTCAGGGATCTTACTCCCCCTTAATCAGGGATTCAGCTCCACAGCATACAGGGCGCATCCGTGCACAGGCATGCCTGAAATCATAATCTTCTCAATCCCGATTTTTATTCCGCCTTGACGGGATCCGAGACAGTTACCTTGTGGTCATACCACTTGCCTTTTTCGCCGATGATGGCGCAGTCAAATTCCTCGCCGAGTGCCGGTACGGGAATATCAAATCCATAGACCTCTTCTGTCTCACCGTCGCTGTAAGTCACTTCGTCTGTCGTAGGCTCGAGAATCGAAGCGCCTTCCTTCTGTGCTTCCTCGGCTGTGCCCTGGAAGAGATTGGTGATCTTCTTGGAGACAAGGCTGACATGAATGGTCATCTTGCCGTTTTCGACAGTCAGGGTTCCCTTGCTGTCATTGGCTTCGTTTACATGGAACATGCTGCTGTCTGTCTTGAAGGTGGCTGTGTAGGTGCCGTCCTCGATCGGAGCATTTCCGGCCTCTTCCGCTTTGTCTTCGGAAGTCTCTTCCGCAGTCTCAGCGGCGGCTGCCGTGGGATCCAGACCATCGATTGCATTTAACATATGTGCAACATAGAGATCCTGCACTTCCGGAATCCGGCCGAGTCCTTCGATCTGGCAGTCGACACTGTCGAAGCTGCCGTCTGCTGTGAACATACTCTTCCAGGAGTCCTCTTCATCGCCTGCCATGTCGTTGTTGGCGTGGTCGCCGGCCACGACCATGAGGGGACGGAGAACAACTTTCTTATAGCCTGCCTTTTTGACCTTTTTGATGACGTTTTCACAAGAGGTCTCTTCGGGCTCACCTTCCACAGTACCGATGAAGGCGTTCTTATAGCCAAGTTTCTCCATCTGGGTCTGCATCTGGCTGTAGGTCATCTTTGCGGCATGTGCTGTGCCATGGCCCAGGAATACAAATGCGGTACCGTCTTTTTCTGCTGCATCAAGACTGTCAAAACCGGCTGTCTCAACAGCTTCTTCTACCACTGCCTTGGCGACAGCTTCCTTGTCCTCATTAACGTTCGTTTCGCTCTCACCGACTTCGCCAAGGAGAGGCTCCGAGACGCTGACAGTCGCAAAGTCCGCCTTTGCCGCTTCGACAGCCGCCATAAGTTCATCATATTCAGCGCCGTGCATCAGGTGTGTGGGCTGAATAGCGAGATTTTTGACGCCGTTTTCCTTTGCGCGAGCCAGTGCCTGCTCGACGTTGTCGATGACTTCGCCGTCACGGGCCTGAACGTGGTTGATGATGATCTGGGCTGTGAATGCTCTGCGGACAGACCAGTCCGGATATGCCGCCTGCAGGGCTTTCTCGATGCCGCCGATGTCGGTCGCGCGGCTCTCGTTGAAGGAAGTGCCGAAGCTGACGACCAGCATCTCGTTATCTCCGATCTCATCCGCATTGAGCGGATCATCCAGAGAGGCGTCGCCGGTGTCGCGGCCGAAGTAATCGGGATCCGCGGATTCGCCTTCCACCATAGCCTTCTGCTCATCCGTCAGGGCATCCCAGGCAGCCTTTGCCGCGGCGATGTCGTCGTCCGTTGTCTCTGTGCGCTCCTGCACATAGATCTTGTCGATCAGAGCTGCGCACTCTGCCGCAAGCTCCTCATCCGTCTTATCTGCTGTCTCATCCTTCTTGTCTGCATCTTCCTCTGTCTTTGCAGAATCCGCATTCAAGGACGCATCTTCCATGGCGTATGCCGTGTGCGCGACATAAACCGCCTCTACATCCGCGATCCTTCCAAGACCTGCAATCTGGCAGTCGACGCTGTCAAAGCTGCCGTCCGCCGTGAACATGCTCTTCCAGGAATCCTCTTCGTCACCCGCCATGTCGTTGTTGGCGTGGTCGCCTGCGACGACCATGAGGGGACGGAGAACGACCTTCTTAAATCCGGCGTCTTTGACCTTTTTGATGATGTTTTCGCAGGAGGTTTCCTCGGGTTCTCCCTCTACCGTGCCGATAAAGACGTTCTTATAGCCGAGTTCGTCCATCATGGTCTGCATCTGACTGTAGGTCACCTTGGCGACGTGTGCAGTGCCGTGGCCCATGAGAACAAAAGCGGTTCCGTCTTTTTCTGCCGCTTCCAGGTTCTCGAATCCGGCGTCCTTGACTGCTTCCGCAACAACTGCTCTTGCGACAGTTTCCTTGTCTTCATTAACGGCCGCAGCATCTTCACCGACCTGGCCCAGAAGGGGCTCCGCGATGATGACATTCTCAAAGTCAGCCTTGACAGCATCCACTGCTGCGGAAAGCTCGTCATACTCTGCGCCGTGCATCAGATGCGTGGGCTGAATGACAAGATTTTTGACGCCGTTTTCCTTTGCGCGGGCCAGTGCCTGGTCGATGTTGTCGATGGCTTCGTCATCACGGGCCTGCACGTGGTTGATGATGATCTGAGAGGTAAATGCTCTGCGCACGGACCAGTCGGGGTTGGCTTCCTGCAGGGCCTTCTCAATGCCGCCGATGTCGGTCGCACGGCTCTCGTTAAAGGAAGTGCCGAAGCTGACGACAAGCAGCTCGTTCTCTCCGATCTCATCCGCATTGAGTGGATCGTCCGCCGAGGCATCTCCGGTGTCGCGGCCGAAGTAGTCGGGATCCGCCTCTTCGCCTTCCACCATAGCCTTCTGCGCATCTGTCAGAGCATCCCATGCAGCTCTCGCCGCAGCGATGTCATCATCCGTTGTCTCTGTGCGCTCCTGCACATAGATCTTGTCGATCAGAGCTGCGCACTCTGCCGCAAGCTCCTCATCTGTTTTTGCTGTCTCTGCCGCCGTATCAGCTGCTGCCGCTGTCTCTGCGGCTGTGCCGGCTGTTGAGGCAGTCTCTGCCGCCGTGGCTGCCGCTGAAGCTGTCTCTGCTGCCGGGGCAGCTGCTGACTCAGTCTCTGCGGCTGTACCGGCTGCAGAAGATGTTTCCTCTGCTGCAGGCGCTGCATCAGCCGTTTCCGTCACAGTCCCGCTGCCCGCTTCAGATACAGCCGAACCGGCATTGTCCGCCGCCGGGCTGCTCTGCGTGCCTGCATTGCTTCCGCCGCCGCAGCCTGCCAGAAGCACGCCGGTCAGCATGGAGGCCAGCAATATCGCTGTCAGTTTCCTTTTCATGACTTTCCTCCTGTTGTATATATACATGTTATCAGTTCCTTTTCTGTTTCCGGCTCTGTATAAACTCCGGTCCTCCCGAGCGGCTGCAGCCGGCCCGGTCTCTCTGACCGGTACACTTCGGTACAGCTGTCAGAAGACAGACAAAAAGCGGCTGGAGAGTGCCGCCTTTTATCCTTGCTTCTTTATTTCAACATGTTAAAAACCGGGAATTTTTAACAGAGCTGACGATCGTAAATGACAGGAATACACTCGGTGCAGGTGCGGCGTAATATAAACCGGGTGTGGTGGAAACAGAAAAAGGGGGCATTTCGCCGCATAACGCGACAATACCCCCGCAATTCCATCATATCACCGATGTTCCCACCGAACATGGTATCCTGTCTGCACCTGCAGCAAGTATCCTGGCTTGGCTTCATCCTCTGTCCCGTCTTCCCGGAAGGACCTTTGTGAATACGAAACGCATTCAGACCGGTCTGTTCCAGTGACTCCTGCGGCCTGGAAAAGCCGCAGGCAGGGACTTTGTCTGCCTTACAGTAGCGGGGGCTGCTCCGGTTTTGAACCGGATTCCTTGTCAGGCTCCGAAGAGCACTGCAGATGCTTTTCAATTTTTCTGACTATCGGTATTATAGCATATCTACTTGCCGATATTGGTATTTTTTTTAGATAAAATGGAACATTGCTGTTCCGACTAATCCTGCAGAACTGCAGTCCACGCCCCGGCAAGGCCGTGGACTATAACCCGGCAGATCCTCTGTGCTTCCTTTACGCGTAGAATTCATTCAGTGCAGTAAAGAATGCCTGAATATTCTCCCAGGGTGTCATAGGCGGAATGTCGCAGCCGGAGGAAGGAACAAAGTTCTGGTAGGAAGAGCATTTTTCCATCAGCTTGAGGGTTGCCTCTTTGACATCCTCGACCGAGCCGTTGCGGAACTTGCTGGAAGGATCGACATTGCCCATGGCGATCTTGCCTTCGGGGATCAGGGGCATCATATCTGCCATATCGATTGCGTTGCCGAAGTGGAATACGCGGCAGCCGTTGTTGATGATGGAGTCGATCTGCGGAATTACGCTGTTGCCGCAGTTGTGGTAGACAATCAGGAAATCATCTTCCTGGGTAGCTTCCACGATCTTCTTCATATAATCGCCGGAGAATTCCTGAGCCAGGTCGGGACCGAGCAGGCCTGCAAGAGGCTCCGCGATGACGACGCCGTTGGCACCGACAGCCTTATAGGCGTTGATATATTTGATGATGAACTGAGAAACCTTGTCGAGAAGCGTGTGAACCATATCGGGCTCCTCATAGCAGTAGATCATGGCTTCTGTGACATCCATCAGTCTTCCTGCCAGAGAGAAGGGTCCGATGACACCCGCGAAGACCGGACGGTCAGTGATCAGCTTGACAGCCTTCTCGATTGCGTCGATATAGATTTGTGTGCGGCCGGCGCCGATCTCGGGAATCTCAAGCTCCTCCGCCTCTTCCTCTTCCTCCACGATGCTTCCGATGATAGTCGGAACTTCATCATCCGAGAAAACGACCTGAGAGCCAAAAGCCTCTGCCTCCAGGGAAAGGTCCATCATAGAAACAGATCCGCATGCCTCCGGAGTGAGGTCCGCGACGATCTTCATAGCCTGCGCCTGCAGGTCACTGGACTGCACCAGTTCCTTGACACTGATTCCCATTTTCTGGATCGCGGGGAAGGACAGTACCAGAAATCCCTGCTTCTTCTCTGCTGCGATTGCATCATCAACCCATTTCATCATATTGATCTTTTCCATGTTCCGCCTCCTTGACATTCAAGACTTACAACATTCCATTCAGATTTAAAAGCGTTTATTTTTAAAAAGTTAAAGGTTTATATTTCCACTGCTTTCCCCGGGCTGAAGAAGATCTGCCTGTACAGCCTGTGGTTCCCGCCATACAAATCAGTTCCAGGATCAGCTCCTTCAGATGCTTGTATTATAGTTCGCCGCCTCTTGGGATTTTCAGATTTTCTGTATTTTGTTTGGTATTTTTTTTGGGTTGTAAAAGGGTCTGAGAGCTTCCGCATGCCCCTGCGGAAGGGGTGTTCCGGCGCGTGCGGACTTCCTTACGCCCCCGTTTTTCCTGAAATCCGTTCATTCCGCAAAAAATAAATACCAGAAAAAATAGAAAAACTGCCAATCCCGCACTTATCCGATAAAAATCCCAATTGTTACCGGTCGCGACCCGACCGGACAGTGACCCGGTTTTTCAGGCAGAAAGCGCATAAACGCAGCCTGTAAAATCATCTAAATAATACACAGCTCGTAAAAGTAACGGTATTTCTGCCGTAATAGTATGGAGTATCCGCGCTTTTGCATACATCCGTGACCAGAAGTCCGTAGGCCTCCATCGAAGTAAATGCTCTGTCGGGAAAACGGCAGGGCGCATCCGGATAGGTGCAGGCGGTACACTGCTGTCCGCAGCCTCCGCTTCCCATGGGCAGAAAGTCATCCTCCCCCATGTCACGCAGACGGCAGACATATTGCAGAAAGCGCACGCGCTGTGTCTCCTGGGCTTCTTCGATCGCTTCGCCGTCGAACTCATCCTCCATCTGCGCAGTCGTCTGCAGAACAATCCCCCATTTAAACCGCTTCGCCTTTTTCCTGCTGTCCGCAAGGGTTCCGCAGGCAGGCGGACAGGTCCAGAGTCTTCCGTAATTGCCGCATTTGTTGGCCTTGCACATATCGCGGACTTCTTTGAGAAAATTCAATTCCTTCGTCTCAAAAATGCCTCTGCCCTTAAATCCGATCTCCTCTGCCAGCGCAGCGGCTGTTTCTTTTGTCATCTCCCCCTCCTCCAAAATCACTTCTTCCATACTGAAGATCAGCCCTGTTCCGGAAAAAACATCTTGCCCGGCAGAAGAACGATCCATCCTGTTCCGAAAGAATATCCTGTCGGGCAGAAAATCAATCCTGTTCCGGGAAAAACATGTTGTCCATGTAAAGGTCGCTGAAGAGAGGGTTCTCCGCCAGGGAGGTTTCCTCTGCATTCTCTCCGACAGCGCGCATGCGCTCGAGGACGGAAGGATCGCAGGCCGCCATCACGGCGCCGGCAAGGGAACTGTTGCCTACAGAGACCATCCTGTCCAGCAGTTCCTCCGGCAGCAGGCCGATCCCGACCGCCTTCTCCAGATTGATCTTCTGGCCGAAGCCGCCGGCAATATAGAGCTTTCCGATCTGATCATAGTCTGCTCCGTACTCCTGCAGCAGGACCTCCAGTCCCGCGCGCACAGCGGACTTGGCCAGCTGTACCTCACGGACATCCTTGTTGGTAAACACAATCCCTTCCGCGACCGGGAAGCCGTCGTCAAAATATTCATCATCCAGAAGGCCGGTCTCATCGACCAGTTCCTCCTTCAGAAGTTCGTAGACAGTCTCCAGAACACCCGTCCCGCAAAGACCGGCAGGCGGCAGATTCCCGATCGTCTCCACCCGGGCCTCGCCGTCAGTGATCTCCACACTGCTGACCGCACCCGGGATGCCCGCGACGCCGCAGCTGATATTGCCGCCCTCAAAAGCGGGGCCGGCCGCCGTGGACGCCGATATGATGCGGTCACGGTTTCCGATCGCCATCTCGCCATTGGTGCCCAGGTCTACGAGAATACAGATTTCCTCACTCTGATCGATCCCGCAGGCCACGATGCCGCTCACAATATCCGCGCCGACAAAAGTACTGATTCCCGGAAGGATCGTCATGTTTTCATATTCATGCAGGGAGATATCGACCGGTGTATAGGGGGCAACTCCCAGGGTTTCGCAGGAAAGTCCCTGCAGCAGGTGTTCCATGGTCGAATTTCCGCTGATCACCATCCGGGTATCCTGCGCCAGCCCCAGCTCTTCCCGCAGCAGATCCAGATCCGCGCGTATGCTCTTCTGCAGCAGGCCGCCCTTCCCCTGATTGGAAGCCTCCATCCGGCTGATGACATCAGCCCCCCAGCTTCTCTGGTGATTAATGCCTGTGGAAGTCCCCAGAATCCGTCCGCTTGCGGTGTCCACAGCGGACATTGCGATCGTTGTCGTCCCGATATCGACAGCTGCAATGATTCCGCCTTCCTCAGTTTCTTTCTGTGACGGGCCGGGAACCAGTGCTCCTTTCAGAGCAAAGCCGGACGCAACGTCCATCTGTTTCTCGTCCCCTGCCTCAATTTCAATGACAGCGCCATTCACGGCTGCAGTCCTGCAGGCAAGGCGCACGCCTGCCGCGATCTCCGCTTCTGTCAGGACCTTGCGTTCTGCCTGCGATGGAGCGGGCGGATCCTGGACAAAACGGACCCGGCACTTGCCGCAGGTCCCGTTACCGCCGCAGGGAGCCAGGATATATTCTCCCTGGGCCTGCAGTGCCTGCAAAATGCTTGTGCCCTCTTTTTTGTTTTCGATCCGGATCCTGTGTCCCACTCTTTTCCCTCCTCAGGCAGACTGTGCCTTGCACGGTCGTGTACATAAAAGTCATACACCTATTTTACAGGTATTGTTTATATACCGCACATGTTATTTTCTTTTTTTACAAATCATGCCCCCGCTTTTTCTGCGGGGGCATGTCATTCTCCTTGCATAGCGCCTTGCGGCGCAGGCTCTAAGTGACCGTGCCTGAATTTGTACGTGCATGGCTC
>CAMKEX010000144.1 GCA_946411695.1 uncultured Lachnospiraceae bacterium
TAGCCGGGGCAGATTGCGTTGACGGTGATGCCGTATTTTCCCCACTCTGCCGCAAGCGCGCGGGTCAGGTTGACAACGCCGCCCTTGGCTGCATGGTAGGGTGCAGAGCCGGCGATTTTGTTGCCGACAAGACCGTACATGGAAGCGATGTTGATAATCCTGCCGTATTTGGCGGGAATCATGGCCTTCTTGGCTACGGCACGGGCTACTTTGAAGGTGCCGAACAGGTCGACATTCATTTCACCGGAGAACTGATCGTCGGTGATATCCTCCGCGGGAGCGACTGCGCCTGTGCCTGCGTTGTTGATCAGGATATCGATCCTTCCGTATTTTTCCAGGACCTTGTCGACCACTTCTTCGACCATCTGTGTGTCTGTGATGTCGCAGCGGACAGGGAAAGTCTCAACACCGAACTCCTCCTGGATTTCGTCGGCAACTTCTTCGATTTTCTGCTGTCTGCGGGCGATCGGGACAATGACCGCTCCCTGATTTGCAAGTGCTTTCGCCATCTGTACACCAAGTCCGCCGGAGCATCCGGTTACAATCGCGACTCTTCCTTTAAGATCAAAATACTGTTTCATTTTTACCTCCTTAAGCATCTGCAGAAAACATGTTGTGGTCTTGCTTTTGATGGAGCGAAACCAGTTAAATATGCCCGGTTCTCACAACCATTTATTTTCCCCGGGATCCATGGCTGCAACAACAGATTTCCATGCTTCAATGTTATGAATGCCATGTATTTTTGTTGTCATTTTCTATTGATTCAATTATATATGTACAAAAGGTCAAAATCAACCATAGATATTACTTTAACAATAACAATAATTTTTTACTCAATTTTCTATAGATTATATTTATGACTCCGTTCTGTATCCATGTTTCCCAAAAATGTGCGAAAGTGCCGGGCTCCTGTTTATAAGTTTATGAGGGCATTGAAGAGACCGGTTCTGCCGAATGATCCTTTTACGCGTCAGGGATGTCAGAAAATGCATAGTGCCCATGAAAAAAAGAGCATTATACATTCGCTGTACACTTTATTACTATAATAAAAAAGCAGAGATTGTAAAAATACTCTGCCGTTATGAAAACCGTTACGTTAATAAAGCGCTGCAAGCGTGTAACGAAGATATGAAAGGAGAAAGGCCGGAATGGGAACTGTAAAGAAAAACAGCCTGATCCTGGGGTGTATAGCGGATGATTTCACCGGCGGGAGCGATGCGGCATCCTTCCTTGCGGCGGGTGGAATGAACACGATCCTGCTCAGCGAGATTCCCGGAGAGGACTATGAACTGCCGGACGACGTGGAAGCGGCTGTGATCACACTCAAATCAAGGACGCAGGAGACGTCGGCTGCTGTGGCGGATTCTCTTTCCGCAATCCGCTGGCTTCGCGGCGCAGGCGCCTCACATTTTTATGTAAAGTACTGCTCCACATTTGATTCTACGCCTGAGGGCAATATCGGACCTATCGTGGACGCTGTACTGGAAGATCTGGATACCGACGGAACGATTCTGTGTCCCGCTCTGCCTGCCAATGAGAGGATCGTCCGTGAAGGCATCCTTTATGTAAAAGGCCTGCCGCTCGCAGAGAGCCCCATGAAAGACCACCCCCTTACTCCCATGCGGGAGAGCCGGATCCGTCTCCTTATGGAGCCCCAGGGCAGATACGATTCCCTGGAGATCCATGCCGATGAGCTGCATACAGCGGACGAATCACTTCGCGCGCGTATCGATGATTTCAAAAAGGACAGGAACCACTGGTACCTGATTCCCGATTACGTCGATGCGGATGACGCATCCCGCATTGTCGCTCTGTTCGGTGATATGACACTTCTGACAGGCGGCAGCGGCATCCTGACTGAGCTCGCCCGGCACCTGCGGACACAGGACGCGCCCGAGACTGTCTACCGGGGCACAGAGGGTCCCGCTGTGATCGTCGCCGGAAGCTGCAGCACGGCCACACACGCCCAGACACTCTGGTACGAAGCCAACGGAGGAAACTCTCTCCGTCTGTCCGATGCCGCAATTCTCGACGGCAGCCAGACTCCTGCTTCCATCTGGGAGCAGATGGGCACGGATCAGGCACCTCTTATTTACTCTTACGACACACCGGAGGGCCTGCAGAAAAAGAGAAATGAAGCGGGCAGACAGCTCGCGGCACAGATCGAGGACACACTGGCACAGACAGCCGCCTGGGCTATGCAGAACGGAGTCACGAGGATCATCGCGGCGGGAGGCGAGACCTCCGGTGCCGTCACGAAGGCACTCGGCTACAAAGCATACCGGATCGGAGCGTCCGTGGCTCCCGGCGTACCTGTCATGACTCCCGTGGACAACCCGAAGATCAGGCTTGTCCTTAAATCCGGAAACTTCGGCCAGGAGGACTTTTTCGGCCGCGCACTGGCTCTGACTGCACTGTAAAGCCTAAAACAGTTCCTGCGGCACCCGCCCGCGGATCTTATGCAATACAAGACAAAAGACTATGTTTCTCACGGAGGATAAACATATGCAGGAAAAACTGGAACTGGCCTGCCGCATCGCCAAGAGCTATTTTGACCGGGGCATGGGCAGCGGCACGACAGGCAATCTCTCTTTTATGCACGATGGCATGATCTACATCACCGCAGGAGGAACCTGCTTCGGCTTTCTGACACCCGGGGATTTCGCCGCCGTCCCCCTCAGGGAGACTGATCCTTCCGTTCTCACAGCAGCGGACAGTGAAGAACAGGCGATCCTTGCAGCGGCCCTGAAGAAAAAGCCTTCCAAGGAACTGCCTCTGCACCGGCTGGCCTACGACCGGCTGCAAAAGGACGGTATCGACGGCGGGGCAGTCATTCACACTCATGCCACTTTTTCCGTTCTGTGGTCCTGCCTTCCGGACCTGGATCCCGAGGACTGTGTGCCGGATCACACACCCTACCTGCGCATGAAAATGGGCAGCTGCGGACTGATCCCCTATGAAAAACCCGGCTCTCCGGCGCTCTTCGAAGCCTTTGCCCGCGGAGTCGAGGGCAAATACGGGTGGCTTTTGTCCCACCACGGCCTGGTGACCTGCGGAAAAGACCTCATGGAGGCCTTCGGACGCAGCGAAGAACTGGAGGAGAGCTGCAAAGTAGCGTGGATGCTGCGTAAGGCGGGTCTTTGATCAGGACTTGCTTTTCGGTTCAAGTACATGGACAGATAACTCTCTATGCTGCCGGTTCACATGTAACCGGAATCACACTCGACCGGACCCGTATATGACTGGGACCACACCTGACCTGACCCACATACAACCGGAAACCCCTGCCCGCTGAACAGAGCTTGTCCTGCACAGCGGGCTGTTGTAAAATCTATATTACGTTATTTTAATCACGAAATAGTTGAAAGGAGTATCCATGTCTTCATCACCCTCCAATACAACTTCCTCTCCCGTCCGCATCGGCGGGATCCATGCCGCTCTGGGTTCCACAGCCCCCTTCAGCGAGGCCATCCGCAAGGCAGTCCCCGGCGCGCAGATCGTCAATTTTGTTAATGAAGAGATGCTGCAGTATGTCAACCGCAACGGCGGCGTGGATCCTGCAGCCATGCGCATGTTCGCAAAACAGGTCTTCAACGCCGAGGAAGCCAAAGTCGACATACTGGTCATCGCCTGTAATATTTTCGCCGCGCGTATCGACGACATCCGTCCCTTCGTATCGGTTCCGCTCCTGACTGTGGACAGAGACATGCAGGAAAAAGCCGCCTCCATCGGCGGCAGGATCGGTGTCATGGGAACAAACATGAGTGCCGTCCCCGCATGCTGCATGGGGATCTGCCGCGCTGCTGAAGACAAAGGATTCCCTGTCCCCGATTTCGAAGACGGTACCGTCGCCGAAGCCGCTGAATATCTGGTGCAGGGCGACACGGAAACCTTCGACCGGCTGCTCGCACAAAGGGCCCTCGAGCTCGCCGCAGACGGCTGCAGCGCGATCGTCCTTTCCCAGGTCACAATGGCGAGAGCAAAACCGGCCCTGGAAAAGGCGGGCATCAAGATCCCGATCCTGACCTCCCCAGAAGAGTGTGCCGGACATGTGGCAGCCATCGTGAATGCCCGCTAATCAGACATTCCGGACTATCCGGGCTTCCCGGCTCCATCGACATGTTCAGGACCCGCCCGTCACATTACACGCGCCGTGCCATAATTCAAAACTCCCCCGCGAGTCTTGCGCGATGAAGAATAAATCCCCTATAAAACAAATCCCCTTTAGCAGACTTGATCGCTGCTAAAGGGGATTTTCATATGATCAAAAACAAAACCGTCCGGTATTTCATGCCTTTTGTCCTAAGGCACCACTTTTTTATCAGGCTTCATCAGACAGGTCCTCGGGCTCCTCAAAGACTTCTTTCATCATCAGTATACATTCCCTGGCGAGAAGCCCCAGCTGCTCTCCCTTGCGGCAGACCGCGACCACATCCCAGAAATATCCGTTCTCCGAGAGGTGAAAGAGCCGGACCGGATAGTCATGGCGGATCGTCTCCACTGTACTGCGGGGCACGACGGAGACGCCCATTCCGACGGCTGCAAGCCCGAACGCGGTCTCATTGTTTGTCGTCTCCATAAAAATGCGCGGCTTGTAACCGTTCAGTTCGAAGAGTGTGTCCAGTGCGCCGCGGGAACCGTGTCCGCTTTTCAGCAGGATAAAAGGCACATCCCGGAGCGTGCTGAAATCGATGACTCTCCTTCCCTTTTCATCTTCATGGTATTGATCCTCCCTGATGAAGCCCTCCTTTGCAGCGAGGACGAGTTCCTCCTGACACAGATAGATGCAGTCAAAGCCCTTCAGGTCTCCCAGACGCGGCATGATTGCAAAATCAACGCTTCCCTTCAGGACGTCCTCCCGGAGCTGTCTGGAGTTGTGTTCCACTGTCTGGATCTCCACTTCCGGATACTCAGCGGCGTACACCGGAATGAAGCGCGGCAGCATCCCTGCCGCGCGCAGGGGAGGGATCCCGATCCTCAGTCTGCCCTTCCTCGCCGAGGCTACCTGCGCCATCTCCTCCTGCAGCCGGCGGTTCAGCTCCAGAATCTGCTTTGCAGTCTCTACATACCGTTCTCCCTCATAGGTAAGGGCGACCGGGTTGGAGGAGCGGTCAAAGATCTTTACCCCCTCCTCCTTTTCCACTCTGGAAATAAAATGCGAGAGGGCCGGCTGTGTCATAAAAAGCTCTTCCGCGGCCCTGGTAATGTTTCCCAGTTCCGCGACCTTGACAATATATTCCAGCTTCGAAAATTCCATACTCATTTCCCTTCCGGTTCAGGACCCACGTCTTCTTAGTGTTTTGCTCTGCTGTATCATCTACAGCGGTCCTTATCCACACTTCTTACAATCAACTCTATTGTGCCGGTCATTATTGCATCAACAGCTCTTTGATCATCAGTCCTTCTATCTATAGTTATATCATTCACGGTTATCAGCCTACAATGATAATAAAGGGGGCACTTATAACTTCTATTTTATTTACTCATCCACAGTCAGTACGCTGACTGCTGCAGGAAATGCAAAGGGGCCTGCGGTGTGTGGATCCATACACCGCAGGCATTTTATCTGATTTTTTTCTTACATACCGGCCACCATGCCGAAGACGATACTTCCCAGGATGAGGACGATCGCGCCTCCGATTCTGGAGGAGATCTGTGCATAACTCATCAGGTTGAGACGTTTGCCAGCAGAGAGGACCTGCAGGTCTCCGGAACCGCCGCGGTTTGCCATGCAGAGGCCCGATGTGATGGCGCCTTCCACAAAGTTGAAGCCAAACAGCATTCCGATAGCGCCGGAGCCGATGATCGCACCGAGGACGACCATGAATGCGATGAAGATGGTCTGCAGGTTGATCGCCATCAGGAATTCGCCCAGATCTGTGAAGGCAATACCGATTCCGCACATGCACATGCACATAAGAGGCTTGGTCAGGAAGTTGGACATTTCCTTGGCGCCTTCCTTGAGGACATCGGGAATAATATCCAGAAGGTTGAGGATGATGCAGAGGATGACCATCCATGCATACATGTGGATTTCAACCATGCCGATCGGAGGGACCAGTTTTGCCA
The DNA here is from genome assembly GCA_946411695.1 of uncultured Lachnospiraceae bacterium. Lineage (GTDB taxonomy): Bacteria > Bacillota > Clostridia > Lachnospirales > Lachnospiraceae > CAG-791. The sequence continues at coordinate 6,070 of CAMKEX010000144.1, forward strand.
GCATTCTTGCAACTGCGAAGACTGTGCAGGTGAGCAGGAGTCCGCCTGCTCTCTCGCGGATCGTGATCGCGATCTTTGCTTTCGAGTCTTCCGTGCCGACCTTCTGCTCAATAGCGGCCGCATCCCGCAGCAGCTCGCCGTTGCCGGTCAGCTTGGGGAAACGGTTGCCGATCGCATTGAGGGCCACCGCGCCGAGGATCGCGAAATTGTTTGCAATATTCAGGACTGCAAATGCCTTGGAATAATAGGCGTCCGCGCCGCCGTTTCCGGCGCCTTCCCACATCTGGGAGAGCGGGATCGCGCCTGCTCCGTTGCCGCCGCCCATGATCGGCAGCATATAGTGACAGATCGTTTCGATCGGGTTCACTCCGACGATGATGCCGCCGATGATACCGAAAACGGCCGCTGCTATGACGCCGCCCAGTATGGCGGGTATGTATCCGGTAAAGGATTTGATCAGCTGCTTCCGGTTGACCAGCAGCACGGAAGATGTGATCAGCAGTGAGATGAACACGGTCTGGAATCCGAAATCATCATAGAAGAAGGTGATGCCTTCCGCGTATTTTTCCGGAAGTACCTTGTAATATTCCAGTGCAGCCGCGCCGAAAAATGCCATGACCGCACCGCCGCCGATGTAATCCTTCCAGATCGGCAGACGTTCGCCGATCTCATACAAGACAAATCCGATCGCGAACATGATCGCGATGATGGAGAGCATATCGTCTTCCGGCAGAAGCCCTGTAAATGTTCCTGCGTAAATGATCAGTATGAAAACCAGGATCATCCACATCGGAACACCATATGTATTTTCAAATAATATTCCTTTTTTCTCAGTAGTCATTTTGCCCCCTTACTGATGGATGAGTAAATTGACCGGAAACGGCCGGTGTTTTAGACCGGCGGCAGGAAGGTGAGATCACCTTTCCCTGTGCGGACATGCCCCCGTGACTTTCCCGCAGATCCGCCGGTACACCAGAACGATTCTTGTTCTTATGCCTTGCGGATGCGCTCGGCGATCTTTTCCGCATAGCTGCTGGTGCTCTCTGTGCCGTTCATATCAGGTGTCATTTCACCTGCAGCCATTGTATCGAGGACAGCCTTCTCCATGATCTTTGCCGCTTCCGCGAATTTAGGCTCATTGCGGTTGGTCGCAAGCCAGTCAAACATCATGCAGGCGGAAAGCATCAGGCCTGTGGGGTTCGCGATATTCTTTCCGGCGATATCCGGAGCGGAACCGTGTGCCGCCTGTGCCATGCACTGGTGATCGTTGGTGTTGATGCCGGGGCCGAGGCCCAGAGAACCGGTCAGTTCACCTGCCAGATCGGAGAGGATATCGCCGAACAGGTTTGTGGTGATGATGACATCAAAGTCCTGCATGTGGCGTACGAGATGCGCTGTGGAGGCGTCGATGTGGAAGTCGTCGACCCTGACTTCGGGATAGTCCCTTGCGCCGATCTCTTTGATGATGCTGCGGAAAAACCCGTATGCCCACTGGATCACGTTTGCCTTGTGGACGATCGTGAGGTGTTTTTTGCGCTTCATGGCGCACTTGAAAGCTTCATGGGCCAGGCGCTCTGTCGCCTTTCTGGAAGTGACGCTGATTGAAAGGACAAGGTCCTCATTGGGCATGAACTCGCCCCAGCCTCTGTACATATTTCTGTCAGGCAGTGCGCCCTCGCTGTTCTCGCGGAAGACAACGATGTCCGAACTGGGATCGACCTTGACCTTCTCGGGGCTGACACCGGGATATACCTTCGCAGGACGGGCATTGGAATACAGATCGAAGACGTGGCGCATTGTGCCGGAAGGATTGGCTCTCTCGAAGAATTCCTTGGGATATGCCGCACTGTCATGAGGGGCGAATACCCATGCGTCACACTCCCTGAGACCGTCGATTGTGACCTGGGGGACCGGATCGTTATACTTTTTGATTCCTTCCCAGCCCATGGGATATACAGGCCACTCAATATCCAGGCCGGCCTTCTCCGCGCCGGCTTTCATCATTACTTCTGTCGCCTTTGTGATCTCGGGACCAATTGCATCGCCATAGCATAAACCGATTTTGTAAGACATCTTTGTTCCTCCTTTTTTGCTCTCTTTCTTTTTGTTATCCTTATGTTTTTCATTTGTCTGCACCGATATGACCGCATCTGCCTGTGTCAGGTTGATCATGAGTGCTGTTTTTGTGTTTCCTTTCGCGATACGTTTTTACGTTATTTGTTGATTGTTTTCGCGTGTTTCTTTTGATAAGTTTATTGTATTCGACTTTTTACCCGTCGTAAAATGACTGCTTCTTCATGGGCACCATGACAAAAGGTATATAGCAAAAAAAATGCAGAAGTATGTGCCTTTTCGGCCTTACTTCTGCATTTTTTGGGGGGATAATTTAATGGGATATGTATAGGATTGGTATGTAAAAATATAAAACGAGGCGCTTTAAACAATCAGAACAGGAAATCCTTTGTCTGCTTTACTTTGAGTAATCAGGACAGGAAATCCTTTGTCTGTTTTACAATGTTGGAGGCACAGAGACCGAAGTCTTCCATGACTTCCTTCATGGCGCCGGAATGACCGAACTCGTCCTGGACACCGATGCGGCGGATGGGGACGGGGCATTTTTCCTCGAGGACTTC
>CAMKEX010000145.1 GCA_946411695.1 uncultured Lachnospiraceae bacterium
TTTTTACAGCGGGCTCTCTCCGAATACCTTCTTGTGCTGTGCAATGAGGTACAGAGTGCTCAGTGTTGCAAGGATTGCAAGAACAAGCATCATGCCCATCAGAGTGTAAACAGCAGCGCCCTCACCGGAGATCACGGTCAGCTTGGCAGCTACGACAGGGATCAGGTAGGAGGCAGCACCCATGAAGGTGTAGTAGATACCGGTATTTCTTCCCTTAGGGCCGGGGTTGAACATCTGAACAACACCGAGTCCGGTCTGCAGAGCACCGCCTGCGGAGAAGAAACCGATGGCAAGGATTGCAGCGTAAACGATTGCTACGTTGTGGATGAGCAGAACGACTGCCAGAGCAATCGCTGTCATCACGGAGTCAACGATGATAACCTTCAGCGGATTCCATTTCAGCTTGGCCATCATGAATGCCCAGAAGATAACTGCGCAGAGAGAACCAAGTGTGTAGATGGTGGTCATACCTGCAGCCTGGACTTCAGTCAGTCCGGAATAAGCCTGGCCGAAAGCCTTGGTATACTGCTGTGCGCCGTACATGATTGCCATGCAAAGGAATGCATAGAAGTAAGCGCAGAACTTCGCGAATGCGCTGGGCTTGACGAGCATGCGGTCCTTAGCGGCCTGGATCTCAGCTTCGATCTCATTGGAACCTTTGCCGCCGGAAGATGCAGCAGCCTTCTTCTCATCGTCATAGACATAAGGAGCGATGATTGCAAGGGCAAGGACTACGAAGGACATGACCAGCGGAATATAAATGTTCATCTTCCACATGCCTGCATCTGTGTTGCGGACTGCAAGCAGAGGATAGATCATACCGGACAGGGATACGAAGAACTTGATACCGATCAGAGCTGCGCCGGGAGCTGCAGGATAAGCTTCCTGAACAGCGGGATAACCGGATGCATCCCAGAAACCGGAAGTAGCAACACCAGCCAGGAAGCCTGCGAATGCAGCCAGAGTGGCATTGCCGGTTTTAAGCATTGTGATGAAGCAGATGACGTAGAGGACTGCGCCGCCGATCATCAGTTTCTTACGGCCGACACGGTCGGAAATCTCACCGCCGATCCAGACGGAGCAGAACTTACCGAAGCCGGTCCATGCGATTGCAGTACTGACTGCCGCGACACCTGCTGCATAAGCCGCAGATTCGGGATCAGACATATCAAAGCCCCACTGAATGGCGAAATTGATCTTGTTCTGTGAAAAGATCAGAGCCTGGATACCATGTGTCAGATACGCCATATAAACGGCGATCATGGAAAGAGCATATTTCTTAGCTTTCATTTATCTCCCTCTTTGAAAAAAATTACTGTACCGGATTTTATTGTCCATAGTACTCAGCGTGATGAACCGCACAATCCGGTGTACTCAGTCCCATTGGTCCGCGCTGCAGGTCAACGAGACTCTTTTATACCCGCTGCCCAGCAGGGCAGCCATACCAGATTTTCATTGGTGGAACGGGCTTATGATTATTTAGCCTGCTCCGCCTGCCAAGCCTGGTACTCTTCTACCGGCATCTCAAGACCGGTAAAGAGCTCATAGTTGACAGCGCCCTGATACAGAAGCATCCCCTTGCCGCCGATGGCTTTCGCGCATCCGGCTTCTTCCGCATCGAGAATCAGCTGTGTCTTCTCAGGATTGTAAACGGTATCCGCTACAACAAGATCCTTTCTGAGAAGAGCCTTGTCAACAAGTGAAATGCCGTCCTGAGGCTTCATGCCTACAGATGTAGCATTGACAAGGATGTCGCATGCATTGATTGCTGCCGCGAGCTTGTCCGCCTCTTCGAGGTGTGTGACAGTGACCTTCACATCGGGTGTTTCCTTGGCGAGCTTCTCCTTAGTGGACTCTGCTCTTGCGTAGAACTCGTCATCTCTGTTGAAGATTGCCACTTCAGCCGCACCGTCAAGTGCCGCCTGAACCTGGATCGCAGTTGCTGCGCCGCCTGCGCCGAGAACGACCATCTTTTTGCCCTTGACCTCAACGCCGTTGACGGAGAGGTTCTTGATGAAACCGACACCGTCCGTGACATCGCCGTAGAGCTTGCCGTCCTTGTTGACAAAGACGTTGCAGGCGCCGATGATGCGGGAAGCGGGGGAAATCTCATCACACAGGGTAGCTGCGATGTTCTTGACGGGCATTGTGAAGTTGCCGCCGCGCAGGTTCCAGAGTTTGACCGAACTCATGGTCTGCTCCATGTCATCGATATTGACATCAAATGCCATGTAAGCGAGGTTGAGGCCGTGTTTGCGGAAGCACCAGTTGTACATTGCGGGGGATCCTGAATGACCTACGGGTGTTCCGAACAGAGCCAGAAGTCCGGTTCTGCCATCAATTCTGTTTTCCATTTCTGTTCTCCTCTGAAGCAGTTGACCCGTGCCGGGTATCAACATTACGCACGATCGCGTTTTGCTGCTGCCCGGCAGGGGATTTTTTATATTTGCACCGTTCTTTTATGGTAAGGATCTCAATCACAAAAGAACGAACGGTACCTTTGTTACGATCAGATCTTCATTGCAACGTCGTAAGCTTCCTTGGTTGCATCCAGTGCTCTTCTGGCCTGAACCGCATCACCGACGATGTAGGTCTCGGGAATGACTGCCTTGATCTCATCGCGGAAATCATAGACCACGTTGCGGTCTGCGTCGCGGTGGCTGTAGCGGGATACGAAGCCCATGGACAGGACTACGGTATCGAAGCCTCTGGCCTCGTATACGGTCTCATCGGACTTGTCTGCAGCATTCTTGTAGCTGACGCCGTCGGAGAAGATCTCCTGAACTGCTGCATCGGTGAGCTCCTGGACACCGTACTCATTCAGGGCACGCATCAGGAAGACACGGTGCTCGTGGATGACGTCGGGACCGATCTCGTGGCGCATCTCGACGATGGAGACATCGTGGCCGAGCTCTGCAAGGAACTCTGCGGTCTCAGCACCGACCATGCCGCCGCCGACGACCAGGACTTTGTGGCCGACAGGACGCTTGCCCTCGAGAGCATCCATACCGTGAACGATATCAGGATTGTGGATTCCCTTGATGAAAGGCAGGATCAGGGTCTCGGAACCGGTTGCAAGGATGACTGCATCGGGCTTGTCTGCCTTGATCATGTCGAGGTCGACCTTGGTGTTCATCTTGATCTCAACACCGGTCTTCTCGCACTTGGTGATGTAGCTGCGGATCATGTTGGTGATGTCGCCCTTTCCGGGAGGGAAGGCCGCCAGACGCATGTTGCCGCCGAGCTTGTCGGCTGCCTCGAACAGGGTGACCTTGTGGCCGCGCTTCTGAGCGGTAAATGCTGCGCACATACCTGCGACACCGCCGCCGATGACATAGACCTTCTTGGAGACTTCTGCCTTGGAAAGTCCCTCGACTTCACGGCCCAGAACAGGGTTGGTCAGGCAGCAGATGGGCTGACCCTTGTACATATTTGCAACGCAGCCCTGCAGGCAGGCGATGCAGGGAGTCATATCTTCCAGTCTGCCCTCAAATGCCTTCAGAGGCATTGCGGGATCAGCCAGGGACTGACGTCCGAACGCTACCAGATCCGCATAACCGAGTTTGACGACCTGCTCAGCGAACTGAGGCTCGGAATAACGGCCGACGGTGATGACGGGAATGGAGACGCACTTTTTGATGTTGGCGACGAGCTCTGCGGAGAAACCGGCATGGATACCGGTGGGCGCCCACATATACTCATCCTTGATATGAACGGCACGGGATACATGCAGAGCATCCAGTCCGCACTCTTCAAGATAAGCAGCGACTGCGCACATATCGTGGTTGTCCAGGCCGCCGAACATATCCTCGGTGCTGTTGATTCGTGCCAGGATCGCGATCTTGCCTTCTGTCGCCTTCTTGACTTCCTCGATGATCAGGCGGGAGAAACGCATTCTGTTCTCGAAGTTGCCGCCGAACTCATCGACACGTTTATTGGTTCTGGGAGACAGGAAGGAGTTGACCAGATAGCCGTGTGCCATATGGATCTCAACTGCGTCCGCGCCGGCCTTCATGGCGCGCCTGGCAGCTTCGCCGTAGCCTTTGATCAGCTCATAGACCTTCTCTGTGGAAACTTCCACGGGGATGTCTCTGCCGTCAGCTGCTGCGATGGGAGAAGCAGCCTCGATGGGAGCGCCTGCGTTCTTGGCATTGCCTTCAGGACCTGCGTTCTGCAGCTGGATGGAGACCTTGGCGCCTTCCGCATGACATGAATCGATGACCTTCTTGAAGCTGTCAATGGAGGAATCATCATAGAGGCAGGGCTTCCTGGGGCCGCCCTTTGCGCCCTTGTGAACGACAGTTGCCTCAAAGGTGATGAGGCCGAAACCGCCCTTTGCCCTTGCGGTATAGTATGCGCAGGACTGATCGCTCATGGTGCCATCGGTGTTGGCAAAGTTATTGCCCATAGGCGGAACGACAAAGCGGTTTTTGACCTGCATCGGTCCGATCTGGATCGGAGAAAACATGTTCTTGAATTTCATCCTGTTACCTCTCTGCTTGCTAAACATCTGGTGAAACAAAACCTTGTTATCGACAGGAAAGCCGGAAGCCCCCCATAAAAAGACATCCGGTTTTCCTGTCAATCCGCACATGCCCTTCAGGCATGTCTGTTAAATTCAGCCTTCAAGAGCCTCCGGCCATGCTTCCTTCAGAACTGCTGCACAGCCGTCGAAAGTCTCTTTTGCCGCCTGCTCGATGCCCTTTGCAAGGATGGCGTCGCTGATAACCTCTACACCGAGAGCTGCGGGCTCGATGCCTTTTGCCTTGATCATCTTGACGAAAGGAATGGTAGCGCCGATGCCGGTTCCGGGTGCAAGACGATCATGCATGGACTCGTCTCTGAGGATGCTCTTTGCATAAGGTCTCTCCCAGACGTCGTTGATCTGGATGGAGACGATCTTGTCTGCAGGGATATCAGCCAGGAGTTCAAGATCGCAGGGCTGATTTGCACGGACCCAGTGCCATGTATCCAGGATCAGCTTTGCGTTCTCGCAGTCAGCTGCCTTGACAACTGCCCAGCCCTTTTTGATATCCGGAATTCCGGAATAAGGCATAGGCTCGACGCCGATGATCCACTTGCCTGCTCTCTGGCAGAGCTCTCTGAGCTTCTGAGCTGTATGCTCGACAGAATAATTCTCCATCAGGCCGCAGTTGATCTGCTTGACACCGAACAGCTCGCACATATGGAAGCACATCTGCTCTTTGTATTTCTGCTCGTAGGAACGGTTATCCTCTGCCCACTGAACAATGTACTCAACCTCTGTACATTTCATGCCGTGCTTGTCAAGAATTGCAAGGATATCCTCATCGTGAAGTCCCTCTGCAAGAGCGTCTACATAAGTCTCGGCGCGGAGTCCGATTCCGTCGTAGCCTGCCTTCTTGGCTGCGATAACACGATCCTCGAATTTGCACTGGTCTCCCAGTGTCCAGGAACTGACAGTGATGGGGTACTTTCTGGCCATTGTTTACTCCTTTCTATAAAGCAAAAATTTATGCAGTTTACACAAACATATGAAACATTTTGAGCGCTATTTTACGCTATTTCCAGTTTACTACCATGTTAAATTAAAGACAAATTCATATTATTCATCCTATTGATAGATTTTCGCTATCAATTATTGTATAATGGTTTTTGACAGATACAAAGGCCTGATTCCGGCCTGTTTTGACTTCTTTTCAGTGAAAAAGAACATGTTTTCATGGTCTGTGTCCTCAGCGGCACATCCGGAGACTCTATTCAGGTTTTTACGGGCCCGTCCTCCCGCAGGACGCATCCTGTAAGCGCTGACCCATGAAAGGAGCTGTTTCCATGAATCTGCATCATCTGAGGTATTTTGTGACATTGGCACATCTGGAGCACTACACCAAGGCGGCCAAGCAGCTGTCGATCACCCAGCCCTCTCTCAGCCACGCCATTGCATCTCTGGAGGAAGAGCTGAATGTACGTCTGTTTGAAAAAGACGGCCGGAATGTCGTTCTGACCCGGTGGGGAAATGTCTTCCTCAAGGATGTGGAGGAAATCCTGGCACATCTGGACAGCAGTGTGGCAAATCTGAAGATGACCGGTACAGGAAACGGCACCATCGACATCGGATGTGTCCGGGTATTGGGGGCAAGCTATGTGCCCGGACTGATGCGGGAATTTATAAAGGCAAACCCCGACAAAAACATCAGCTACCGTCTGCACAGCGAGGGCGGATTATCCGCGGAAATCATTGAGGGACTGAAAAACCGCCAGTTTGATGTTGCCTTCTGTTCCAAATACAAGGACGATCCCTCCATAGATTTTGTCAAGGTTGCGTCCCAGGATCTGGTAATGGCAGTTCCTCCCGACCATCCGCTCACCGCTCAGGACACCGTAAAGCTGAAGGATACACTGGCCTATCCGCAGATCTTTTTCAACAGACGAAGCGGTCTGAGGGACATTATAGACGGCCTCTTCGCCAAAGCAGGGGGCTATCCCGACTGTATCATGGAGATTGAGGAGGACATGGTGGTTGCCGGCCTGGTCGCCCAGGGATTCGGGATCGCTGTCGTGCCCCACATGCGCGTCCTTCACGATCTTCCGGTAAAAGCTCTGAAGATCATTGAACCGGTTCCGGAGCGGGATTTCTACATGGCTTCCCTCAAGGGCACCTATTTCGCGCCCCTGGTCGTATCCTTCAAAGAATTCGCGTCGACTTATAAATATAAATCAAAATATATTGTCTGAGATAATCTTATGGTTTTCTCTTGTATATTCCGATCAATTCATTTATCATCTCAATTAAAATATCGGGATTCATTCACCGCGTCTATTAAACGGGTAATGAACCGCCGATCCCCATCAACCTGATCAGAAAAGGAGACTGCCATGGAACGTCATCAGATTACCGGACACACCGAATTAACCTGTCTTCTGGCTTACCCGATCCGTCACTCAAACTCTCCGGCCATGCACAACGCCGCGTATGAGAAGCTCGGAAAGGATGTAGTCAACCTCGCTTTTGAAGTAGACGCCGAGCACCTTGAGGATGCGATCAAGGGCGTGCGCGCCATGAGGATCCTGGGCGGCAACATTTCCATGCCCAACAAGACCATCGTCCACAAATATCTGGACGAAGTGGACCCCGCCGCTGAACTTGTCGGCGCCTGCAACACCTTTACCAACCGCAACGGTTACCTCAAGGGTTATGTCACTGACGGAATCGGCTATATGGCCTCCCTCAAGGACAATGATATTGACATCATCGGCAAGAAGATCACCATCGCAGGTTCCGGCGGTGCCGCGACCGCAATCCAGATCCAGGCAGCTCTGGACGGCGTAGCCGAGATGTCCATCTTTGCACGCGATGACAAGTTCTATGCAAACGCAGTGGAAACAGTTGACAAGATCAACTCCAAGACCAACTGCAAGGCCACTCTCTTCCACCTCGAAGATCTGGATGCCCTCAAGAAGGAAATCGCATCCTCCGTCCTCTTCACAAATGCTACCGGCTGCGGCATGAAGCCTCTCGAAGGCTACACCTATATTCCGGACAAGTCCTTCTTCCGTCCCGACCTCATCGTCACAGATGTCGTCTATGCTCCGCCGGAGACTGCCATGCTCAAGATGGCCAAGGAAGTCGGATGCAAGACCATGAACGGCTCCGGCATGATGCTCTTCCAGGGCCTGGCAGCCATTGAGCTCATCATGGGCGAGAAGGTCGACAGCGAATACATGAAGGCCAAACTCGGAATCAAGTACGACTAAGATCCGGAAAGTACTGACCGGATTCAGTTTTGACCGGATTCAGTTTGGATCGGATTCAGTTTGGAATTTTAATACTCAGACAGACCTGAATTTCAAAAGGCACTGCGGAAAATCTTCATCCCGCAGTGCCTTTTTGTGTGCTTTGCTATACGTTTTTTCGTGTATTTTTATATCATTCCTCTACGATAGCAGTGTACTCGTCAAAGAGCTCCGCACCGCAGTCCTCTCGGATGGTATCCCAGACGGGCCGGCACATCTGTCTCATTTCCGCATAGTCCTGCTCGGACGGCGTGACGATCTCCATGCCGGCATCTTCGAGGTATTTGGTGGCTTCCTCGGCCTTCCGGTCCGAAATATCCTTGGCGTCCGCCTGGGCAAGGCGCGCTGCCTCTTCAATGATGGCGGCCTGCTCCTTAGTGAGGCTGTCCATAAACCTGCCGCTGGCGATCAGGGTGACCAGGTCAGGAACGGCATTGGTCCGGATCAGGCGCTTCTGCTGCTCATAGAGTTTGGCGGTCACGATCAGGGGAAGGGCATTTTCCTGCGCGTCAATGGTGCCCTGCTGCAGACCGATGTAGACCTCCGAGAAGGTCATGGGGGTAGGATTTGCATTGACGCTCTTCCAGAACTGAATGTGATATTTATTTTCCATGACACGGATCTTCTGTCCGGCGATAGAGGACAGGTCTTCATAGGGTTTTGACATGGTCATCACGCGGAAGCCCTGGTCCGTGATCCCCAGGAATCGGTAGCCGTGTTCCCTGTAGATCCTGCGGAATTCATCCATCAGCTTTTCATTCTCCATGTTCTTGCGGAAGGTGTTGATATCCGTATAGACACAGGGCGTGTCAAAGACACAAAGCTGGGGAATATAACTGACCTGGGGAGAGGGAGAGGCCACGATAAAGGGGATATCCCCGTCCTTCATACTCTCCATCAGTTCAAGGTCTGTTCCCAG
>CAMKEX010000146.1 GCA_946411695.1 uncultured Lachnospiraceae bacterium
TTGGTGACACTGCCGTTAAGTTTTGAGTACCAGGTCTTGCCTGTACTCTGAGCCTGCGTCAGTGGAGCGGAGAAATAAAACTTCGTTCCTCCGGGGATCTCCACAGTCGCGCCTGCCGCGCTGGTCTTGCCTGTTGTGACATTGTGGAGCTTAACACCTGCAGGAAGTTTAAAGGTGATCGTCTGCAGAGTATCCGCCTTGAAAGTGATCTCCTTTGTCCGCTGGGTGGTACCGTCCACGTAAGCTGTCACTGTTTCGGGCGTGAGCTCCATGTCTACATCCGGGATATCGGGCATGTTCTGGCAGTAGTTGTACATTTCCAGTGCCAGCTTTTTGCCCTTGTCGCTTGTTCCACGAAAAGCTGCCTCGCCCTCGTTTGCGTACCCTGCCGCGAGATGAGTGATGATGAAACGCTCCGGGGCGGACAGTTCGGGATATTTCTCCGCAAAAAAGCCTTCGTCGCCTGAAAACTTGGTTCCGTAATAGCAGACCTTTGCCAGTGTCTTGCTGTCCTTCATCTTTGTGATGGTGTAAGTACCTGACTCAGGGGCACTCTTCGAAGGTTCGATGCAATATGCTGTCGCAGAGATGTTCCCGTATTTTACGTAATAGGGATGGGTCCAGAATGTTCCCAGGCCGTAGTCGTAGAAGTGATAACGCTCACCCTTTGTGATCTCGACTTTCATTGTGCCGGTGGATCCTGCCTTCAGCATCCTCTTTTTCGGCATGACGAAGGTGACGGTATCGCCGACCCCCATCTCAGCCAGGGAGATCTCTTCCTCTTCAGTCGCCCACTTCAGGACTCCTGATACCGTCCACCCGGAATCATCGCCGTAGGCATCCTGGTTTTCAGCCTCTTCCATCTGCTTCTCCAGATCTTTGGCGGAAACTGATTCAGTACTTCCTGCAGAAGAGACAGTGGTTTCAGTTCCTGTTTTTGCACTTTCAGTGGAAGGTTCAGAAGTAGCGTTGCCTGTCTCCTTCTTTTCTGTATCTGCAGTCACTGTTTCCATCTGCTTTTCCGAAGGTTCATTTTCCTTTGCAGCTTCCTTTGCAGAAGGATCAGTCCCTTCAGCTTCTTCGTCCGATACAGTTCCGGTTCCGTCTGCAGACTTCTCTTTTGTATTGGATCCGGTTTCCTTCACAGCTTCTTTTGCAGTGTCGGAATCAGTTTTGTCCTCTGTTTTCTCCTTTTCTTCAGCTGTGGCTTCTGCAGTCTCTCCGGACGAAGCCTTTTCAGCATCCTTGACTTCCGCTTTCCCTGAAGTGGCAGCTGCCGACTTTGCTTGTACGGAGACCGTTTCATATCCAGTGCCTGCGCTTCTGAGAAAACGTGAGACAGATCCTTCCGGGGCTGCGGCATCGGATGTATCAGCAGATGTTTTCTCCACAGCTTTCTCTTCCCCGGATGCATTGCGTCCGGTTTTCGGGACAGCTTCCTCCGATGCTTTCACAGATGTGTCTGATTCTGCATCTTCCTCACTTTCAGTGCTCTCTCCTGAACCTCCGGCAGATGCTTTTCCGGAAGAAGTGACAGATTCAGCTTTCGATGCCGTTCCGCCTGTTTCTGTAGCAGGACTTTTTGCTGCGGCCTTTTCTTTCATTTCTTCCCTGACTGTGACATTCCGGCTGAAGCGGTATGCGGGGTGTTCTGTGTTGACAGGCTCCGCATAATAAACAGCCTTGTAGGTGTCCGCCCGGCTTGTCGTAAAGCTCTTCCCGTCCTCGTTCTTTGCCTCATAGAAGGAGATCGATACCTTCTTTTTGTCCGGGATTTTGATGTCCGTGAGATCTTCTCTCAAATCGATCTCTGCTCCAAAGTCCACCTCGAGATCTTTAGCCGTCACGATCTCAGCTTTATCGAGCTTGTCCCTTACATCTTCCAGATCAGGAAGAAAGGCAACATATTCCCCGATATCGTCGTCTTTGCGAGGACTTGCAGCCACTGATGCCGTCATCGGAATTATTGCCACCGACACTACCATGACTGCACTGAGTACTCCGGACAGCATGCGTGTTGTCCAGTATTTCTTTTTCATTCTCCTGCTTTCCTTTCTGTTGACATGTTTATTGGCTACTTTGTTTTCTTCTCTTTTTAAGTTCTCATGTCAAAGACCTCCTTTCCGGGGAATGTAGATCATCTCCCTCTACTAACCCCAAAAAATTCGGTCTTCAGGAAAGCATTCTATAAAAATGATTTCTTCCAGTTCATCATGTGTCATCTGTAAGGAAAAGTTTCCTCACTTCCTCGACACATGGCCTCTTCTCCGCGAAAAGTGATTCGTGGAGAACTTCCGGTCGGAAATGTTGTAAAACTTCCTGAGTTTTTTCAATGCTTTGTTAAGTGTGTCGCTGATATTCGCTCTGGATGTTCCGAGTTCTTCTGCGACTTCGATCTGCATCTTTCTCTCCACAACGCATCTTGTCAGCACGAGTCGCTGCCTGTCTGTGAGTTTTTCCAGAGCAAACTTCAGCTTACAGATTTCGTTCTCCTCTTCCCTCTCTTCCTCTTTCAGCAGCAGGAGAAGCGGATCTGAAGCACCGTTATCGGAATCAAGCACGTTGTATCTGTTTTCACCGTAATGGGATGCGTCAATGGAAAGTACGTCATAATACATCCTGTAGTTATTTTCATTATGAACAAGACGATTCTCTCCTTCCAAAAAGGCACGGATCTGCCACGGCTGGTCCGCAAATTCTTCATATGGGATTACATTGATATTTCCGCAGACATCCTTCTCTTCATAATCACCGCAGCTATGTACTGGAAATACTGTTGCATCATCTCCTCTCCTGTAAATGATGTATCCGCTATGATATGCGGTAATTTCGATATCCTCTCCCATCTTTTCTGATGCCACGACAAAAGTCCGCGATCTCATGATTTCATTCGGGGAAGGAACCCTGTTCCTGCGTGCACTTCTGATTACTTTTCCTGTCAGCTCGCTCAATGTCATTTCTGCCACCTTTCTGCCTCTCGGCTCCGGGTGGCCACTGACCAGACTCAGCTGATTTATGCACTGGAATAAGGCTCAGGCACACCCGTTTTTTTTGAACGGGGCACCTGGGCCTGTCTTTATATCATTAGCGGAATTTCTCCCTTGTTTTCTTTTCTGTCATGGCATCGTTGACTTCCAGATTTCCGGAAGTACCGGCAGTGTATCTCTGCAGACGGCAAAAACATCTCCAGTCAGAATCGCCTGCAGACCTTCCAGTTATCCTTCCGCTTCCGTCTGTTACGATTCTTCGGGATCATTTTCATTTCGATCCGGTTCCCATATAGACTCCTCCTTGCGATTTTCTCCCTTGAATACGCTGTAATCTCCCATCGCATCATAGGGAATATTTTCTCTGATCCATGCCATTGTCATCTCAAAATCCTCCTCTCATCATTGAAGTTTCATGACCACTTATTTATGTCTGCGATCGGTTTTATCGGTCGAAAACAATCATTGTTTGCCTTTCTAAGACAACGAGACTTCCGGCAGTCAACTATTCATCTAACCTGCATGTTTTTTCCTTTGAGGCTTCGTCATCATCAGCTTCTCTCTGACATGAACAGATTTTTCCCTCCTACTAACCCCAGAGAAATCAGCTATAAGGAAACCCTTTTTGCATGATTCTTTATAAATTTTTTATATTTTCCCGGCTCGGGGCAGTGCATACCTGCTTATCTCCGGAATGGACACAGATATTCACTCAAAAGAAAAAGAACCAATAAAAAAAGCCCGGCAAAACGATCTGATCCACAGACCGGTTTTCGGGCACTTTCGTGTCGCAAAAGTAAAAAGGGCATACTGTCTCTGTTTTCTTCAACAGGAAAGGTGTAACAAATTTGATACACCTTTCGCAGTGTCCTCTTTCGGTCATGTGGAAAAACGTTTTGCCGGGCTCCTGGTGCTCAATTCGGCAGCTACAGCCTTTTCAGCAAACTCTTGGCAAGCCACGCCTGACTTCCGGGTCCATTGCCCGGTACGGGGGTCTTGTGGCAAGCCTCACCTTTTATGTAATTGTCTTTCTTATCTGTGCAGTACACTATCGTTGTTCTATATAAACCCTGATTTTACCCACCGCCTTTTTAAATCAGCTGTTACTATGCTGTACAGTTTCTTCAGGATAGTAATCGCATATAGGCGCATACCACAGTTGCTGAAGCTCCTGGTTCGCATTTTTCAGGGTTTCCCTTGCTCCTTCCCCATCAAGAAGGGCTGCCGGGATCTTTATGATAATGTCATTCTTCAAATACACATACTCCTTTGCTCCACATTTAGGGCAGTATAGAATAGAATCTGTTGTCATGCTCCTAAGGTGCATCTTCCCGCACACACTGCAGACAATATAACGGCCTCTTGCATCTATCCCATTCATCTCATTCCTTGATCTTGTTCCTCGACTTGTCCTCACCGTCATCCTCCTAACCTGCATAAAAAAGCACAAGGCGTTCAAAACGTTGCCTTTTCAGGCAAGCAATTCTCAACGAAAACAACGTTTGCGTTATTTCGGCCTTCTATTGACTAATATGCAAATGTTTTGTGAATGTCCGTCTACATGGACACCTGGGATGCTACGGTATGAATATAGGGAAGTGGGGAAGAGGGCGGTTTTCCTTCTTTCCGCAGGGAAGTGCAACATAGGTAAGTTGCACTTCCAACCATCCTTCATTTGCATGATATCTTCGAAATTGTCAAAATACGCTTGACTCAACTTGCACATTGCCGTAAAATTATACTGCAAGTTACACACATTATATTTTTATCTTGCATACATGTCAAGTGCAACATAGTCAAATTTCGAAGGAGGTGTCTTATGAAGTTCGGAGAAAAGCTCCGGGAAGCCAGAATAGCTCGCGGACTGTCGCAGAAAGAACTCGCAAAAAGAACAGGCATAGCAGTACGAACGATTATCAATTACGAAAGCAATGCGCGTATGCCCAAGAAACAGGATTCCTATGCCAGGCTTGCGGAGGTGCTGGATGTCGATGTTGACTCTCTCAAAGACGATAATGCCGACTTCATCATTAAAGCCTCCGAAAAATATGGCAGCCGCGCGAAGCGGCAGGCGGAGAAAATCATTCGAGATGTACAGGCGATCTATGCCGGCGGGGAACTGGAAGAACGGGATATGGATGCCATGATGAAAGCCCTGCAGGATGCATACTGGGCTGCAAAAGAAATCAACAGGAAGTATGTTCCGAAAAAGTACCGAGAAGAGGAGGGTGAGTGACAACGATGGGAAACTACTCTCCCGAAAGGAGTGATGTTTCATGAAAAAGGACAATCCTTTTAAGCTTCCGCGTCGGCTGATCCGGAAGTACGGTACCAGCGATCCTTTTTATATCGCGGAAATGGAAGGGATCCATATTATCATGCGGGATGACTTCGTAAAACAGAAAGGTGCCTTTGCGGTCGTGCTGAACAATCGGTTCATCTTCATCAATAACAATCTCTCTAGACCAATGAAGCTGATCGTCTGCGCGCATGAACTTGGTCACGCACTGCGCCACTGGCGTCTCTGTAAGCAGATAGCACTCTATGAAATGAAACTATTTGATATGCGGAATCCCTTAGAGAGGGAAGCAAACCTGTTCGCCGCAGGCCTTCTGATCGATGAAGACAGGCTGATGGAATGCCTTATGAAGGGTTATTCCATCCAACAGGCCGCAATGGAACTTGAGACGATCCCCGATCTGGTGACAATCCTTCTCCAGGAAATGAAGGATCGAATGGAGCTCCCTGAAAATATTCCGGTACCTCCCAGAAACAATTTTCTGGGAACGGTACAGGATGAGGATTATTATTGAAACCTACAGTCCCCGCCAGGCAGGCAAATGTCTGCCTTTTCTTTTACCCCTCCCGCCGAACATACATTCTGAACATGCTTTCTTTTGAAGGAGGATATAATAATGACAGCTATAATCGGTGATATGCCCATGCCTGCCGGTTTCCGCTATGCAGACGTCTATAAGCGAGGAAAACCGTACCACGGTACGCCAAACCGGCTTGACACTTATGACATCTTTTATCTTCGCCACCCTCCCATGGAAATGAGTAAAAGGGCAAAGATCTTCGCTCCGTTCGACGCTCTGCACGGTTACAGCGAGCGAATTGAAGCAAAAAAAATCCGCTATGAATGCCGCAGAGAACTGACCACAAACGAAGCAGAAGACCTGAACACAAAAATGATGTTTCTGCTGAAAAGGACTTCGCGCCATTCCCGTCCCGACTCCTCCGGCACAAATGTCCGCATAACTTATTTCACTCCTTGTACCGATCCTGAAAACGATGCTTTCGGAACCAACCGAGGAATCTATGAAACTGTTGAGGGCACTGTACAGAGAATTGATCCTATAAAAAGGATACTCATCCTAAACACAGAAAAAAGCGAAGCAGAAAAGATAGACTTCAACTGCATCCTCAAGATTGAAAATGACAGCATACTCCCGGACTAAAAGCATTACTAATCCGCAATGTTTCAACCTTCCGGATATCATTAATAAACGTACGAGGAGGTAACATATGTGCTGCAGTTATTTTCTTGAAAACTCAACTAAACTGGCAGGTATCGCACACGCCGCCAGCAAACACAGAATAAAAGGCCGCATGCTGGAAAAACTCGGCCAGCCTCTTATTACAGAAGGTGAAGTTCTTCCGGGAAGGATTGCACCTGTGATTGCACCGGACAGACGTGGTGAAAGCCGCGTGTTTCCGATGGTATGGGGATTTACCGGAAAGGCATCCCTCGTCACTTGCGCTAAAATTGAGGCCATCGAAAAGAGCAATCTGTTCAGCGAAGCTTTTATGCGTCACAGATGTATCGTTCCCGCTTCCTGGTACTTTGAACGGGAGCATCTGATGCCGGTCATATGCAGTGAGCTTGCAGAAAACCAGACTGCAGATAACAGAAAGGTCAAAGCAGCTCCATCGACAACAGAAAGCAGTTGTGTTTCCCTTGGTGACAGGTATCTCCTGCAGGCGAAAGGCTCTGCCGTCACCTTCCTGGCAGGGATGTATCGCATCGAGGAGGCAGATGGGATGAAAATCCCGCACTTTATTCTCCTCACAAAGGAAGCCCCTAAGGACATTCACTTCATCCATAGCCGGATGCCGCTGGTGCTCGATATAAATGATTCAAATATGATCAACGGCTGGATCAATCCCGGTTCCGGCCCCTGGATACTGGAAAGGATCATCAGAAACACTGTCACGGATATGGTTTTCGAGAAACGAAACGTCGGATAAGAATCCGATTTCGCATCTTTAAATGAGGTAAATTTATGAAAATACGAAAATGGCCCTATGGTTTTCTGGATTCTTTCTGGAGTCACTATAGTGGGGAATCTTATGAATATCTCCCACCCGATATCACGGATGACAATGAGCTTGCCGGTTCTGTAGAATATGTCTTAGCAGTTTCAGGACTTTCTGACCGCGAGAAAGAAATGCTCAGGCTCAGATTCCAGAGCGGGAAAACATATCGCGAAATCGGGTGCCAATATAACATAAGCACTGTAACTGTCAGCGACCATATCAACACTAGTCTCCGGAAACTATTTCGATGCTCAAAATATAAGCAGATCCTCTCTGAAGGTGTTGCCGCATATGCCCGCCGAACCGCCTGTTTAAAGAGAGATGAGGAAATCGACAAAATCGTTGAGGAACGTGTGCTGAAAGCCCGTCTGTCCGATGGCAGATACTGGGCTAATAAATACTGCCCTCCCGAAGACCTGAAAGACCTGCCTGTGTATCATCCTGCAAAGAGGAACAGTACAGTTTCCACCAGAAAACAAACACAAACGAAGCCTGCTGATACGCATATTGTAGATCTTCCCCTTTCCAACAGGATCTTTTATGCTTTGTCCCGGGCAGGGATCAGCAATGTCTCTGACATCCTCAAGCGAAAGGATAAGGACGATATACTCTCCATTAGAAATCTGGGAGAGAAATCCTATGAAGACCTGATGAGTATTCTGGAGAAGAACGGGTACGATGTTAAACACCTGAGGATTTGAGCTCCTTTTGAACTTCAAACTTCATTATGCCCAAAACAGCGGTTGTAGTGCAGAAACGAATGCACCACAGCCGCTGCTGCTTTTCAAGTATTCTCGGCGATATCCCTCAGATAAGACCGATATTGTTCCCGCACGCTTTCCGGCCAGCTGATCCGGATTCCCTTCCCGATCCCGGCAAGCCACCCGAAGAACTGAGGGCTGACTGCTACCGTCACGGATGTACGAAAATGGTCCTCCCCATGAGGCGCCATGATTATATCTGTCCCGAAGCGGTCGATCAGGACGCCAACAAGATAATTTTCCGCCTCCAGGGTTATCTCCCGATCCTCTCCACCAAACATTCCAAAGGTCTTCCGTGCAAAAGCCGCAAGATCAAATTTCTCAAAACGCTCTCTCCCCAGACGCGGCTGGTCTGTGATTCGGATCTCCTGCATTTTATCCACACGGTAATGCTTAATCATATCGCTGGACTCTTCATAGCCAACGAGATAATAGTTCTCATCATCCCAGGTGAGAGCCCAGGGGGACACCATATAATCCTCGCCGGATTTCTTGCGAACAAGCTCCTTCTTGATGGTCCATTCACAATATTTGAAGAGGATCTGCAGGTTGTCATGGATCGCTATATGAAT
>CAMKEX010000147.1 GCA_946411695.1 uncultured Lachnospiraceae bacterium
GCTCATGCCTGTAATCTCGCATACATCTTTCATTGTCACCTGCTTGAAGCCTTTACCTGCAAAAAGCGTGTACGATTCCTTTATGATAGACTCTCTTGTTCTTTCTCTTTTTGTCGCCATGATAAGCCTCCCATTTTCGACACATCTGTCTATTTATATTTTAGACACTCGTGTCGAATTTGTCAATACCCTGCTCATAAACAGAGGCTCCCTCACTACCGATGACGGCAGTTTTGGAGCCTAATTTTTCTTTTAAATACCTGTTGTTATTTCATCTTCGCAAATACATCACCAATATCCCCATCGATGCAGATGCTCCTGTTTGCAATTTCGCCCGGACAAAACGCCTCGCCATAATTGATACAAGCATACACTGACTTTTCATTTGCCAATGTCATTTGCCAGAACGGATACTTCACAATGACAGGTGTATTGGTTCCCACACCAAGCTCCAGATAAAGCACATGAAGGCTCTCATGTCTGCGCAGGAAATCCGCATATGACGCAGACGCTCTGTGCCACCCTTCATCCTCGACAAAGGAATCATCCGCACGAAGATTCATAGTAACATCAGACCCATCATCCGGGCATTTCGGAATGAGTGCCGTTGGAATCCTCATCCTTAGATTTCTATCTTCCGGCACCTGAAAAACACCAAGCTCATTCTTTACAAAGCCCTGCGCTTCCATTGCTTTCATTACCCATTCTTCATTATCATAGGTTTTCTGCATGAATGGATTGACGCTCTGGAAAAGTCCATAGTCTCCTTGGGTGTAGAACAGACGCCTTTTATCAAAGCCTGCTCTCTGAAACTGATGATCTACATTCGTTGTAACAACAAAATAATCCTTATCTTTCACAAGTGAGAGCAGTTCCTGATAGACAGGTTTCGGCGCGTCAATATATCGGTTGAAATAGATATGCCTTGCCCACCATGCCCAGCGTGTTTCTTCATCGGGGAAGGGATAGAAACCGCCGGAATACATATCCCGGATGCCATACTTCCTTGCATAATCAAAGAAGTACCTTTCAAATCGCTCTCCGCTATAGGTCAATCCGGCAGAAGTAGAAAGTCCGGCACCCGCTCCGATTACTATAGCATCTGCCGCTTCGATCTCTTTCTTTAATCCAGAGATTCGTTCCTCCTTAGAGCCCGTTCCGAATGACATATTTCTACTGAAATACCGCACCGTACTGAGTCCCTTTTGAATGCTCTCCTGATAGCCGTTCGGCATTTCATCGTATAAGTTCTTCATAGTATTTTTTGTCCTCGTCTTTAAAAACATTAAAGATCACCCTTTCCATACTGCCCGGATGCTGTAAGAGCCAGCTGTCCACGGTGCTGACGGCGATCTCCGCCGCCCGCTTGTTCGGAAAATGAAACACACCTGTAGAAATACAGCAGAACGCCACGCTGCGCAGACCGTTTTCCGCGCATAGGTCGAGCGTATTCCGATAGCAGTCTGCCAGATCCTTTTCCAGCGCAGAAGTCAGTCGTTCTTCCACAATCGGGCCTACAATATGAATTACCTTTTTCGCAGGAAGATTATAGGCATCCGTCAGCATCGGGACAGCGGTCGGCTGCTCATAATCTTTGCCGTATTTGATCCGCAGCTGATTCATCTGCCTGCTGCACTCTGCTCGAAGCTGGACTCCGGCAAAGGTGTGAATGCAGTTGTCAATGCAGGTGTGCATCGGAACAAAACAGCCCAACATCTGCGAGTTTGCGGCGTTCACGATGGCGTCAACGGCCAGACGGGTGATGTCGCCCTGCCAGATCGACATGCCATTCCGAATCACGGGAATCTCCGAAAGCGTGACAATGCCATTTTCGCTGATGCGCTCCCGTAGGTATTCGTCCTGTACGGCTAGTACCGAATCGTCCAGCTTTTTCGGCATACGAATGTTCATAAGGGAACGGAGGATTCTTCGCTTGCCCTCCGTATCCGCAGGCGTCTGTAAGTCCTTATATTGAACAGAATCAGCCTTGAACGCTTCAACCAGCGCGTCAAGCCGCTGCTCCTGTGTCATTTTCTCCTTCATGCTGTTACCTTCTTTCCAACGCATCTACAGGACAGACCGTCATGCAGTTCCCACAATGCAGGCAGTGTTCCTGTTCAACCACAAACGGCACTTCGTCCTGAATGATACAATTTTGCGGACAAACCGATGTGCAGCTTCCACAGCCAATACATGTGTCAGTAATGAAATATCCCTCTGCCTTTTTCTCCACTCCTCCAAATGTAAAAGAAGCACGCTCTATCGGTTTCTTTGAAAGATCGAACCACTCACCGCTGCCCTCATAAATCTGGAACACCGTCAGAGCCTGCATAGACTCCACAGTGGGATATATCTTGCGCATATACGGATTTTTCTCGAACAGTTCCGGAATCTTATCATATCCAAGCTCCCGAACCTTTCCGCGGATAGACACAGCCACGCTGCTCATGGTATCCTCACCCTTCATTGCAGTCAGAGCAAGAAACTCTCGTTTCTTCAACCTGTCATAAAAGCCTTTGCCCTTTGCTGTGAGGAAATACAAACTCTTTTCATCACTGTCCATCATATCGATTGCTGCCGTCACCGGAAGGCCTTCGTCATCAACGGTGGCTACAATCGTTCGATGTATTTCATTTGCGATATAGTCAAGATATTCTTTTGTTTCCATGTCAAATGCCTCCTTAGAAAAGAACTCCGAAGCAGTCTGTTCCGGAGTCCCATTTTGTCAGGCTTCTTTTGCGAGAATATCCTGCATTCCCGTCCTTAAATCCGCTATCGTATACTTTTTCATTTCGTTCTCCATAGCAGCTTGGATGTCTTTTAATTTGTCATCCAAAAGGGCGTGGATATTTTTACCTACAGGACACTGTGGACTCGGATTCTCATGGAACCGGAACAAGTCTCCGCCCTCTACAGGCTCTATAGCCTGATATACATCATAGAAGGATATCTCCGATAGTTCTCTTGTTGGCGAGATTCCACCGGTTCCTCTTGCTACTGTTATAAGCCCTGCACTTTGCAGCTGTGTGAGAATTTTTCGAATGATAACCGGATTAGTTCCTATGCTCCCTGCAAGAAAATCACTCGTAACCTTGTATTCATCTTTAAATGTATCCACACAGGTGAAGATATGCAAAGCCACGGTAAATCTGCTTGGTATCTGCATATAAACCACCTCCTGCTATCATTCTACATCACGCTGGATGTAATTTCAACGGTTACATCAGTTTTTTTCAAAAAAATATCCGGACGCTTTTTGTGCATCCGGAATTTATATCTTATTCTGACATCTATCTCACAGCCACAACTCCCCAACATCTAACTCGGCAACTCAACTATGTGACATCTATCGTGGTAACTCGACTCTCACACTTTTTGAGCTGATTTACCCTTGGATAAGTTACCGCAGAGCTTTCTGTCTGCCCGACGCCTAATTTGCCCGATTGCCCGAAAGCCGCAGTATTAGCAGGCTTTTGCGGCTATTTCCCTTCGACCCTTGACATCAAACAGACCGTCTCAACATGGCTCGACTGCTCCAGATTGATGTCAAGTGTGTAGCCAAATTCGCATTCGTTCGCGGGAATTTATCAAAGAGTGTTTTTGCCGTAAAACACACCGATTTTTACCCCTGTACGTTCTCGGAAACAAGTCAAAGGCCTTGCTCCTACTTATAATATGCAAACGCACAGATTTGCCGACCGCTTCAAGACTTCGCTCAGAGGGAACAAGTCTGAAATCCCATCGCCTCAACATTAGAATTCTTATACGTCAGGCTTTTCTCCAAATTCGAATCTTGCCTTTCCTGCTGCAATAGCACCAACCGCAACTTCCTCTTCCGTCTTATCAGGAACAACCCATAAGCCCTTTACGAATCTGGAATAGTACTCATCCTCTATAAGCTCCTTGGGAGCTTGAATGCGATAATTGTCAGGATACTTTTCAGACGGCCACTCCCAGACATATTCCAGTATTCCAAAGAACTCTCCGATGCGTATGGCGCATATATTCGGCGACCCAATAAGGACTGAGTACTTTATATTCTCATTATCAAGTCTACGGCAGAATTCTTCGCACTTTTTTATTTCATCCAAACTCAACGGTTTCCCTTTGATCTCGAACCACCTATTCAAGCTTGGAATATAAAAATCCGGAAGATATCTGGTTCCATCCATTTCGAATCCTTCGATTTCATATTCATAAGTTAGGCCGACTGCATTGAAAAAGACTGCCCAGCGAGCTTCAAGTCGACTACGAAATCGATGTCCGTCATATTCTGTTTCAATTGCTTTAATATCATTACTCACGGACGAATAAGCCTCCTTCTTCAAATACAACATAATTACCATCATTCATGTCTTATAAGAACTCTCTTCGTGTCCTTGTATTTTTCACGTAATGGCGGAATATTTATATCAGTGCTTAATACTTCACGTACGACGCCCCATCTAGTCTACTTTTCAAATAAAAACTGTTTCCATTGTTTTGGCATTCCCAATCTGCTAAGTTCAACAAAACAATCATATTTCTGTATTAAGTGTTCAAAATCATGCTCAAACGAGTTCCATATAGAATCATTAGAAATTCTTCGTAGTGCTAGAAGATATGCAAATAACGTTTGGGGATAAACCATAAACGATCCATCGGTTACTTTTGAAATATGCTCTTGCTTCTCCTTTTCGATTGTGATTGGCGTCGGTATATTTCTAGAGTATAACCTGCTGTTATGCGCGCAGAGATTTCGTAGCATAGCAGCACACTGGATCCAGTTTGTTAATAATGCTTCATCCAAGCAATCATATGATTTGGCAATATTCTTTTTCAGTTCTGTAGGTAACAAATGATATAGTTTTGACAAGTCTCCAAATGACATAACCTCAACAACCACCCATATAGGAAACTGCCCTGCATATTTCTTTTTATATGTATCAATAAAGCGTTCTCTCGAATTAGCTAAATCAGAATCTATTCGAGTCATCAGTTCCATAAACTTTTCTTGATCACAGGATTCACCATAATATGTAAGATTGCGATACCCCATAGGTCCCCATGCATGAGCAACAGAATACGCAATCCTAGCCCGAGCCACAACCTCGATATCCAAAAGTAATCTTAGAAGAAGGATGCGCAATTCATTATCAAAATCATGCAACGCTGAAACAAAACCAAATGACACTCCCGGTTTAAAGTCATCACTATTTTTTTCCTGTAGATGGATATAGTATCCTCGAAGTCGATAGTAATTGCATTGTTCCAAAATACTAATGGCTTTTGTGTCGTCTTCAATGAACAACTTGCGGGATTTCAGAATAGCAATCTGCTCCTCCAGTGTTTTCTGCGGCTTAACCATTACTGTATCATTCGAAACAATCTCAGAAACAGAAGCATCAGCATTACCAGATGATTCTACAATAGCTATACTCTTTGTCTCATTATCTTCCATAAGCATCCTACCTTTGCAAAAAAAGTCCTTCCATGGTGCGCATCGTTGAGAGGCGTGGAAGGATCGGTTAATATTATAATACGCTTGCAGACCATAAATGTCAACTCCTAAAACTAGAAAAAAGTACCACACGCCACCTTCCAAGCTGAATCCGACATAGCTACCGAATTATCTCTGCAATTATTCCACTCTTCAGGATGGAGACGGATTATGAGACGGGATGTTTTTCCGGCGAAGATTCTCTGGAGGATAAAACCGTTCTTCGACCTCATGCGGGCTCATTGCCCTCAAGTCCCCCAAAGTCAGCCCTGACGCTGTAAATCGTTCCAGAATACGCTGCGCTGTTCCGGAGCCAATGTGATAGCGCGCCAGGATGACATCAAAGGTACAATCATTTTGGCGCATTTGAATGACGCCGATAATAGTGTTGTACTCTCTATCACACCTACGTTAACATTTTTCATACAATTGCCATTGAATTGATTTTTAGCTTCTCGTGTTCTGTAACAAATCACGTCATGCGGCTGAATAAAACACGTATTATCCCGAAATATAGATACCAGAAGCATGGCGGTGCAATCTCTTATGTAAAGAACCAGTTCAATGAAATCCACCTCACAGCGTTCAGATCCGCCAAGCAAAGAAGCAACGGTACGACGAGTATCGCCAACGCAGCCACCGCTGTAAGCAGGAAGCTCTTCAGTTTACGCACCAATAACACGGTAATCAGCGTTGCAAGAATCAAGCCGAAAAAGCGTTTTATGTACAACAGCGTCAGATAGGTTCCAATGCTGATTTTTGCAGGAACATCCGCCAAATCCCGAATGCTGTTCGCCTGCAGTCCGATTCCGCTTGTCCCGTAACCCCGAAGGACCTGGAAAAGATATCTCCCGTAAACAAAACCATAGAAGACGAGAATCGTTGCCAATAAGATCAACTGTTTCGTGCAGAGTACTTTCTTTCTCTCCGGTGAGATACGAATAAAATCCGACACGCCGGTGCGATACTCCACGGAAAACATTGCCGTACCGCACAGAATTGCTGCAAGCAGTGCCGCAACACCGAGAATTACATTTTTCTTATGATTTCGGTACAGCAATTCAAACCCACGGCTGTCGACGGCTCTCGCACCGGGCTTTGTCAGCAGGTATCCGACATACTCTTCTATTTTGTGAAATGCCCACTCTTTGGGTTCAATACTCCGGGTATCACTAGTCTTTTGCTTCTCTTCCTCCAGTTCTGTTCGGAACTCCTCTACCGTGGTCTTATACTCCAAAGGCTCAACCTCCGAAAGACGGGCTATGTATGTCTGATAAAACACCTGCTCTGTCGTCTCAAAGTAATTGTGATACGGCTTGGTAAAGAACAACACATAACATAGGGCGAGCAATAGAATGACCCCTACTTTCTCAAAGCGGAAGAATTTTGTCATTTCGTGCAGGAACACTGAAAAATGACTTCCCGCTATTCTCTCGTCATCCGTATTGTGCTTTCTGCGAAATCTGCTTCGTTTTTCCGTGGACAATCCAAATCCGCGGTCGGACAGGATCCATCCGACCACAAACAACAGGACGGCTGAGCACCAAACCAATGCAAGTGCAACCGTCCAATAAGAAAAAGCTTTCCCAAAGATCACTTCATTATGGTACTCACCGATACTGTAACCGGCATCTGCAAAGGAAATGAGATTGATTCTGCGAAGTATCGCCATGTACTCTCTCTTCCCGATAGACAGATACAGGATACCTTCAATACCGATAAATGCAAACAAAACAACATATACCTTCATTGTCGACGAGAGGAAACTGCTGAGCACTGCTGCCAAAAGCGCAACCAGAATCGTCACAATGCAGGTCCACAAAAAAGTAATCAGTAAGAACTCTCCGATGGATATCGGCCAAGCCGATGCTTTATAGCCGGCAAGTGCCTGAAGAGGTTGCGATAAAAATCCTTTTACGGGTTTTCCGTAGAGAAAACACCCGATGAACAGAGAAGATAGGGAAAAGAGAAAATTACTTACAATTACACCGAGGGATATAGCTACGGCACGTGCACCAAACATTCTTCCCCTGCCGTGGTACATAGAGGAATACAACCTTAAAAGGCCCTGTTCCTTCTCCTTTGCAAACAAAAGAGACGCGAACAGAACCGCCATCAACATTTCCAGAAAAATGACACTGGGAAGAGAGACTGCTTCCGCAATGCCACGGGTTCTGGTAAACGATATCTCCAAGCCTGTAATTCGTTCATAATCCCGACCGGTCTTTTCAATATCTGCAAGCAACTTCTCATCGGTTCCGAGAATCGCCGTCATCTGCAGGTAATTCTTCTCTGTCTGAATTACCTTGGCTAGATAAGATGGGTACTCCGCAACATCCTCATATTCGCGGGATACAACTGTAAACAGTGTATTCTCCTGCCAAAGATTATCACAATACTCCGGATCCCGATACTGTATGGTTCCGCTTTCCCTCGGTTCATACAGCGAGGTCTTTACGGCTTGCTTTTTCTGCGTTAACGTCTCTACGGCCTCATCGGCACTCTGGCCTTGTAAGTCCGATGTTAACTCCCGATATGCATGGGCAGGGATATCGCCTTTTTCTCCGTGATACCAAAAATAAGCGCAGTTCAGAGTCACAAGCAAGAGAAGAAATGCAACTGTTCTTTTGTTATAAAAGAGTTTTAGGCACTCATATCGTATCATTACCGGCTCTCCATCCCAAGGTTCATATAAATCTTCTCCACGGAAGGTTCCCCTTCTCCGTGATAGTTTTCATAAAGTTCCTGCAAAGTGCCACTCTCCACAATCTTTCCATGATTTAAGAAGATGATTTCGGAAGCAAGCTTCTCTAAGTCGCTGACGATATGCGTGGCGATGATGACCGTCTTCGCCTTTGCGACGCGGGACACCAATTCGCGGAAGTTGACACGTTCCTTCGGGTCGAGTCCGACCGTCGGCTCATCAAGAATAAGGATGTCCGGGTTTCCGACAAGAGCCTGCGCGAGGAGCACCCGCTGCCGCATGCCACCGGAGTATGTTCCGATGGCATCACCGCGTACTTCCCACAGGTTCACGTCCCGGATAATTGCATCGATGCTTTCCGCCGCTTCCG
>CAMKEX010000148.1 GCA_946411695.1 uncultured Lachnospiraceae bacterium
GGATGGTCTTGAAGTTGGTCAGCATGCCGCCGAGCCATCTCTCGTTGACATAGTACATGCCGCAGCGTGTAGCCTCAGCCTTGACAGCGTCCTGAGCCTGCTTCTTGGTGCCGACGAAAAGGATTGTGCCGCCCTGCTCAGCGATCTGGAAAACTGCCTTGTAGGCCTCATCCACGAGGATGACAGACTTCTGAAGGTCGATGATGTGGATGCCGTTGCGCTCGGTGAAGATGTAGGGAGCCATCTTGGGGTTCCAGCGTCTTGTCTGATGACCGAAGTGCACGCCTGCTTCCAGGAGCTGTTTCATTGATACGATACCCATGTTTAGTTTCCTCCTAACTGGTTTTTCTTCCGCGCCCTTTCGCGGTCATTGAGGATTCTGCCACCCTTTGCTTCAAAGAGCACCGGCATCCGCTGGGACGCGTGTCTGATAAAAAGACATAAAATTAGCAACTTAAAAACAATAGCACATTCAATGAGATTGTGCAATAGGTAAAACACAAAGATTTTCGGAGTGAGTCAAGAGGGACGGTTCTGAATAACTCATTGCACGCAATGAGTTATTCAGAACCGTCCCCAATGACTCATTATTCAGGGCTGGACCTGCTTGCGCAGTCCGGAAAGTTCTCCGTAGATGGCGTCGTTGAGGACCTTGATGTAAGTTCCCTTCATACCCGAGGAGCGGGATTCGATGACGCCTGCCGATTCAAACTTGCGCAGGGCGTTGACAACGACACTGCGGGTGATCCCGGCCTTATCCGCGATCTTGCTGGCAACAAGAATGCCCTCCACGCCGTCGAGTTCCTCGAAAATATGGATAATGGCGTGCATCTCGGTGTAGCTGAGGGTACTGATGGCGGATTTGACGACAGCGATCTTGCGGTTTTCCTCCGCAGTCTCCTCAGAGACGGCGCGGAGCATCTCAAGGCCGACGACGGTCGTTCCGTACTCGGAGAGGATGATGTCGTCGATGTCAAAGTGCTCTCCGTCCTTGTAGATAAAGACGGTGCCCAGACGCTCGCCGGCAACTTCGATCGGAAGGACGATGCCCATCAGGTCCCTGTCCTCTTCAGAGAAAAAGCCGAGTGTCTGCAGAGCTACATTCTCATGTGTGGAGAGAACATCCAGAAGCCTGGTATTGAGTTCAGGTTCCACAAATGTCCCGATCTCCTCCACGATCATGCCGTGGGCCGCGTGAACAGTTTTGCATTCACCGACGCCGAGGACCTTTCCCTTTTTGCTGATCACAAGAATATGGGCTTTGAGGATCTCACTCATCACTTTGCAGATATCATTGAAGACAACTTTACCCGTATCATTATTGTGAATCAGCTTTTCGATTTTTCTTGTATTGTCCAGCAACACAACATTTCTTGCTGCATTCAGAGTATCCAACTTAATTTACCTCCTGCTCTTGAAAGCGTTTCACGGTCTTTGTGGGTTTTTGGCTGCTTTTCCAGTTTATTCTTCGCCGTTCTCACTGCGCTGTTCGATATATCCGCACTCCTTGTCCGCACAGACAAGGCGGCTTCCTTTTTCCAGCATCATGCTGCCGCAGCGCGGGCATTTCTTTTTCGAGGGTTTCTGCCAGACCATGAAATCGCATTCGGGGTTCCCCATGCATCCGTAGTAGCGGCGTCCTTTTTTGGACATGCGCACAACGATGTCCTTGCCGCAGTTGGGACAGGCAACGCCGATTTTTTCATAGTAGGGTTTGGTGTTGTGGCACTCAGGGAATCCGGGGCAGGCCAGGAACTTGCCGTGAGGCCCGTATTTGATGACCATATGACGGCCGCAGTTTTCACAGATCTCCTCTGTCTCTTCGTCCGCGATCTTGACTTTCTCGAGCGTCTTCTCCGCTTCGAGAACGGCCTCGTGCAGGTCGGGGTAGAAGTTCTCTATCACTGTCTTCCAGCGCACTTTTCCTTCCGCAATGCCGTCCAGAAGGGCTTCCATATTGGCAGTAAATCTGGGGTCGACAATGGTCGGGAAGGCCGTCTTCATAATGTTGTTGACCACATCTCCGAGTTCTGTCATGTAGAGGTTTTTGTCCTCCTTGACAATGTATCTGCGGGCCAGGATGGTCGTGATGGTGGGCGCATAGGTACTGGGGCGTCCGATCCCCTGTTCCTCGAGTGCGCGCACCAGAGTCGCCTCCGTGTAGTGGGGCAGGGGCTGTGTATAGTGCTGACGGGGATCAAATTTCTCCAGAGAGACCTCTGTGTCCTCGTCGATCCCCTTTCCGATGGAGGCAGTCTTCTCCTCTTCGTCTTCAATATAGACCTTCTGGAAGCCCTCGAAGATGAGACGGGATGAAGACACCGTGAACATCTGGGCGGGGATCCGGGCAGATGCTTCCCCGTTCGGATCGGGGCTGGCGGTGATCCGCACCTGCGTGGTCTCATATCTGGCAGCGCTCATGCGGCTGGCCACAAAACGCTTCCAGATCAGCTGGTAGAGGCGGTACTGCTCACGGGAGAGAGAGTCCCGGACAGAGGCAGGAAGGCGCGTCACATCTGTGGGGCGGATCGCCTCATGCGCATCCTGGATCTTACTGCCCTTTTTCTCCTCTTTCTCTTTCTGCAGCAGATATTCGTCGCCGTAGTTCTCGCTGATGAAGGATGCGGCGGATGCCTGTGCCTCATCCGAGATGCGGATGCTGTCCGTTCTCAGATAGGTGATCAGAGCAACCGTTCCCTGTCCCTTGATCTCCACGCCCTCATAGAGCTGCTGCGCAATGCGCATGGTCTTCTGGGTGGAGAAGTTGAGGACTTTGCTGGCTTCCTGCTGGAGTGTGGAGGTCGTGAAAGGAAGCGGGGATTTGCGTGTCCTCTCCGAGCGGCGCACTTCACTGATGGAAAAAGCGCCCCCTTCGAGTCCGTCTACGATCCGCATGGTCTCTTCCTGCGTCTGCAGTTCCGTGCGGACTGCCCTGCCGTCCTCCCCGATGCTGCCGTAATAGTGAGCTACCAGGGGCCTGGCGCTTCCCTTGACATGCAGAGAGGCATCCAGGGTCCAGTATTCCTGAGGAATAAAGGAATTGATCTCATCTTCGCGGTCCCCGATCATGCGCAGTGCCACAGACTGCACACGGCCGGCGGAAAGGCCGCGCTTTACCTTCTCCCAGAGCAGGGGCGAGATCTGGTAGCCGACCATACGGTCCAGAATACGCCGCGTCTGCTGCGCGTCAACCAGATTCATATCCAGTTCCCTGGCATTTTTCAGGGACTGGGTCACTGCCTTTTTGGTGATCTCATTGAAGGTGATCCTTGACACCTGCTTGTCTTTGGCGTCCTCAAGCTTGAGGGCGGCGATCAGATGCCAGGAGATCGCTTCTCCCTCGCGGTCAGGGTCCGTTGCGAGATAAATACGGTCTGCCTTCTTGACCTGTTTGCGCAGGCCGGCGAGAAGTTCGCCCTTTCCGCGGATCGTAATATACTGAGGTTCGTAATCGTTCTCGATATCAATTCCCAGTTTGCTCTTGGGAAGGTCCCTGACATGACCGTTTGATGCAGCCACTTCGTAGCTGGATCCCAGAAATTTTCTGATCGTCTTCACCTTTGCGGGAGACTCCACGATCACCAGGTTCTGTTTTTTTCGACTTGCTGCCATATATTAATTACCGGTTCCTTGTCTTTTTTTTGTTTTTCCGTAAATGTACGCAGAGCAATCATTTCCTGCAGACAGTTCAGATGTCAGGACTGCCGATCCCCAGGCGCACTTTGCGTTCGATCATTTCATCCACGTTTTCAAGATAGGTCTCAACATCCTTGCAGTTGTCACTTCGCTCGATCCTTCCGCCGGGAAATACGGCCTTGGAAATGCTGCCGGCTCCCAGGGCGAGGATCGACTGTTTTTCCTCCATAATGAGGATATTGTAGATTCCGGCTTTTCCCGGGCGGGCATAGCCGACGTTCTCCAGGTTTCCGGATATATTTTTCTGTCTGTACAGATAATAGGGGTCCATTCCCATGCGTGCAGCAGACTGAGCCGCGATTTCCATGCAGCCGTCTGTATTATTTATGGAAGAAAATCCCTTTTCCTCTATATATTTCTGCATCCGTGAGCCGCGCTTGAGAGCCAGCGAATGGACTGTCAGACTGTCAGGGCAAAGCTTCTCGATCTCCTGCAGGGTCTTCCTCACATCTTCTTCCGTCTCTTCGGGAAGGCCCAGGATAATGTCCATGTTGATGTTCCCGAAGCCCGCCTCTCTGCAGAGAGCAAATGCATCCCGCACCTGCTGCACGGTGTGACGGCGGCCGATGAGACGCAGGGTCTCCTCCTTCATAGTCTGGGGATTGACACTGATCCTTGTGACACGGTGAGCCCGGATCACGCGGAGCTTGTCCATGGTTATGCTGTCCGGTCTTCCCGCCTCAATGGTAAATTCCTGTATATCTTCCATGGGAAAATACTTTTCCAGCATGGAAAAAAGCTGTTCCAGCTGCCCGGGGTCCAGTGTTGTCGGCGTACCGCCGCCGATATAGACAGTATCCAGCACCCTGCCGCGCATGAGCTCTGAGGCGGCTTTCATTTCTTTTTCCAGGGCGTCCAGATAATCGTCGACGCGGTCCTTCCACACTGCCAGATTGAAGGACGGGAAGGAACAGTAGAGGCAGGTAGTGGGACAGAAGGGAATGCCGACATAGAGGCTGTATCCCTTCTCGTAGTGGATCCCCGCCAGGATCTCCCGCTCCCTCTGGGCAATCTGTGCCGACAGCATTGCTTTTTCGGGGCTGACCAAGTGCTCACGTTCCATGTCCGCCGCGGCCTGCTCAACAGATTCTCCTCTCAAAAGGGACTGCATGGCGATCTTGGTCGGCCGGATCCCGATGAGTTCACCCCAGGGAAGCGTGTGTCCCTCTCTCCGTGCCAGCATCCCATAGAGCAGATGCTTCATCTGTGTTTTCAGCAGCGTGCCCTTGACGGCAAAGGATGTGCCCTCCGGCGCTGCAGCGGTTCGTGTATCACTGCCGTCGCAGAAGGCGAGTGTCACATCTTTATCCGCAAAAACCACCCTCAGAAAAGGCTCTTTCGCAATCTGCTGATACTTCCTGTTAGTTGCGATATCCGCCTGGGTAATGACCTTGACGTCTTCCTGCGGATAAAAAGCCTTTAGCAAAGAGTGGATTTCGTATCTGTATAGCTCAATATTTACAATCGCAGTTATCATTATACCAACTAATTATGTACGGCCATAGCGGCCGCACAAGATTTTTTCTAAAAAAATCCGCACTTTTATAAGCCTTCTTTTTCAGGAGCAGGCCTTGCGGAGGTGTGTGATCAGGCTCTCACAAACCAGTTATGCTTCTTTTCATACCCGATCGTCGTCGTATCACCGTGTCCGGAGAAGACAACCGTATCATCAGGAAGTACATAGAGCCGTGTGCGGATGGATTCAAGAAGTGTCTCCCCGTCGCCGGTGGGCATGTCGGAGCGGCCGATAGAACCCTGGAAGAGTGTGTCGCCGCTGATCAGGATATGACCGTCCTCGATATAATAGGCGCAGCTTCCCTCTGTGTGGCCGGGCGTGAAGATCGTCTTCATGGTAATATCCGCGATCGTCACTTCCTCATTGTCCTGCAGATAGAAGTCAGGCGAGACCGTGCAGGGACGTCCCGTCATCTGGGACTGGTTCAGCCTGGGGGATTCGCACAGGTTCTTCTCATGAATACATGCGTAAACAGGAGCGCCGGTGCGCGCCTTCAATGCCTCAACACCAAAGATATGATCAAAATGCGCATGGGTCAGGAAAATTGCCTTGACCTCAAGTCCAAGCTTTTCAAGCTCCTCATAGAGCCTGTCGCCCAGATCCGCGGGGTCAAAGACTATGGTCTCCTTGCTGTTTTCCCTGTGGAGGTAGTAGAAATTGGTCTGCACCATGCCGACCACAAAACAGTTGACCTTGATAGTTCCTTTATTATCTGCCATTTCTTCATTCCCTTCTGTATCATCAGCCGCTGCTCCGCTTGACCGCCTGCACATCTCTGACTGCCTCCAGGCGCTTGATGATGTCATTGAGATCTTCCCGGCTCTTGACTTCAAATCCAAACATGAGGGTGGCGATACCCTGTTTGCTTGTCATGGAACTGATCCGCAGGATACTGATATCCCTCTCGGAAAAGACTCTTGTGAGCTCATTGAGAAGGCCGGCGCGGTCATTGGCAAAGATTTTGATCTCAACAAGGAAGCCCTCTTCCTTTTTCACAGAGACATTCTCGATCCAGGAAGCCTCGATGATGCGGTCTCTCTCCTCATCAGGCACATTGAGCACGTTGGTACAGTCCTTGCGGTGGATGGAAATACCTCTGCCGCGGGTAATAAAACCGACAATATCGTCACCGGGCACCGGATTGCAGCACTTGGAAAAGCGGATGGAGACATCGTGGACACCCTTGACGACCACAGAACCCGCTGCGCCCCTGGGGCGAATGCTCGGACTGGTCTGCTGTACCTGCTGAATGATCTCTTCACTGGAAAGCTGGCGCTTGTGATCCTCGGTATAGAGATCATACAGCTTGTTGACGACCTGGCCCTCTTTCATGCCGCCATGTCCGATGGCCGCCAGAAGCGATTCCCAGTCCCGGAAACCGTACTTGCGCAGGACGACTTCCTGATAGGGCGGTTTCACCAGGTCGGAGAGCTGCATGCCATGTCCCTTGGCATAAGAGATGATCAGCTCTCTTCCCTTTGAAATGTTGTCATCTTTATTCTCACGCTTGAACCACTGGTTGATCTTGTTCCTGGTGGAAGCGCTCTTTGCAATTGTGAGCCAGTCCAGACTGGGTCCCTTGGAAGACGGGCTTGTCAGGATCTCGATGCGGTCGCCGTTTTTGATCTCATAATCGATCGGGACGATCTTGTCGTTGACTCTGGCACCGACCATACGGTTGCCCACCGCTGTGTGGATGGCATAGGCAAAATCGATCGGTGTTGAGCCGACAGGCAGGTTTTTGACCTCTCCGCGGGGCGTGAAGCAGTAAACATCGTCAGAAAACAGGTTCAGGTCGCTCTTGAGCAGGTCCATAAACTCGCGGTTGTCTGACATGTCCTGCTGCCACTCAAGGATCTGACGCAGCCAGGACAGCTTCTCTTCTTCGCGGTTCTTCTCGACCTTCTGGCTGCTGCCGGCTTCTTTATATTTCCAGTGCGCGGCAATACCGTATTCCGCGGCACGGTGCATTTCGTAGGTTCGGATCTGGATCTCAAAGGGCTGGCCTGCAGGACCGATGAGGGTTGTGTGCAGGGACTGATACATGTTTGCCTTGGGCATGGCAATGTAGTCCTTGAACCGGCCCGGGATTGGCTTATACATCTCATGAATGGTGCCGAGCACTGCATAGCAGTCCCGGATCGTGCCGACGATCACGCGGACAGCAAAGAGATCGTAGATCTCCTCCAGAGACTTTTTCTGATTGAGCATCTTGCGGTAGATGCTGAAGAGATGTTTGACACGTCCGTCGACCTCGCCCTCAATGCCGGCTTCATGGATATGATGCCTTACCTCTATGGCGATCTCCTGGACGTAGCGCTCACGCTCGCTCTTTCTCTGCTCGACCTTTGCGGCAAGATCATAATAGACATCGGGATACAGATACTTGAGTGACAGGTCGTCGAGTTCGACCTTGATCTTGGAAATACCCAGACGGTCGGCGATCGGCGAATAGATGTCGAGGGTCTCCTGCGCGATCCTCTGCTGCTTCTCGGGAGGCATGAACTGCAGAGTGCGCATATTGTGGAGACGGTCCGCCAGCTTGATCAGGATGACGCGGATGTCCTTGGCCATTGCAAGGAACATCTTGCGCAGGTTTCGGGCCTGCATGTCCTGCTGGGTCTGCGACCTGTCTACATAATCTCCGGAAAGTTTCAGTTTTTTCAGCTTCGTGACGCCGTCAACAAGAAGAGCGACGTCATTTCCAAACCGCTGCGCGATCTGCTCTCTGGTCAGCACTGTGTCTTCCACGACATCGTGCAGGATTCCGGCAGCAATGGTCTCCTTGTCAAGCTCCAGGCCCGCCAGAATGATTGCCACATAGAGCGGATGAATGATATAAGGCTCGCCCGACTTGCGGAGCTGCCCCTCATGTGCGGTGCGTGCGATCTCATATGCCTTCTCGATCAGTGAAATATCGTCAGAAGGATGGTATTTTCGCACACGGTCAATAAGACTCTGGTAAAGATCTTCCGGACAGTGATACTCTCCTATACTCTCAATCTTACCGGTGTCAATGGCGATCTTTCCACTGCTGACTTTATAATCACTGCTGTCTGTCATGATACACCTCTGTCATTCAAGACCTGCCTGCGGGCCCTGCGCACCGGGGCGAAACATCTGTCATAGACAAATCTTCCGGACCGCATCCATGCGCATCCTCGCGGATCGTCTATCTCAAAAAGGCTCATTCCCCATGAGATAAACCTGATGAATCCTCTCATTCATAAAATAATAATAAAAAAAATCAGAATATTACCTGAAAAATTAAAAAGTAAAGCAATTATAGTCTGTTTTGTTGAG
>CAMKEX010000149.1 GCA_946411695.1 uncultured Lachnospiraceae bacterium
TGTTGCACTGGCCTGGGAGTCACCTCCACCGGACGTTATCCGGCATCCTGCCCTGCGAAGCCCGGACTTTCCTCAGTCCGGAAAACCGGACCGCGATCATCTGCTCTGCTTATTCATACAAAATATAGTATCCGGAATTGAATTTGTCAAATCCGTCTTTTTTTGTCTGCTTATACCGGGAAAATGCCCCCTCCGACAAATTCTCTGCAGATGGAGTTGCCGGGAACAGGCGTGGGATCGATGCCGACGAAATAATCCAGGAACTTGATGAGGCGTTTTGCTTCATAGTACTCCGGCTCGTTGGTTCGCACACCCAGAAGGAGGGGCTCCGCGAACTGCTTGATAACTGCAAGTTCATAGATGAGGACCGAGTTGAACACGGCATCTGCATCCTCCTGGAAGGGGAAGATGTTCATCTCCTCGCCCATACGGACCTTCTTCCATGAGCGCAGGGTATCCTGAGCCGAGTAGGAGCGCAGGCGGTAATCGCGCACCATGCGGCGCAGCAGGCGCGCATCCGTGGAAGGAATGCGGTTGTGTTCATCGATATTCAGGCTGGTCAGGGCGCTGATGTAGATCTTGAACTTATTTTCATCGGGAAGCTGTTCGGTGGTGACCGGATTGAGTCCGTGAATTCCCTCGATGATCAGGATATCGTTTTCCTCGAACTTGAGGAAATCGCCCTTGTAAACACGTCTGCCTGACTTGAAATCGAAGCGCGGCATCTCAATGGTCTCGCCGTTCAGAAGATCGACCATGTCGTTGTTAAAGAGTTCCAGATCAAGTGCTTCGATCACGTCAAAATTGAAGTTCCCGTCAATATCGACCGGCGTGCGGTCCCTGTTGACAAAATAGTCATCCATACTGATGATATGGGGACGCAGTCCGAAGGACTTGAGCTGAATGGCAAGGCGGTGCGAAAAGGTGGTCTTGCCGGAGGAACTGGGACCTGCAACAAGGACGAAGCGGACCGTTCCTCTGTCGTGTATGTTCTGGGCGATCTCCCCGATGCGGCGCTCCTGCAGGGCTTCCTGCACAAGGATCATATCACTGATGCTGCCGCTGCAGATCTGTTCATTGAGATCTCCGACTGTACTGATATTCACCAGATCCCCCCACTTGGTGGAGAGCATCAGCTGCTCAAACAGACTGGGCTGATCGTTAAAATCCTCAAGTTCATCCGGATTATCCACGGTGGGAAGGATCAGAAGCAGTCCGCCGCGGTAGGCCTGTACCCTGAAAAGGCGGCAGTAGCCTGTAGAGGGCAGCATGTATCCGTAAAAATAGTCGGAGTAGCCTTCCATGCG
This sequence comes from uncultured Lachnospiraceae bacterium, assembly GCA_946411695.1. Classification (GTDB taxonomy): domain Bacteria; phylum Bacillota; class Clostridia; order Lachnospirales; family Lachnospiraceae; genus CAG-791. The sequence goes on from CAMKEX010000149.1 coordinate 1,308, forward strand.
GTAGACATTCACTGTGGAGCTTCTGCGGTAATGAAACAGCTTCTCCTTGTCCTTCATTCCCTGATGCCTGAACAGTTCAATGGCATCGTCAATGGGATAGGTCTTTTTGATAATGGGAATATTGCGGTCCACATAGGACAGCATTTTCTCCTGCAGCCTGGCTGCCAGGTCCGGTGTGGAACGGATTCCGCCCAGAATACTGCAGAAGCAGGCATTTCCCAGAGAAAACTCAATCTTGATATGAGAATTTTTGCCGGCTTCCCCCAGAATCTCGGAGGCTGCTTTTACGAGCATCATCTGTGCAGTGCGCACATATGCATTATGTCCGGAATTATCTGCTGTCGTAATAAAAGACAGCACTCCGTCTCTTTCAAGCCGCTTGGAGAGCTCGCGCATTTTTCCGTTAAAATACACGAGGGCAATTGAATAATTGTACTTGGGCTGATACTCCCTGACAACTGCTTCAAAAGTCGTTCCCTTATCATACTGACGGATTGCCCCGTTGATCATGACTGTCGGCATGCCGTTTCCTCCTGTTAAGTGTAAAACAAACCCCTTTAGCACTTCCCGGGTATAATGGTCTGAAATCAGATTTCCGTTAACGTCTCAGTTTCTTTTTTGGAAATGTTGATAATACCGTTTATTATATCTTTTTTTCCTGCATTATGACGGGATTTTTGTTTTTTTTAATAATTTATTCTTTATCGCGTAATATCTGTGACTTCCCTCAGATCAGGCGGCAGGGTTCTCCCTGGGGAGCCGTGATGACTTCCAGTACAGGCAGCTCTCTGCGCAGATAATCCTTCATATAGGGAACGAACAGTTTTTCCACGCCGTAGTGCCCTGCATCGATCACCGCGATTCCTTTTTCAACCGCGTCGATCCCCGCGTGGTGATTCATATCGCCTGTCACATAGACGTCCGCGCCCGCTGCCACAGCGAGGTCGATCTCTTCCTTGCCGGAACCGGGAAGAATTGCGCAGGTAATGACAGCGTCATTGCCGTCTCCGTAGACGCGGACCTGCTCAAGTCCGAAGGCGTCCCTCACCAGGGCGGCGAAATCATCGAGTTTCATGAACTCGGGAAGCTTGCCGATCCGTCCGATCCCCTCCTTGGAGACATCGTCTTCATAGGTGACTTCCAGGACTTCCCGGTCCCTGAGCCTGATCAGATCCGCAGCCGCATCCGCCATGCCCATGACATCAAAATTCGTATGCATGGCATAGCAGGCAATATCACTGCGGATAAGGTCGATGACCCTCTTCCCTGTATAATCGCGGTCATGGATTCTCTTGATCCCCGAAAACAGCAGGGGATGGTGGGTGATCAGAAGATCCGCCCCGTTCTCCGCCGCATAGGCGATCACAGAGGATGTGGCATCAACCGCCAGACACACCCGGCTGATATCCTGGTTGTAGCGGCCGACCTGCAGTCCTGAATTGTCCCAGGACACTGCAAACTGAGGCGGACAGAACTGCTCCAGCTGCGCGATCACTTCTTTGAGTCTCATGATTCCCTCCATGGCTTGCCGTATGCCGTCAGTGCGGCATAAAAAACAGTCAGGCTGTGTTCAATCTCTTTTTGTCTGACAAGATGTCTCTCCCGCAGTTCAGGTTCCCTGCATGCGTCCCGGGCGGCCTCCTGTGCGGCCTGCCGGATCGACCTGACGATCTTCTCCAGGACCGCGGTGCGGCGTGTCAGGAACTCCAGCAGAACAGGATCCTTCTCTTCCAGAAGGACAGGTCCGAACATGTCCTCCGCTTCCCGGCGGATCATGCCGGGTACTTCCTGCGCGAAGGCGGCCTTGCACGTGCGCTCTTCGGTCCGGGACTGTGCCCTGATCACGGGGTAGTATTTTCCGTCTTCAAAGATCAGCTGTTCCTGCGTGATCACAAAGCCCAGCCGGCGCAGCGCCGCCCGAACTTTCTCAGGGTCCGACTGAGGGCCAAGAACAAGTATCTGAAAGGAAACGGTCTTCGCAGGTTCCCGCAGGAGAATGTCTTCCATCAGTGTGCCGCCCATGCCGGTGATCACCAGCGTGTCGGCTTCGCCCGGGGTAAAGGCATCCAGGCCGTTCGAGAGTCTCAGCTCCACCCGGTCCTGCATGCCGTAGAGGGCGAGATTGCCGGCGGCCTTGCCAAGGGGCCCCTCGATGACATCCATGCCGATCGCCCGCCGATAGCAGCGGGTCTGCAGGAGACGGATCGGGACATGGGCATGGTCACAGCCCACATCGCAGACTGTATCACCCTGTCCCGCAAGGGCCGCGATTGCCTCCAGCCGGGCGGACATGGGCACCTGCCCTGTCAGTATCTGTTCAGATTCTCTCATAAATCTCCATTCCCTGCCTGCGGCCCGGTCTTTTCCGCAGTTTATCAGTCAAGGTAATCTTTGAGCTTACGGCTGCGGCTGGGATGGCGGAGTTTGCGGAGTGCCTTCGCCTCAATCTGGCGGATACGCTCACGGGTGACATTGAACTCCTTGCCTACCTCTTCCAGGGTCCTGGCACGGCCGTCCTTGAGGCCGAAGCGCAGGCGGAGCACTTTCTGCTCACGCTCTGTCAGTGTGCCGAGCACCTCATCCAGCTGCTCCTTGAGAAGGGTAAAAGCGGCTGCCTCAGCGGGGACCGGGACATTGTCGTCCTGAATGAAATCGCCCAGGTGGCTGTCCTCTTCCTCGCCGATGGGAGTCTCAAGGGAGACAGGCTCCTGAGAGATCTTGATGATCTCCCTGACACGCTCGACCGGAATATCCATCTTGTCGGCGATCTCCTCGGGAGTAGGTTCACGGCCAAGCTCCTGCAGGAGCTGCCTGCTCACACGGACCAGCTTGTTGATGGTCTCCACCATGTGAACGGGGATACGGATGGTTCTGGCCTGATCGGCGATCGCTCTTGTGATTGCCTGACGGATCCACCATGTGGCATAGGTGGAGAACTTGAATCCCTTGCGGTAATCAAATTTTTCAACTGCCTTGATCAGTCCGAGGTTGCCCTCCTGGATCAGATCGAGGAAGAGCATTCCTCTGCCCACGTAACGCTTGGCGATACTTACGACCAGACGCAGGTTTGCCTCGGCAAGACGCTTCTTGGCATCCTCATCGCCCTCTTCCATCCGCTTGGCCAGTTCAATTTCCTCCTCTGCGGTCAGAAGCGGAACCTTGCCGATCTCCTTGAGGTACATGCGCACGGGATCTTCGATATTGACACTGTCAGGAATGGTCAGGTCGATATTCTCAAGATCGGCCTCTTCGCTGTTCTCTTCCTCTATGCTGGCCAGTTCCCGCTCGGGAACCTCGTCCTCCTGCACGCGGAGAATATCGATATCGCTCTTCTCAATGATCTGGACAATGAGGTCATACTGCTCCTCATCCAGCTTCATTTCCTGGAAGGTATCCAGAATTTCCTGGTACTCCAGGACGTTCTTCTTGTTTTTGCCTCTTTCGATCAGCTCATCGAGTTTCTTCTTGAAATCTTCTCTGGCCTTTTCATCGAACTGCTGCATGCTCATGTAACGCATTTCCTCCGGTTCTCATTATTTGATCATTTCATCATCTATTTCAAAACCCGTTTTTGGGGCTCTGTACAAAAGTGTCGTGTCCGCCGTTCAGAATCACTTTCACAGCTGGAAGCGCACGGTCCTGAGGGCCTGCAGCTTCTGCTTTGCGGACAGCAGTTCCTGCAGGGATTGCCTTCCCCCGTTCTGCGTCATCCTCTCGAGCGATGCCTGCTTGATAAAATAGACAAGCTCCCGAAGGGTTTTGGCTCTGTCGTCGGCATCCTCAATGCCCTCCAGGTGCATGTTCAATATGGATGCGGCCGACTCCTGCTCCTCTTCTGTCTCAAAGGCAGAGATCACCGAGGCGGCATTGGCCGTCCCCGAACCGCTTCCCATCTGTTCCCAGACAAGACCTGCCGCCCGCTGATAGACGGCACCGTCAAAGTCTTGGGGCTCCAGATATCTGCTCAGCTGCGCAAATACCGCGGGATCATCGACGATCCATGTCAGCAGAAGGCACTGCTTCTCCCACAGGGCTTTCTGCGCCCTGGTGGGTCCTGCGGGGGCCCGCCTTCCGGGATCGGCTCCCCTGCCGGCTTTTTCATCTGCAGGAACAGCTGCCGCATTCCTCTGCCCGCCGGCTGCTGCCGCTTTTCCTACGGTGTCCCCGGGAAGGGATCCGTCTGAAGTGCCGGAAGGGACGAATCTGTCCGGCCGTCTGTCCGCAGCCAGCTTTCTGCTGCGGTCCGGAGAGACCTTCGAGGCGTTCTGTGTATTTGGCCTGCCGCGGCGGGCTTCCCCGGCAGTCTGGCCGTATCCGGCCGCGTTTCCGTACTGGGCCACAAGGCGGCGCAGGCTGTCTGTCTTGATGAAATATTTCTCCGCAGAAGCGGCAATATAGTTTTCTCTCTCGATCTCGTCGGTAAAAGTGCAGAGCTTCCTGGCTACCTCGCGGTGAAATGCCGTGCGGCTGGCGGGATCGTCCATCCTGTAGGACTGAGACAGCATTCTCAGTTCGTAAAAGAAGCTGTTCTCCGCATTGTCGATCCTGGCCTGGAAAGCTTCCTTTCCCTCCGCTTTGATAAATTCATCCGGATCCTTGTGGGGTCTGAGGTCGATCACCGAAGATTCCAGTCCGCCGTTCCGCAGGATACCGATATTTCTAAGTGCTGCGCGCACGCCGGCTCCGTCGCTGTCATAAGCCAGAAGGACTCTTTTTGTATAGCGCCTGAGCAGAGCTGCCTGTCCGGGCGTAAACGCTGTCCCAAGGGAGGCGACTGCCTGATTGAATCCGGCCTGGTGCATGGCAATGACATCCATGTATCCCTCGCAGAGGATCAGATGATCCGCCTTGGTCCGCCTGGCAAGATTCAGCGCGTACAGGTTGCGGCCCTTGTCAAAGATCATGGTGTCCGAGGAGTTGATATATTTGGGCTTTGCGTCCCCCAGGACACGGCCGCCGAAACCGATCACGCGCCCCCGCACATCCTGGATTGGGAACATGACTCTGTTAAAAAACCGGTCGTGCAGTCCCTGCTTTTCATTGAAGACAGCAACGTCAGACTCAAGGATGAGCTCGTCAGAGAAGCCCGCTTTGCGCAGATGCTCTGTGAGATCGCTGCGCGCGCCGTCTGCAAAACCGAGGCCGAACATCTTCATGGTCTCCGGTGAGAGTGCCCTGTCCGTGAAATACTTCATCCCGCGCATGCCCTTGCGGGTGCGGAGCAGTTTATAATAGTAGGTCGCCGCTTCCTTGTTGACTGCCAGAAGATCCTGTCTGTGCTTCTCCCGCTTTTTTGTCTCTTCGCTGTAATTGGGGGCAGGGAGGGTGATCTGTGCCCTGTCCGCCAATTCCTTCAGGGCTTCCGTGAAGGTGCAGTTGTTGTATTTCATCAGGAAGGTGATGGCACTGCCGCCCGCACCGCAGCCGAAGCAGTAGAACATGTTCTTGGCCGGGATGACATTGAAGGAGGGCGTCTTTTCATTATGAAAAGGGCACAGGCCTAGATAGTCCTTCCCCCTCTTCTTCAGATGTACATGGGCAGAGACAACGTCCACGATATCGGTATTCGCGAGGACCTCGTCCACAATCTCCTGGGGATAATACATCCGAAATACTTACCTCCTGCATCATGGTTTCTGATCTGTCTGTGGCCTGCCGGGGGCGTAAAAGCGGCAGAAGCTCCTGCCGCATCTGTTTACAGTGCGGTTCACAGTACGGACCAGGCTTTGGGGACAAAGAGCTCCTCATAGGTCGAAATAGCAAAATGGTCCGACATGGCACTGATGCAGTCACAGACAGCCCGCATCTTTGTCGTCTCGTCGACGATCATTCTCTGAAAAAAGACCGGCAGCGCATCGACGTGGGTGAAATAATACTCGTAGAGGACCTCCACCAGCTTTTCAGCCCTGGATTCCTCCGCCTTGGCAACAGGGTCCGAATAAACGCGGCGGAACATAAAAGCCCGCATCTCTTTCATGGCTTTTTCGGCAGGCCCGGACATGGCGATCACATTCTTTCCCTGGCTTGTCCGGATCATGTCATGGATAAAGAAATCCAGCCGCGCACCGGTCGTCTGGCCGGCAACGCTCCTGATGGACTCGGGGACTTCCTCTTCTGTGAGGATCCCTGCCCGCATGGCATCGTCCATGTCGTGATGAAAGTAGGCGATCTTGTCGGATTTCTGCACGATCTGCCCCTCCAGGGTAGAGGGCGAGCCGCTGGTCTGATGATTGAGGATGCCGTCCCGTACCTCCCAGGACAGATTCAGCCCGCGGCCGCCGCGCTCCAGGATATCCACGAGCCGGAGACTCTGCTCATTGTGCCGAAAGCCCAGAGGACAGATCCGGTTGAGCGCGCGCTCTCCGGCGTGTCCGAAAGGCGTGTGCCCCAGGTCATGCCCCAGGGAGATCGCTTCGACCAGATCTTCATTGAGCCGCAGTGCCTTGGCGATGGTCCGCGCGTTCTGGGATACCTCCAGGGTATGGGTCAGACGCGTCCGGTAATGGTCTCCCGTGGGCGCCAGGAAGACCTGGGTCTTATCCTTGAGCCTGCGGAAGGACTTGCTGTGCAGGATCCTGTCCCTGTCACGCTGAAAGGCCGGCCGGATATCACAGGGAACCTCCTCCCTCATCCTGCCCCTGCTGTTCAGGGACAGACTGGCCCAGGGAGCCAGGATCTCCAGCTCTCTCCGTTCTAGTTCTTCCCGGATCGTCATAAGCGCCTCCTGCAGGTACAAAAGGTCCTGCCTCTTCTCTGCAAACCGACATCCCCAGTGATCAACTGAATATCCTCAGACAAGTGTCCTGATCCATGCTTTGAAAAAAGTCGGAACATTTATATTATTCTGCATAAAAATCCGCTATCCTTTTTTCATTTTCGAAAATAAATAAACTTTTTTATGTAACTGATCAGCTTCACCGTCATTTGGCTCATGACCCGGCCGGGGAGCCTGCTCGCCGGACAGGTCACAGACATAATCCGGTGAAAGCCCTGAGGAGGAGCCCCCCGGACTTTCCGCAGCGGGAAATGCGTTCAAAAAATCCGTGCAATCCCGAACAGGTTCTGTTCGGAATATACACGGATTTGAGCAGTGGAACGGATGGGGTTCGAACCCATGACCTCTCGCGTGTGAGGCGAACGCTCATCCCGGCTGAGCTACCGTTCC
>CAMKEX010000150.1 GCA_946411695.1 uncultured Lachnospiraceae bacterium
GCAAGACATGTCAACCCGCATCCGGCGCGCAAGACTCGCGAGCGAGTCTTGAATTATGAATGGAGAACGATTTCTTTTTTCACCCGATATGGATATGAGCCGGTGCCCGGCAGGCAGAAGGAAGCACAGCCCCGCTTTTCCCGACTACTTGATAACTACATCGCTGCCCAGATGAGAAACCGGCTTGTAACTCCCGATCTTGTTATGCCTGAGGTCCAGAGTGGTGAGATTATTGAGGCCGCTGAGGGCCGAGATGTCCCGGATCGAGTTGCTTCTGAGTTCCAGTTTCTTTAGATTGGTAAGATTCCGGAGGGCTGACAGGTCGCTGATTTTATTTTCGTTTGCATAGAGTTCTGTGAGCCGGGTCATATTCTTCAGCGGCGAGAGATCCGAGATCTTGTTCTGGCAAAGATAGAGCCAGGACAGATTGGCCAGGTTTGAAAGGGGAGAAATATCCTTGATATTGTTTGCGCGGAGGGTCAGCCCTGTAAGGCCCGTGAGAGAACCCAGCGGACTGATATCGCTGATATTATTCGTGCTCAGATAGAGATTCCGCAGGCTGCTGAGACCCTTGAGGGGCGTCAGGTCGGAAATCATGTTCTCGTGAAGCCACAGAGTCCTCAGTTTCGTCAGATTCTGCAGGGGTGTCAGATCGGAAATATCATTGTGATGCAGGTCCAGAATCTCCAGACTGGTCAGGTTCTGAAGGGGGCTGATATCCCGGATCATGTTCTCCTGCAATTCCAGCTTTGTGAGCTGTTTCAGATCTGCCGCAGAGGAAATATCCAGTATCTGGTAGCCGGAGACCTTCAGTTCCTTTAAGTCCCGAAAGTCAGCCAGACCGGTCAGGTCGTCAATGATCCGCGAATTACCTGCAGAGTCATTTTCCAGCAAAAGGCTCGTGATTCCGTACGTATTGCGCACCCGCACATCTTTATCGGTAATGCCCAGCGCTCTGCGCACGGCATCCTTGAGCACAGGGTCGGCAAAGGCGATGATGCGGTCTGCATCCGAATCTTCCTTCTCTGCCTCTTCCTTCTCTGCCTCTTCCTTCTCTTCCTCTGCCGGCTCCGACGCTGCTTCCTCTACAGGCAGCTCTGCCGGCACCGCTGCAGGCTCCTCATCCACAGCAGTATCAGTTGTGGAGCCGCTGCCCGCACCGCCTCCGGCTTCCGGGTCTTCCCCTCCGACAGAACCGGACAGGACGACATTCGAATTCTGTGTGCTTTCCGTCTGCGTCTTCCTGCTGTCGCCGCTGAAAAGGTTCCGCAGCCTGGAGATATTAATGATGAACAGCATGAATGTCAGGATTAAAATGGCAATACACAAAACCACTATGATCACATTGTTTCCTTTTCCATGCTCCTGCTTCTCTCCGTCGTATCGCATACCCATAGATCTTCCCCTTCCGGAGTCCCGGCTGTGAGCCGTATACACTCTCTGTTTTTTATTCTTTTAATGTTAACATATTTAACTTCTGATTGTCATCTGTGAAGAGAAAAGTTCAGTTTGTTAAACATGACAGCATTGAACAAAGTATACAGCATGGATATAATAAACAGGAATTAATCGAGAAGAGAATGCTTCGGCATTCAGGAAACGAACTGACCTGCACCCGGCAGTTTTGCTCAAAAGCCGCCTTTAGTGAAATGAGGCCCTGAATGGATCGCACACAGAGAAAAAAATATTTGTTCCGTGTATGGGCGGAAGTTCTGATCGCAGGGTTTGCCTATTTTCTTGTGATCACCTTCACCAGTCTGCGCATCCCCTGTATCTTTCATCTTCTGACCGGCTATCTGTGCCCGGGCTGCGGAGTGACACGAATGGCATATGCCCTGATCCATCTGGATTTCAAAGAAGCCTTTGCCTGCAATCCCTATGTTCTGTGCATCCTTCCCTTCCTGATTCCCTACGGAGTCTACCGCTCCCGCAAATTTATCAACGGGACGGGGGACCATTACAGCCCCCTGGAAATTGCCATTCTGGTGATTCTACTGATCGGTGCCCTGCTGTTCGGGGTCATCCGAAACCTCCCTTCGTGATCTCTACGGAAGGAAAACATACAGCTTCGAAAAGGAGGAGAGTATAATGTTTTGTCCACATTGCGGAAATCAATTAGAGGGGACCCCTAAATTCTGCGGGTTCTGCGGTCACATGATCCCCCCTGCTCCCGGCGGGTTCATCATTCCCGAGAGCGGAAGCGCTTCCGGCGGCAGCGCTTCCGGCAAAAGTGCCGGCAGCAGCGGCTTTTCACAGGGTCAGGAACTCGGCGGTTCCTCTTACAGCGGCATGAGCGGTTCCGACAATTATGCTTCCGGCAGTTATGGCGGTTACTCTGACAACAGCGGCTTCGGCGGCGCTTCCGGCGGCTACTCTGACAACAGCGGCTTCAGCGGCGCTTCCGGCGGCTACTCTGACAACGGCGGCTTCGGCGGCGCTTCCGGCGGCTACTCTGACAACGGCGGCTTCGGCGGCGGTGCTTCCGGCGCCTACTCTGACAATTATGCCGGTATCAGTGGAAGCGACAACTATGCCGGCAGCTACGCCGGTTACAGTGATGACGCCGGTTACGGCAGCGGCAGCGACCGCTCTGCCTCCTCCGATCATTACGCTGCAGGCGGCGGTGTTCCCAATCCTCCTTCAAGTATTCCGTCCTATAACCCGGCAGCTGGCAATGCCTCCTTCTTTGACGGGTCCGGCGCCGAACTCTTCGGCAAAATGATCCTGCTGGAGCTTCTCTCCATCATCACCTGCTCTCTCGCGACTCCCTGGATCCTGGTCGATGTAATCCGTTGGCGCAAGAGACATACTGTCATCAACGGCAGAAGACTTGATTTCGACGGCACAGCATCGGAACTTTTCGGTCACTGGATCAAATGGTTCCTGCTCTCGATCGTCACGTGCGGTATCTACGCTTATTTTGCCCGCATAGATTACCTCAAATGGGAGAAGAGCCATACCTTCTATGAAGGTGAAACTCCCTACACAAATGCAGGCAGCCGCACTTCCTTCTTTGACGGAACGGTGTCCGAATATATCGGATCTGCAGTTCTTGCAGCTCTGATCACGACATTCACCTGCGGATTCGGCGGCGCCTGGGGCGCAAATATGCTGACACAGTATGAGTATAAGGGAACCTGTATCTGCGGAGACCGGTTCAACTACACAGGAACCGGCGGCTCCCTGTTCGGCATTTATCTGGTGAACTCCCTGCTCACAGTCCTTACCTGCGGTATTTACAGCGCCTGGGCTACCTGCGCACTGAACCGCTATATTATCAGCAATGTCCACGTCAACAACTCCGGCGCCCCCTGGTAAAAGGAGAAGACCTCTTCTGTCAGACATAATCAGAAAAAAGGCAGTGCCTGTTCCGGGTTTCTCCCCGGCAGGCAGCTGCCTTTCTTTATTTCTTTAATTTCTTTATTTCTTTCTCCTGCAATGCCCCCAGCCTCAGTCACGGAATCTTATCTCAATCCGGATACTCACCATTAATAGCAAAGGCATGATTGAGGGGGCCGCTTCCCTTCCCCAGATCCAGCATGGCGGCAAGAGCACCGGAAATATAATTCTTGGCATTTCTCACTGAGGTCGGCAGATCGTATCCCTTGGCAAGCCCCGAGGCAATGGCGCTCGACAGGGTGCAGCCTGTCCCGTGCGTATTGGGATTGTTGATCCTCTTTCCCTTAAACCAGGTCAGCTCTTTTCCGTCGTACAGAAGGTCGTTGGCGTCGTTGATGCTGTGGCCTCCCTTGCAGAGAACACCGCAGCCATATTTTTCGTAGATCTCTCTGGCGACCGCTTCCATCTCCTCTTTGGTGCTCACCCTGCGTCCCGAGAGTTCTTCCGACTCAGGAATGTTGGGAGTGATCACGGCGGCGAGCGGCAGGAGTTCCTTTTTCAGCGTATCGATCGCGTCCTCGCTGATCAGTCTGGCTCCGCTGGTGGCGACCATCACCGGATCGACCACAATGTTTTCAGCTTTGTAGAAACGGAGCCGTTCCGCGATGACCTCGATGAGCGCAGAGGATGAAACCATTCCCGTTTTGACCGCGTCCGGACGGATATCCGTGAAAATACAGTCCAGCTGCTCCTTCAGAAAATCAGGTGTAACCTCCATTATTCCCGTGACGCCGGTCGTATTCTGTGCAGTCAGGGCAGTGATCGCGCTCATGGCATAGACGCCGTTTGCGGTCATAGTCTTGATATCTGCCTGAATACCGGCGCCTCCGCTGGAATCACTTCCGGCGATTGTTAATGCAGTCCTCATAAAAGCCTCCTTCCTGCTGCCTCTGAGGTATGAATACAGCACTACTTTTTTATAGTGACAGAGAGTGGTGCCCCCGGTCTGCCGCTTTTTTTGTTTTTTACAGATCCGTGCCTTCCCGTCAGCCGTTGAAGACATAGCGGTCCAGTCGTCCCATTGCCTCCTGCACGCGGGACAGGGGCAGGGCGAGATTGATGCGCAGATGACAGGATCCGTTGAACATCTTTCCGTCCTGCAGGGCAACTCCCCTGCGCCAGCAGAGCTCTTCCAGTTCCCGGAGCGTTTTGCCGCGGGCTTCACACCACCCGGTGCAGTCGGGGAACAGCATGTAGGTCCCCTCGGGTTCTGCCAGCGTGACGCCTTCAAAGTGCCCGCGGATATAATCCGCCGCATAGCGGACATTGCCGTACAGAACCTCCCTGAGCTCATCCAGCCAGGCTTCTCCCTCTTCGGAATAAGCCCCGATCAGGGCATGCATGGAGAGCACATTCATCTCGTTATAGTGGCAGAGCGACGATTCCTTGAGGACGCGCTCCCGAAGCGTTTTGTTGTAAATAATATGATAGCTTCCCACCAGGCCCGCCAGATTGAATGTCTTTGAGGGTGCATAGAGAGCCACTGTATTTTCATGCGCGTAATCGCTGATAGTCTGGATCGGAATATGCCTGTGCCCGTCAAGGATCAGATCTGACCATATCTCATCGCTGACCACTTTGACATCATATTTTTCAAAGATCTCAAAAGCGCGCTCCAGCTCCTCTCTCTCCCAGACCCGCCCGCAGGGATTGTGGGGAGAGCAGAAAACGGCGGCATGAATGTGATTGTCGCGGATCCTGCGCTCCATGTCATCAAAGTCCATGCGCCAGCTGCCCGTTCCGGGTCCCGTCTCGCTGTAGATCAGCGGGCTGTGCACGATCCGGTATCCATTGTTGCGCAGGGTATTGGTAAAACCGATATAGGTCGGCGTGTGGACAAGGACATTGTCTCCCCGGGAACAGAACACATTCAAGGCACTGACAAGGCCGCCGAGCACGCCGTTTTCGTATCCGATACAGTCGGGCACAAGCTCCTTTACGGCCTCTTTCCCGTGGTGCCTCTGATGCCAGCTTATGATCGAGTTAAAATATTCCTCCCGCGGCGTAAAATATCCGAAAGCCGGATGCTGCAGCCTCTCCGAGACAGACTTGATAATGGAGGGCGCCGTGGGAAAATTCATATCCGCGACCCACATGGGAATTACATCAAATCCTTCCTCGGGAGCCCCGGGCGCAAATCCTCCCGGATTTCCAATCGCATCAACCGCCAGCGCGTCGTGGCCGCGCCGGTCCATAATGGAAGCAAAATCGTATTTCATATCAATGGCCACAGCCTCCTGTCTGCAAATTTATATGCATAAAGAATATACCTACAGAAAAAGAAAGTCAAAGTGCCTTTCACGAATACTCCTTCGATGTATTCTTCCTGGGTCATTCGGGCTTTTTCCGGAGGAACAGAAGTCAGAGCCTGAACGGTATATTTCCCGGCGGAGCGAGCCTTAGTAATCCCATGCGGACAAATCCCGAACTCCAAAGGATATATGCCGTTCAGGCTCGTACCTGGAACCGGGAACTGCAGCCAGGAACTGCGGACTGCGCCCTGAACATCCTCTTGCATTCACTTGCTGCGGGCACTAAAATAAAGGAAGCAGTCCCCGGTTCCGGGAGGAGGGCGGCGAGGCATTCTGCTCCGCGCAGGCTGCCGGACTGTCCGGCCGGTATTCAGAGCAAAATTATGAGAAAAGGGTTGATATACGCGGCCGCCGGGGCGGTGTTGCAAATGATCTGTTATAAAGGAGGCGCGCATGATTCTGGCCATTGACACCGGCAATACCCACACTGTGATCGGATGCATAGATATGAACGGAGAAATCGTGCAGATCATGCGGATCCAGAGCAATCCCTACAAAACCGAGCACGAGTATGCTGCGGATATGAAGCTCATCCTCGAGTTGAACGGCGTCAATCTGCGCCGGATCGAAGGCGCGGTGATTTCTTCCGTCGTCCCCCCGCTGACCGTCGTTCTCAAGAAGGCTGTGAAGATCATCACAGGGGTCGATGCGCTGATCGTCGGCGCCGGCGTAAAGACCGGTCTTCCGATCATGATCGATGATCCCGGTACGATTGCGGCCGATCTGGTCGCCACTGCCGTTGCCGCCAAGGAATACTATCCGCTCCCCTGTATCATTATCGACATGGGCACTGCGACAACAGTGACTGTCGTGGATCAGAACGGCCGTTACATCGGCGGAGCGATCCTGCCCGGTGTGTCCCTGTCCATGGACGCCCTGACCAAGGGAACTTCTCTCCTGCCCAAGATTGAGATCCTCCCTCCCAACAAGGTCATCGCCACAAATACCGTCGAGTGCATGAAGGCGGGCATCATATTCGGTTCGGCCGGCGCGATCGACGGAGTTCTCGACCGCTTCACAGAATCCCTGGTTGCGACCGGAGATGAGGAGTGGAGCATTGTCGCAACGGGCGGACTGGCCTCTACGATCTGCTCCTGCTGCAGGCACAAGATCATCCTCGATGAAAACCTCCTGCTCAAAGGCCTGAAGATCATCTGGGATAAAAACCGCGGAAGCCGCCGGAAGACAAAATCCTGATCGAATTCAGGTAAAGCCGCAGGTGCTGCGCAATGAAACAAATGACCCCTTTACGCGCTTTTTCCCTGACTGCAGCCGCCGTTACAGCGCGGTAAAGAATAAATAATATAGAATAAAAAAAATAAACTGCCGATTCTCTGAAGATCTGTTAAGGTGGAAGATCTTCAGAGCATCGGCAGTTTTCATCTTCTAAAAAGAAAAAGAGGGGTGCCTTTTCTTTTTTCAGATTTCAGAGAGATAGATCAGTGCAGAGCGGAAATCTCCCCAGAAGTTGGGCATGGGAAGTCCCGCATACATGAGGGCATCACCGCGCATTTTTGTTCGGGGACCGACGGGGAGCACCATGGTCTTGTCATCCTCGGGGGCAATGTCGCCGGTCTGATCTACAATTACGGCGTATTCCTTGTCGGGATCAAGGCCGGGAATCCGGAGGATCCGGCTGCGGTCTTCGGGAACCTTGAGCACCTGAACATAGGTAATGAGGGCTTCTGTCTTATCTTTGGAGACAACACAGTAGCTGTCAAACAGATGATTCTCGCGGTAGGAGGCGATCCGGTAATAATCGCCGCGGCGGATCAGGTCATTGTATTTATGGTAGAGCGCGATCTGGTGAGGGATCTGCGCGATATCCTGCTCACTGAGCTTTGTGATATCGAGTTCGTAGCCGAAGGTGCCTGCCAGAGCGACGTTTCCGCGGGTCTCAAAGCTGGTGCAGCGTCCCACCACATGATTGGGTGTGACGGAGACATGTGCGCCCATGGTCGAGAGCGGATAGATCAGGGATGTGCCTTCCTGGATCATCAGTCTCTCCACAGCATCCGTGTCGTCGGAACACCAGATCTGGGGGCTGTAGTAAAGCATGCCGGGATCGAAGCGGGCACCGCCGCCGGAGCAGTTCTCCAGCAGAAGATAAGGGAAATCCCTGGTCAGCCGGTCCTGCATCTCATAGAGACCCAGCACATAGCGGTGGCAGAGCTCATCCTGATCCTGTGCGCCGAGGGAGGCACTGCCGAAATCGGTCAGGGTCCGGTTCATATCCCATTTGACATATTCGATATTTGCGCTGCGAAGAACAGCTGCGATCATGTCGTAGACCGTGTCGCGCACTTCCTTGCGGGACAGATCCAGAACATACTGATTGCGAAGCTGGATGGGTTCGCGTCCGGGGATGCAGATTGCCCAGTCCGGATGGGCCCGGTAGAGGTCGGAGTCGGGAGAGATCATCTCGGGCTCAAACCAGATACCGAACTTCATACCAAGAGCGTTGACTTCGTCGACCAGCTTTTTGAGTCCGCCCTTGATCTTGTTCTCGTTGACGAACCAGTCGCCCAGACCGGAAACATCCAGATCGCGCTTGCCGAACCATCCGTCATCCATGACCAGCATCTCAATGCCGCACTTTTTCGCGTCGCGGGCAATATCCAGAAGCTTGGTCTCGTCAAAATCAAAATAGGTGGCCTCCCAGTTGTTGATGAGGATGGGACGCTT
>CAMKEX010000151.1 GCA_946411695.1 uncultured Lachnospiraceae bacterium
TTCCCCGGAACCATTTTTTTGCCCAGGCTTTTTCATAGATTACTTGACACTACCTTATCATCGGAAACTGTATTGCTGCTTGTCAGTATCCAGAATACCATTGAAAAAATAAAACGGCTATATCCCAATGATGATTATATCTGTTATAATCATCGGATAATTGTTTTTTTGAGATTTACCGACTGATCTGATTGGAGAGATATATGAAAAAAGGTGAGATTCTGGAAGGAATCGTGACCCGGGTGGACTATCCCGGGAAGGGTGTTGTGGAAACGCCGGAAGGAATATGTATCGTAAAAAATGTACTGCCGGGACAGAAGATTTCTCTTCGCGTGTCCAAAAAGCGCCGCGGCAAAGCCGAGGGAACACTGCAGGAGGTTCTGGAGAAGTCCCCCTGTGAGAGAACGGCTCCCTGTCCGCACTTCGGAAAGTGCGGGGGATGCATGTATCTGAACCTGCCTTTTGAGGAGGAACTGGACCTGAAAAAAAGCCAGGTGGTATGCCTTCTGCAGGGTGCCATGAGCCAGGCGGCACAGCTTTCGGGAGTTCCGGAAGAGGAGCTGGAAGTCTCCAAATGGTTCGAAGGGATCAAACCCAGTCCCCAGGAATATGAATACCGCAACAAGATGGAATATACCTTCGGTGACGAATATAAGGACGGCCCCCTTGCCCTGGGTATGCATAAGCGGGGCGGCTTTTATGATATCGTGACAGTGGACGGCTGCCGGATCACGGATCCCGATTTTTCCCTCATCCTGCGCACGACCCTGCAGTACTTTGCGGATACAGAGTTTCCCGAGGCTTTTCAGAATACACCGAATGCATCCGGGGAGACGGGCTCTTCCGATTCTGCAGATCATACGGCAGAAGAAAAAAGCGGAAAGCTGCCCTTTTACCACCGCCTGCGTCACACAGGCTGCCTGCGCCACCTTCTGGTGCGCAAGGCCGCCTTTACAGGTGAAATCCTGGTGGACCTCGTGACGACCACGCAGCTGCAGCCGGACCTGTCCGGTTTCAGGGATGCCCTGCTGCAGGTGCAGGAAGCAGGTCTGCTGAAGGGCAGTTTTGCCGGAATTCTGCACACGAAAAACGATTCCCTTGCGGACGTGGTCGCCGATCAGGGAACGGAGATCCTCTATGGGAAGGACTTCTTTACTGAGGAGCTGCTGGGGCTTCGCTTTAATGTGACTCCTTTTTCCTTTTTCCAGACCAACAGCCACGGCGCGGAGGTGCTCTACGATACGGCCAGATCCTTTCTCTCCGGGGGAACCATGGCGGGAAAGGAAAAGGGCATTGTCTATGACCTCTACAGCGGGACAGGCACCATCGCCCAGCTCATGGCGCCCACGGCCGATAAAGTCATCGGCGTAGAGATCGTGGAGGAGGCGGTCGAGGCAGCCAAAGTAAACGCGCAGAGGAACGGCCTGACCAACTGCTCCTTCCTGGCCGGCGATGTCTTCAAAGTCCTCGACACCATTGAGGAGAAGCCCGATACCATTATCCTCGATCCGCCCCGCGACGGGATCCACCCCAAGGCGCTGCCGCGCATCCTGTCCTACGGCGTTGAGAACATTTTGTATATTTCCTGTAAACCCACCAGCCTGGCAAGAGATCTTCCTGCCTTTGTTGCTGCAGGATACAGGCCCGTGAGGGGCGTCTGCGTGGATCAGTTCCCCTGGACCGGCAGTGTGGAGACCCTTGTTCTCTTAAGTAAGCGGGGATAAAATTGTCCGACAGCACATTCAAGGCTTTTCTGCGAGTCCTGCGCGATGAAGAAAAAGAAATACGGATGTTTACCGGGCTGTTCCGGTATTACCCGGGCGCAGTACCCGCAGCCAGGTCCTGAAACTGCAAATTTTGTCCATTTTCACCTTCATGCACAAAAAATGCCTGTGTGGAATTGACAAACCTTTTCCTCTCTTATATTATAAGGATTCCTGAAATTTTATTTTCATTATTGCGGAGCCGGGACAATTCATCGGCTTTCGCAAAAATAATCTGGGAGGAAAAAAATGAAAAAGACACTGAGTATCTTACTCGCACTGATCCTTGTCATGGGTGTTCTGGCAGGATGCGGCGGCGGAGGTTCCGCCAGCAGCAGCGGCGAAAAGCCCGCTGCAGCTGCGACTGCTGAAGGCGAAAAGCCCGGCGATGACGATTTTCTGCCCGCAAACAACATCAAGGTCGGCTTCATCATGCTTCATGATGAGAACTCCACCTATGACCTCAACTTCATCAATGCTGCAAAGGCTGCATGCGAGGAGCTGGGAATCAGCGAAGACAATTATCTGATCCGCACCAATATCCCTGAGGGACAGGAGTGCTATGACACAGCCTGTGATCTGGCTGATGCCGGCTGCAACATCATTTTTGCAGATTCTTTCGGCCACGAGGATTTCATGATCCAGGCCGCAAAGGAATTCCCCGAAGTTCAGTTCTGCCACGCGACAGGCACAAAGGCTCACACAGAGGGCCTTCCCAACTATCACAATGCATTCGCCTCCATCTATGAGGGCCGCTATCTTGCAGGTGTTGCTGCAGGCATGAAGCTCAACGAGATGATCGAAAAGGGCGACATCAAGGAAGACGAAGCCAAGATCGGTTATGTCGGTGCATTCACTTATGCAGAAGTTATCTCCGGTTACACCTCCTTCTTCCTGGGCGCACGCTCCATGTGCCCTTCCGCAACAATGGAAGTTACCTTCACAGGTTCCTGGTATGACGAGACCGCAGAGAAGGAAGCTGCAAACACTCTGATCAACGACGGATGTGTCCTGATCAGCCAGCACGCCGATTCCATGGGCGCTCCCACTGCCTGCGAGCAGGCCGGTGTTCCGGACGTCTCCTACAACGGCTCCACAATTTCTGCATGCCCCAATACCTTTATCGTCTCTTCCAGAATTGACTGGACACCTTACTATCTGTATGCGATCGAAGCTGTCGCAGCAGGCGAAGAGTTCGACGTCGATTACACCGGAACCATCAGCACCGGATCCGTGCTCCTGACAGAGGTCAACGACAAGGCCGCAGCTGCAGGCACTGCCGAGAAGATCGAAGAGATCAAGCAGAAACTTGAAAATGAGGAGATCTATGTCTTTGATACCTCCACATTTACAGTTGATGGCAAGAACCTTGATTCCTACATGGCAGATGTTGATACCGATGCAAACTTCGAAGGCGATACAGAAGTTATCTCCGACGGTTACTTCCACGAGTCCGAGAAGCGCAGTGCTCCTTATTTTGACCTGCGCATCGATGGCATCACCCTCAAGGATGAGAAATAATTGAATGTATGATCCGGGCTGCCACATGAATTGACATGTGGCAGCCCTTTGTTTGCGCACAGAAGTAAGGATGCTTTCTGCTGCGTTTCACTGCCTTTTGTGATAAAATTTTTTTGTGTTAAATTAGTGATGTGTTTTTTTGACTTCTGAATCCGGCGGAGGAACTGCTTTGGAGAATACTACACCCGCTGTCGCGCTTCGCGGCATTACCAAGACTTTCGGCACCGTAGTGGCCAATGATCATGTGGACCTGGACATCCGGAAGGGAGAGATCCTGGCGCTTCTGGGAGAGAATGGAAGCGGCAAGACTACTCTGATGAACATGCTCTCCGGAATCTACTATCCCGATGAGGGACAGATTTTCATCAACGGGGAGGAGGTCAGCATCCAGTCTCCCAAGGATGCCTTCCGCTACGGAATAGGCATGATCCATCAGCATTTCAAGCTGGTCGATGTCTTTACCGCGACCGAGAACATCATTCTCGGACTGGAAGAGAAGGGACGTCTGGACCGCGCTGCAGCCTCCGCCAAGATCCGTGAGATCTGCGACACCTACGGTTTTTCGATTGATCCCAATCGGAAAATCTATCAAATGTCGGTCTCACAGAAGCAGACAGTGGAGATCGTCAAGGCTCTGTACAGAGGGGCCGATATCCTGATCCTGGATGAGCCCACTGCCGTTCTGACACCGCAGGAGACAGAAAAACTCTTTGCCGTGCTCCGCAACATGCGCGCTGACGGCAAGGCGATCATCATCATCACCCATAAGCTCCACGAGGTGCAGGAACTGTCCGACAGGGTTGCTGTTCTGCGCAAGGGCGCTTACATCGGAGAGATGATGACAAAGGACACAAATCCCCAGGAAATGACCAATATGATGGTCGGACACCAGGTCACTCTCAATATCCGCAGACCCGATCCCGTTGATCCCAAACCCAGGATCGAGATCAAGGGACTCACAGTCACTTCCCCCGACGGCGTCCTGAAGCTGGACCATGTCTATTTTGACATCCGTGCCGGCGAGATCCTGGGTATAGCTGGTATCTCCGGCAGCGGACAGAAGGAACTTCTCGAAGCGATCGCGGGACTGCAGCGTGTGGAGTCAGGTCAGGTTCTCTACATTCACGACGACGGCAGAAAAGAAGAACTGGTGGGCAGGGATCCCCTTGAAATCCAGAAACTGGGGGTTGCCCTTTCCTTTGTTCCCGAGGATCGTCTGGGCATGGGACTTGTCGGCAATATGGACCTGTCCGATAATATGATGCTGCGTTCCTTCCGCGACGGACGCTCAGTCTTTACCGACCGCAAACATCCTCATGACCTGGCGGAAAAGGTCGTCGAGGAACTCGAGGTCAATACACCGGGTGTCTCCACGCCTGTCCGCCGTCTTTCCGGCGGCAATGTCCAGAAAGTCCTTGTTGGCCGCGAGATCGCGTCTGCCCCCAGGGTGCTTCTGACCGCCTATGCAGTCCGCGGACTGGATATCAACTCTTCCTATACCATCTATGACCTGCTCAACCGGCAGAAGGAAGAAGGTGTGGCCGTTGTCTACGTCGGCGAAGATCTCGATGTCCTGCTGGAACTTGCGGACAGGATCGTCGTTCTCTGCGGCGGCCGTGTCAGCGGAATTGTGGATGGACGCACAGCTGATAAGAACGAAGTCGGTATGATGATGACTGAACTCGGAGGCTCCGAGAGAATCAGGGCCAAGGAAAAGGAATCATAAGCAGATGACCGGTACGCTTTGCTGCAGCCGAATTGTTTCGGAAGGAGAAGGACTTGCATAACAAACCGAAAGAAGCACTTATACATATGTCAAAGCGCAAGGCGCTCACCTGGTACCAGGCCTGGGGAATCCGCCTGATCGCCATTGTAGCTGCCCTGATCGTATGCGCTGTCATCACTTCGATCACCACCGGGCTCAATCCCCTTGAAGTCTACGCGACCATGTTTGCCGGGGCCTTCGGCACAAAAAGACGTATCTGGATCCTGGGAAAAGAGGTCGCCATACTTCTGTGTATCTCCCTGGCTCTGACGCCTGCCTTCCGCATGCGCTTCTGGAATCTGGGCGGTGAGGGACAGATCCTGATGGGGGCACTGGGAACAGCCGCCTGCATGATCGTTATGGGCGATACCATGCCCAACGCAGTCCTGATCCCGGTCTGTATTATCGCCGCGGTCTTTGCCGGCGCAGTCTGGGCTCTGATCCCCGCACTGTGCAAGGCCAGGTGGAATACCAATGAGACTCTGTTCACTCTCATGATGAACTATGTCGCTACCCAGCTGGTTGCCTATTTTGTCATCGTCTGGGAAGTCCCCAAGGGTTCGGGCAAGATCGGAATCATCAATCAGTCCAGTAAGGCCGGCTGGCTTCCTGTCATCGCAGGAAACCGCTACCTGCTGAATATTCTGTGTGTGGCCATGCTGACGATCGCCATGTACATTTATCTGACCTATTCCAAGCACGGCTATGAGATCTCGGTCGTCGGCGAAAGCGTCGCGACCGCCCGCTATGTCGGTATCAAGGTCGGCTGGACGATCATTCGTACTCTGATGCTGTCGGGAGCCATCTGCGGATTTACCGGCTATCTTCTCGTCGCCGGCACGGACCACACTCTGACCACCACCCTGGCAGGAGGTCAGGGCTTTACCGCTGTCATGGTCGCCTGGCTGGCCAAATTCAATCCCCTGGGCATGGTTTTGTCCGCCCTGCTGCTGATCTTTCTGGGCAGAGGCGCGGGAGAAATCGCCACGGCCTTCACCCTCAACCAGTCCTTCGGTGATATCCTGACCGGCATCATCCTCTTCTTTATCATTGCCAGCGAATTTTTTATCAACTATCAGCTGCATTTCAGAGGACATGGACATAACGGACCGGACAAGGGCGGCAGCTCATCAGCTCCCCTTGCCTCCGGCAGAGCGCCGGAAGGCGAAACAGATTCCGCAAACAGCAAAGAGAAGAGGGAGGATCCGGCAAATGTTTGATATTGTTGCTTTTATCCCGCGTATGGTCGCGCAGAGTATCCCGCTTATGCTGGGCAGCACAGGTGAGACGATCACCCAGAAATCAGGAAACCTGAACCTGGGAATCCCCGGAGTCATGTATGTCGGCGCGATTTCGGGCGTCATCGGATCCTTTTTGTATGAACACTCCTGCGGAGGAAGTGCCGAGGCAATGAATCCGGTACTGACGATCGCCATCCCTCTGTTCTGCTGTCTGCTGGGCTCTTTCCTGATGGGACTTCTGTACTGCGTGCTGACGGTCACCTTCCGCGCCAACCAGAATGTCACTGGACTTGCCATGACGACTTTCGGTGTGGGCTTCGGCAATTTCTTCGGCGGCTCCCTGATCAAGCTGACCGGTTCCGATGTCCCCTCGATCGCCCTGAGCGCCACTTCGAACGCCTTCCGCACATCCCTTCCCTTTGCTTCCAAAACCGGAACGATCGGAAAGCTGTTCTTCTCCTATGGTTTTCTGGCATACGCGGCAATCATTATCTCCCTGCTGTCCGCCTACATCATCCGAAATACCAGAGTCGGACTGCACCTTCGCGCCGTGGGAGAGAGTCCCGCGACCGCTGATGCCGCCGGCATCAATATTACCAAATACAAATACGGGGCCACGATCCTGGGATGCATGATCGCGGGTCTTGGCGGTCTCTACTATGTCATGGACTATGCAAACGGCGTCTGGTCCAACGACGCCTTCGGCGACCGCGGCTGGCTTGCCATCGCCCTTGTCATATTCACGATCTGGCGTCCGGACATCGGCGTTCTCGCCTCCTTCCTGTTCGGCGGTCTGTATATTCTGTATCTGTATATTCCGACCGGCATGAACCTGGCAGTCAAGGAACTCTACAAGATGCTTCCCTATATTGTCACGATCATCGTCCTGATCATCACCAGCATGCGGAATAAGAGGGAAAATCAGCCTCCGGCCAGTCTGGGGCTGTCGTATTTCCGTGAGGAGCGATGAACCTGTCCGGTGAGCAAGCTCCCTGTCCCGGTTTGAGACAGGGGCTGATGAAGAGAATATTTGAAATATAGTAACTATTCAGCTTTCCCCGGCTCGCAATGCACAGCATTGCTCGCTGTGGAAAGTCCGGGGGGCTCCGCCCCCAGGCCTTCACCGGAATTTATCTCAAACCTGTCCGGTGAGCAAGCTCCCCGTCCCGATTTGAGACAAATTCCGGTGAAGCTGAATAGTTACAAATTGTTCATATTCTGGTTCTTATATAAACAGACAGTATGATATACAATTGAGAATAGGCTGAGAACGAAAGGACGGAATGCAGGCGGCTGTGCATCGGGTCTGCTGGCAGAGCAGTGTGCATGGCATGATTAATAAGATTCAGATCGTGGCGGAGGATATGTATGGGAGGTTTTCTGCTGGCTTTGGTGAGCAACAGGATTCTGATCACAGGAGCATTCGCATGGGCCTTATCACAGGTGCTCAAGATTCTGATCCATCTGGCTGTCCACAGAGAGTTTGTCCTCGAACGGCTTCTGGGTGACGGCGGCATGCCCAGCAGCCATTCTGCGACTGTCACCAGTGTCGCAGTGAAAACCGGCCTTCTGTGCGGCTGGGAGTCACCCCTGTTTGCTCTTGCGGCAATCCTGGCGATCATCGTGATGCATGACGCCATGGGGGTTCGGCTGGAAACAGGAAAACAGGCCAAGGCGATCAATGAGATCATCGAGCATCTGATCAGTTCCGATGATGTCTCATTTGGACCGGATCAGGCTCTGAAGGAGTTTGTGGGACATACCCCCCTTCAGGTGGCGGCCGGACTGTGTGTGGGTCTGGCAGTTGCACTGATTATCATGTAGTCATTTTCTGAGCATGCGTTTGTTTCTCTTTTCGAAAAGATTTGCAGGGGGAAACAAATGCATGCTTTTCAACGGGACTTTAATCTGCTACAATACTAAATTGGCGGTCAGAAGATGATGACTGCCGATTGTAATTGCCTTACAGCCGACCGGATTTCGGGCTGATGGTTTTATTCTTCATCGCGTAATACCCGTGACTTCAGTCGAGGGATACGCGCGCATAAAGGAAACTCGCTTCATCGTGGGTACAATCCCGCGATGAAGAATAACGCTCCGC
>CAMKEX010000152.1 GCA_946411695.1 uncultured Lachnospiraceae bacterium
CTTACCACTCACCGTACCAGCTGTCCAGGATCCTCTTGGCAATGGGAACCGCTTTGTCGCTTCCCACACCGCCGTTCTCGATGAGGACAGTGATGCACAGATCCGGATCTCCGTCCTCTCCCTTGTCCGCATCCACCGAAAAGCCGGTGAACCAGGCGTGGGAGTTCTCCTCATCGTCGTCATCCACGAATTCCGCGGTGCCGGTCTTTCCGAAGGCAATGTAGGACTGAGTTCCCTCAAATTCACTGGCGGTTCCCCAGACGTCACTGCCGTTGTCGGCATTATAGGTCACTCTGGTAACTCCGCGCATGAGTCTGCGGACATAGCCGGCGGTCTCCTCGTCCATGAGGGTCCCTTCCTGCTTTTCACTGTACTGCTGCAGCAGTCTGTCCTCCGCAGTCCGGACGCTGTCGATCAGATAGGGGCGCATCAGAATGCCCTTGTTGGCGACCGCCATGGTGATCATATTCATATGAAGAGGGGAGACCTCCGTCGTTCCCTGTCCGATGGCGACCTGCATCAGATTGTGCGCGGTGATATCCCCGTCCTCCAGAAGCTGGGAATGGCTCGTGCTGCAGGGAAGGTCGTAGGGAAGAGCTTTGTCGAACATCATCCTGCGGAGAGTCTTGCGGAAGCGGTTCAGATCGAGGTCCTCCGAGACGATCTTGGCAAAGGCGCTGTTGCAGGAATGGGCAAAGGCCTGCTCCAGATTCTGCTGGTGGTGGATCTCATAGTTGCCGTGTTCATCCTGAAAACAGTGAATGCTTTCCCCGTCGTTCTCATAGACGCCGTCGTCGCAGTCAAAGGAAAATGTGTTGAAATTCGAGGGATCCTCCTGCAGAAATTCCACCGAATCCACGATCTTGAAAGTCGATCCCGGAGGATAGAGTCCCTGGGTGGCACGGTTCAGAAGCGGTGCGGCACCGCTGTCATCCGAGCGCAGGCTCTCCCAGATCAGCCCCAGCGAGTTCGGGTCATAGTCCGGTTTGGAGACCATGGCCAGGATCCTGCCCGTAGAAGGCTCTGTGACGATCACGGCCCCCCGCTCATCCCCAAGTTCGGAATAGGCGATCTCCTGCATTCTGACGTTGAGTGTCGTATAGACATCGTTGCCCGGATACCTTGACTCGCTCCTGTCGTACTCAAGCTTACTGTCAAAGGGTATATCGGAATGAAGCAGTTCATACTTCATATACTCGTCGATCCCGCTTCCGCCCAGGATCGAATAGCCGACCACATGGCAGAATTCCGATCCGTAGGGATAGTAACGGTTGTTCTCTTCATCCGAATAGGCCAGTTCCTCGCCGTCCGCAGAGAGGATCCTGCCCCTTTGGTTGTGGTCCTCCAGCAGGGAATCCCTGCTGTTGTAGTCGTTGTCAAAGAGCCAGCGTCTGTTGATGACGGCGTAGCCGCACAGATATGCGGTCATCACGCCGAAGAGCACGATAAATACGACCGCCGTAAAGACGATCTGCCGCCGCGCCTTTTTTCTGACGCTCTCCACGATGACTTCATTTCCGTTGTCGGCACCGGCCCGGCCCGCGCCGGCATCCGGGATCCGGATTCCGCCTTCCTCCGGCACCTTCTTTTTCTTTTTCCACATAAATATGTTCTCCCGAAGAGGGAATGCCTTTTCACCTCTTCTATCAAGACTCGCTTTTCAGGACCCGCTCATGCCGGCGCCTGCATCTGCTCCGCAGACTTAAGAAGAGCTTCAGCGCCTCCTGTCCAGGTCCTGTCCCTGATAGAAGGCTCCGCCTGCCGGGGGTGTGCTGCTGTCCCCATATCCGCTGTTTTCAAAGATCCCCTCCTCGGAGATCCCGTTTACCGGGAAGTTCTCGGGGAGATCATCATACAAATTGTCGTTATAGGAATACTCTACAGGTGCGTCGGCATAAGCGTCCGGCACTCCTGCATAGGCATCCGGCGCAGCTGTATAGCCGCCGGGATAGGCCGCATAGCCGTCCGGCGCGGGCATTGCGCCTGCCCGCTCCTGATCGTAACGGGCCTTAAACCGGGCCGTCCTCTCATCGTGCAGGATAAAGATCATCTCGATCATTCCGAACATGATCAGGGTGGACAGCACCGAACTTCCTCCGTAGCTGACCAGGGGCAGGGTCACACCGGTCAGGGGGATGAACTTGGTCTCTCCGCCCACCGTCAGGAAGGTCTGGAAAATGTAGCAGACCGCAGTCCCGAAGGTGAAGAGCTGGAAGAAGCGGTTGGAATAGCCTGCCGACAGCACAAGGATGCGCAGGAAGCAGTTGATGCACAAAAGGAGCAGGCAGCAAGCGAAGATCAGGCCCATTTCCTCGGCGATCGCCGCGAAGATAAAATCGGATTCCACGAAGGGGATCCTGGTCGGCGCTCCCTGGGTGAGTCCTGCGCCCCACAGGCCGCCGTAGCTGATCGCAAACAGGGCCTGGGCAATCTGATAGCCCATGGAATCAATGACGGAGAAAGGATCTCTCCAGATTTCCACGCGGACCCGCACATGGCTGAACAGGAAAAAACAGATGACCGCACCTGCAGCCCCCAGCGCAAGTCCGGTGAAGATCACCTTCCAGCTGCCGGTCGCAAGAAACAGCATCAGCAGATAAATGACAAAAAAGATCAGTGCGCTGCCCAGATCCCTGGACAGGACAAGGATCCCCACATGGATGACCGCCAGAACGGTGACGAATACCGCCTTGGGCCTGGAAACCTCACCGCTCAGCATTCCTGCCAGCATCAGTATATAGAGTATCTTGACAAATTCCGAAGGCTGGAAGGTAAAACCTGCGATGGTGTAGGTGATCTGGGCGCCGTTTGTCGCCGCACTCAGCAGGAGCACGCCGGCCAGCGCCGCGATCCCGACGGCACCGAACACAAAGCCCAGATGCCGCATGGCGTCAAAATGTTTTCTGAAGAAGGGGATCACGAGCATGATCATCAGGCCCAGAGAGGCCATGACGAACTGCTTGATGGGTTCCCCCGCTCTGTACTCGATGTCATCCATGCTTCCATAGTAGGAAATCCTGGAGATAATGACAAAGCCGATCGAGAGCAGCATGCACAGATTATTGAAGAGCATCATGTTGGCCATCTCGTGAACGATCCTGTAGAGCACCATAAAGGAGAGCAGGAAGAGGATCTCCATCGCACACAAAAGGAACAGCGTCCTGGATGCCGATCCCTTTGCCAGCCAGGCAACTGTCATATTGGCATTGATCAGAAAGGCGACGAGCAGCAGGCGCTGAAAGATCTCGATCGCGCGGCGCACGCGTCCCGGCTTCATGGGAAGACCAGCATAGGACAGGAGGGTAAAGAGCGCCAAAATGCCTGTATTTACATATTTTGAGAGTGAAATCGCATATGCATTCATATTTTCCGCTTTCCGGCAGTTTTATAATGCGCCGGTTTTATAATGACCGTTGGTAAACTGATCGAAGGGAGGGCGGGCAGCCTTTTTCCGGTCCCCGCTCCTGAGAGATCCAAAATACTGCAGGATCCTGCGGGTCTGCTCCCTGTCCTCTGTCGTAAACATGCACAGGAGAGCAGGGACTTTGCTGTAGAGGCCGCGCCCTGCAAACTGGTGGAGCGAGAGGGGCACCGCATTGTAGATCGTGTTTGCGCACACGCCGCAGCGGCAGCGCACAGGCAGCTGCATGCCCCGCCTATCCTCAAGATACCAGAAACCGTCTTTTTTACTGCACAGTTTTTCTGTCTTGCGGACGCATCCGGCACTCTCCATCATGGGGATCCTGCCGTAGACAGGCAGGACGATCCGGTCCCGGATTTCCTGCATGCCGCCATTGTCCGCAGCGCGCACGGCGTCCAGGATCGCACCCTGGTTGAGTTCGAGGGAGCAGACGATCCTGCTGCAGTCAGCCGCCAGTGCGTCCATGGCGCGGCTGTTCCAGCTGTAGAGGGAAGAA
The DNA here is from genome assembly GCA_946411695.1 of uncultured Lachnospiraceae bacterium. Classification (GTDB taxonomy): domain Bacteria; phylum Bacillota; class Clostridia; order Lachnospirales; family Lachnospiraceae; genus CAG-791. The sequence goes on from CAMKEX010000152.1 coordinate 3,918, forward strand.
TCCGCTATGATCTCCCCCTTGTAACCCTCCTGAAGGGCAAGGGAGAGCTCCTCCAGAGTCCGCACGAGAATCCCGGAATATCCGCGCAGGGATGCGCTCAGGATCTGCTGTCTGATCCGTTCTCTGTTATTGACGCGAAAAACAGGCGGAAGGACACACACATAACGAATTTTTCCGTGATCATTCCGCTTCTGTTCATCGTACTCTACTACCGAATTGTTTCCATTTTGTGTTTTCTGGGCAGAAAATTTATTTTCCGCCGGTCCGGAAGGCCCGAAATCTCCATCGACCAGAATGCACTCGCACCCGGCCGCCCGGGCGGCTTCCATCTGTTCCCGGGTCGAGACCAGGGCCCAGAGTTCCTGATCTTTGCGGAGGGGACTCTCCCCGCCATGGCGGGACTTTTCTCCGCCGCCCTTGTGTTCAGGATCACGGCTTTCTTTTTCCGGCACCTCCCGAGACTGCACTGCCCTGAGCTGTCTCTGCCTTCGGGCATCCTGCAGTATCTTCTCCTGCAGCCCTGCCAGGGCCTCCCGGCGCAGGGCATTGACGGCACTCACAGGAAGGAAAATATTGTCGTCCATCTCTATTTCCAGAGAGGAGAAAGTAAACATACTGTCTCCGGTCCTGCTGAGGCGGGCCCTGAGTCCGTCCTCCGTCATGGGACTTCCCGAGGCGGGCTGCACGACGACACCCCTCGCCTGGGCCTCCGCGCGGGAAGCTGCAGAGACTTCGGGAACATCTGCAGACAATGCGACTGCCAGCTGCGCCGGCTCTCCTGTCCTGAAGACAGCCCTTCCGGTGACAGGACGGGAGGGAAGCCTGCCCAGATACTGTCTGCGGATCTGTTCTTCGAGCGCGGCGTCTGTGCCGGCATAGCCCGGCTTTCCGATCGTCACCAGATTCCTGCCGTTCTTTGCGTGATAATAGCCCGTTCCGAGCTCTGTCCGGATGTAGAGGCTCCTGAGCATGTCCAGGTCTTCCTCTTCCACTTTCCAGGGAGCCGGCCTTCCTGCCTGCGTCCACTCATAGAAGCGGTCAATATATTTGCGGTAGACTGCGGTCACGCCTGCGGCGTAGACCGGTTTTTTCATTCGTCCTTCGATCTTGAAGGAATCGATCCCCGCGTCGATCAGCTCGGGAAGGATCGAAAGGACGCACATATCCTTCATGGAGAGGGGCCAGACTTCTTTTTTGCGCGCGTCGGGTCCCGCAGGTATTTTATTTTCATCCAGGATCCGGTAGGGAAGGCGGCAGGTACCTGCACACCGGCCCCGGTTCCCGCTTCGGCCGCCCAGAAAACTGGACATGAGGCATCTGCCGGAATAAGAGTAGCACATGGCCCCGTGGATAAAGGCTTCGATCTCAATGCCTTCGGATGACATGGCTGCATCCTCCGCGCAGAGTGTCTCGATCTCCCTCAGAGAGAGCTCGCGCGCGGGCACCACACGTTTCACGCCGAAACGGCGGAGGATCCTCACTGCCTCCGCGGAGGTGACGGACAGCTGCGTGCTGGCGTGCAGGGGCAGGTCGGGACAGGCTTCGTGCAGTGCCGACAGTACGCCCAGATCCTGCACGATGACTCCGTCCAATCCCGCCTCATCCAGCTGACTTACAAAGGAGACGAGTTCGGGGAGCTCCTCCTCACGGGTCAGGACATTTGCGGTCAGATAGATCTTCCTGTCCAGAACATGTGCCCGGCCGATCGCGCGGATGATCTCCTCTGTGGAAAAATTGTCCGCGTAGGCGCGGGCCCCGAAGCGCTCTCCTCCCAGATACACAGCATCTGCGCCGGCACTGAAGGCACCGGTCAGGGCATCCGCGCTCCCTGCGGGCGCAAGGAGTTCAACTTTATGGGGATAGGGGTCTTGTGTCATATACTATCACTCTTTCCGGGAGGCCGCCTCCAGCTTCATCTGGGTGGCGACAAGTTCATGTTTGAGATCGGACAGATCCTGTTCGCGCTCCTCGATGGTCTTCTGCAGCTGCCGGATCTCGCTGCGCGCCTTAAAATAATCATCCGCCAGATTCAGCTGCAGCAGGACATTGCGCATGTCAAAGGGGACATTTCTGTAGTCCTCGTCGCTGCGCAGCTGGGCGATTTTTCCGTTCAGATACGAGGCGACCTCCTGCAGGTATTCTTCGCTCTCGTTTCCGCTCAGTGTATAGGTTTTTCCGCCGATGGTCACTTTGGTAGCATTTTTGGAAGGCATATTCAGTCTCCTGTATTCTGAAATTCAGGGCTCCCCTGCGGGTCCTGTGGGGTGCGGATCTTATGCCGGATCCTCCGGAACTGCAAATCCCATATGTTCGTAGGCTCTTGCGGTCGCCATGCGGCCGCGGGGTGTGCGGTTGATAAATCCGTTCTGAAGAAGGTAGGGCTCGATCAGGTCCTCGATGGTCCCCGCGTCTTCTCCGATGGAGGCGGCAAGCGTATCGATGCCGGCGGGTCCGCCTTCAAAAACCTCGATCAGAGTCATCAGATAGCGCCGGTCCGCCCGGTCAAGTCCCATCTTGTCCACTTCCATGAGGTCCAGGGCAACATTCGCCACTTCCCCGGTGATCACGCCGTTATAGCGGACCTGGGCAAAATCACGGACTCTCTTGAGGATCCTGTTGGCCAGACGCGGCGTCCCGCGGCTTCTGCGGGCCAGTTCATAGGCGCCCTCCCTCTCGATGGATACATTGAGCTTTACAGCGGAGTTTTCGATGATGGTACACAGTTCCTCCGGTGTATAGAATTCCAGACGGTGGATCTCACCGAAGCGGTCTCTGAGAGGAGCAGACAAAAGGCCGGCTCTGGTAGTCGCCCCCACCAGTGTAAATCTGGGGAGATTAAGCCGCACCGAGCGCGCGTCGGACCCTTTCCCGATCAGGATATCAATGGCGAAATCCTCCATGGCGGGATACAGTACTTCTTCGACCTGCTTGTTGAGCCTGTGGATCTCATCGACAAAGAGGATATCTCCCTCCCCCAGTCCGTTGAGGACAGAGGCCATTTCTCCGGGTTTTTCGATGGCGGGACCTGATGTCACCCGCATTTTCACTCCCATCTCATTGGCGATGATCCCTGAGATCGTCGTCTTGCCCAGTCCGGGAGGCCCGTAAAACAGGATGTGATCCAGGGACTCTCCCCTCTGTTTTGCCGCCTGGATGGAGATCTGCAGGTTTTCCTTGATCCTCTCCTGACCGATATATTCTCTCAGGCTCCTGGGTCGAAGGGAATTCTCCACTTTGGCGTCTTCAGAGGTAAATCTGGTTTCGATCGTTCTTTTTTCCATCACTTGTGGTCATGACCTCATGTGTTCAGGTTTGCAGGGTTTCAGAAATTGAATCTTCTCTAATCTTATAGGTAGCGCAGCGCCTCCTGCAGGATAGCGCCGGTATCGTCTTTGCGGGTGCACTTTTTGACCGCCCTGACAGCTTCCGCGCGCAGATAGCCCAGCGCCATCAGCGCCTCGACCGCGTCCGACACCGGAGTGGATTCCGTTTCCGGACCAGCGTCACCACCGGACAGGGCAGCGGTCAGTCCTGCCGCAGCAGTTTCCTCTGCGCCCGGAATGACATAGGCCGGGGAGATCCTGTCCCGCAGATCGAGGATCAGGCGCTCCGCTGTCTTTTTGCCGACACCGGGGGCACGGGAGATCATCTTGGCGTCGCCGGAGAGAATGGCAAAGCGCAGATCGTCTGCGGACATGACAGAGAGAAGGCTCAGGCCTCCTTTGGGCCCGATCCCGCTGACGGTGATCAGCTGTCTGAACAGGGCGAGGTCATCGCGTGAGAGAAAACCATAAAGGGCAATCTGGTCTTCCCGCAGGTAGGTATAGGTATAGAGCTTCACGGCATTGCCGGTGCCGACGGCCGAGAGCGCACCCGACACTTCCGCCGAAATCTTCACCTCATATCCAATGCCGCCCACGTCGACGATGACCGTGTCTGTTCCCAGATATTCAATGGTTCCTGATAAAAATGCAATCATAATTGTTCCAGATACAAATTATGTAGGACTGTTGCGGATACGATTCTTGTAGGGATCCGGGACCGGCCCGAAGCCCCGTGCACTGAAAAAACAGGGACAGGCCTTCGTGTCCGGCGCGAAAAAAGAATAAGACGCTGCCCTTCAGGTCCTTGCCGGACACCGGAAAGCAGACTCCTCCTTATAAACACTGACAGAATAGTTTAACCGAAAAACCGCTTTCGTGCAACTGCAAAAGAGCAGAATCCGCCCCCAGATCACGGTCCGGGGCATGCTCCATGCAAAAACCCCCGCAAAGACGATCCAATGATATCCATGCGGGGGTTTCATTCATTCTTCGTGTCAATGCGCCGCAGCCGGGCACTGACGGGTTTTAAAACAGATCTGAGAGGGATCAGTTGTTGATCAGCTTATCCTCTTCCTTATTCCAGCTGTACATCTTGCGGATCTCGTGGCCGATCACCTCAGCGGGGTTCTCTG
>CAMKEX010000153.1 GCA_946411695.1 uncultured Lachnospiraceae bacterium
GTATGGCAGCGGTCCGCCAGACCATCCGCCATCAAGTATCTTCTGTCCTTTCATTCTCCCATCCGTCTCCCCAGTTCCAAGGCAAATGCTCCGCCACGCGTTCCGGCCGTTTCGTCAAAAGAAAGAACTTCACATCCGGACGTTGCCTGATGATCTGCCACGCTTCATCTCTCCACGAATCTGCTTCTTCCAAAAAGAAATCCGATGTCATACAGACTCGGATCATCTCACCGCTTTTTACCTTGTATGTGCCGTCTCTGTATTTTGAAAGCGGATATTTAAATCCTGCTTTCGTTCTGTAAATATCCGATCCATTCTTGTCACGAAGAGAATCCAGATAGTACATATAACAATTTTGGCAGCCCTCACTGCACTTTACGCAGCCGTGCCACGGATTCCATATATCGTGCAATGAAGGTCACCTCGCTTCCCTTATTTTTTCAATACTTCGCTCAATGAGGGCGGCACCCCTCTTGGACCCCTGACCGCAAATATACCATATTCATCTTTTAGCCTATCGAATGTAAATGCTGTAGGCTTGTACCTTTTCAACAATCTTATTTTCATAAGAGCCGTGATCCTCAGACTTCCATCCTGATAGTCATATGGAATGTCCGTTTCAATCACCTTGCATTTATAAAGAATCGCAGAGACAGGGGCGGCTACATACATAAACACTGTATCACCTGTTCGGATGCCGTTTCCCTGCTTCCAGTCAATCTCTTTTGTCTCATCAAAGGCATGTTCGATATCGTAATACTTCGGATTTGCAGGGACGATCCATTCCTTCGGCAGACGCATCTTTTGTTTTTTCTGCTTTGATGACGTCACGACATAGCTCTCATCGATCCATCGACAGATATCTTCAAACGGAACCGTGCCGTCAAGGAGGATGGATATCCAGTTTCCACGGCTGATGTGATAACCATGAAAATAGCCTGTCTGCTGTGACAACATATCGGCAAGAAGAGGATCGCCCATTTTCACGTTGATGATATCGATACGTTCTATCCCGTCCAGTCCCAGCTTATCCATCGGCGCATCCATGAAAAGTGCAAAAATCTTTCGATTATCCTCGTGCCGAAGAACAGGATATGCAATCGGTGTTCTGCCCGATTTAAACGGATAATCCGGCTCTGCGCCATATTTCTTTTTCACATATTCAAATATCTTTTCCATCATGACAAGTCTTACTTTCTCTTCGCCGATTTCTTCACTTCCTCGTGATAAAAGTAATTCACCACGACGGGAGGATCACCGAACTCGGAACGGTGCTGATCATCATCCCGCAGATATGGCATTCCTTCTTTCCCGGTATACTCGCGCATCCTGCCATCCAAAGCAGTCCAGTAATCCCGGCTCTTTTTGTTGTAAATTTCATAATACAGTTCGTCCAGCTCCGGGCGGTTCTCGTGAATCCACTCCTTGATCCGTGCGCCGTAATCACCGCGTAAATTCAAGTTCTCAAGCCATACAAGGTTACATCTGTCTTTTGCCGCTTCGATAATTTCCATCGGGTCTGTTATTCCCGGAAAGATAGGTGAAATAAAGCAAGTAGCCTGTACCCCGGCATCGTAAAATGTTTTCATTGCCGCAAGACGCCGCTTGATGCTCACACCCCTGTCCATTTCCTTACGAAAATCTTCGTCCAGCGTATTGATAGAGAATGACACCCTTGCGTTTGGAAATGTCTTGATCAGATCCAGATCTCGCAAAACAAGGTCGGATTTTGTGGCGATACTGATACTGATCCCGCTGCCCTGAAGCTGTTCCAACAGTGTTCTTGTTCTTTTGTATTTCGCTTCGCATGGCTGATAACAGTCAGTGACGGAACCAAAGAACGCCTCTTTTCCCGCGTATTTTTGCGGATTCTTTATCTCTGGCCAATACTTCACATCCACAAAATCACCCCACGGCTCGGGATGGTTTGTAAACCGCTTCATGAAGGAGGCATAGCAGTATCTGCAGGCATGGGAACATCCGACATATGGATTGACGGAAAAATCCGATACCGGCAGATTGGATTTTGTCATTACACTTTTGACATCTATTTCTTTAATCTGCATTGATCAGTCCTCCAGTTTAATATAGTCCTTCTTGACTTTTCTAAGTATCATTATTATACTTATTACACGAAAGTTGTTCAAGTACGCAGAAAGTTCGTACATAGTATATTTTTTATACCGAGGTGTGAAATGAGCGAATATATGTCCTATGAAGAATACCTTGAAAAGGTCAAAACAGGGATCTTAACCGACGACGGGAACTGTCCAGTGACGCCGCTTCTTATCATGCTACAGGGCAAATGGAAGACGCAGGTGCTCTATGAATTCTGCATCCATGATAAGATACGTTTCGGAGAATTAAAAAAAGATTTGCCCGGCATCACCAACACCATGCTTACAAATACGCTAAAAGATTTAGAAAAAGACGGTCTGATCATCAGGGAACAGTTTAATGAAATCCCTCCCCATGTAGAATATTCATTTTCAGAAATGGGTCGCGATCTCATGCCGGTATTCTATTCCATCATGGTATGGGGCTTTAAGCACGAGAAGGACATTCCAGATTACAAATATCGCCGCCGATCTCAACGGTGATACCCTGGATTCGTCCAGCCATCCGATTTCCTCCTTCCTGATTTTGGGTAAAAGAAAAAGACCGATTGCTCGATCTTTCTCATAAATAGTATTCTGTTTTTCCGCTATAAACTGGAATTTATCGTTCTAAGCTGCCGACCTTTAATCAAAGTATTACTTTACTCAAGGCCCACCGCCGATGATAACAGCGTAGAAACCTTGGTTTTATGCCTTATTGAATTTCTCCTTTCCCTGCTTGCAGCGGGGGCATTTCCAATCTTCCGGCAAATCTTCAAAGGCTACCCCTTCATGCTCCGCCGGATCATATACATAACCGCATATGGAACATACATACTTGCCGCTGGCTTTATGCGCTGTAAAATCCACATCGGCATAAACAGTCGGAACAGGATTATCCAGATCCATCACACGCTTAGCCTCAAGATTTTCATAGCCCTGCGGGGTATGAGTTCCGCAATAAACTGTCGGATGATTTCGTATGAAATCCCGCACCCTGTCCTGCGTTTCACGGGCGGCACCGAGATCCTCAAAAACCGTAGAGAGCTTGTCGGCATAAAGAGCTTCATCAACATATGTGATATCGCCGTGCAGCATATAAAACAGACCGTCAGACTCTGCAATGATGATGCTGTTGCCGTTCGTATGGCCTTTTGCCTTGATAAGATAGATGCCATCCCGGATTTTCTGAGAGTCAGGAAAATTGTAGTATGCACCGTCTGTAAAACTCACGGGTACGATATTGGCAATCCCCTGCAGCTCATCAGCACTCAACTCGTCTTCGTTGACATATATTTTCGCATTAGGGAAGGATTTCAATTCCCCGGTATGATCGGCATGCTTATGTGTCACAAGGATGGCTGTCACCTGTTCCGGCTTATAGCCCAATGCAGCAAGGGCATCCATGTAACTTGAAATGTCCTGACCGGTGTAGAGCGGGCTGTTTTCATCCGGCACCTCTTCCGGCATCCCGGCAGGAATACCCGTGTCAACAAGAATCACTTCATCTCCTGTGTCAATGAGATAATTCTGCAGGGAGCCGCGATACCGTACATTTTTATCGAACTTCTCCACGCCTTCTTCTCCGCCGAAGACAAATGGTTGTGTGTAAAATCCGTTTGTTCTGAATTTAACTGCCTTAATTTTCATTCTGCTTACCTCCTGTCAATGTTCATGCACGCAAGCGCACGATTTAAAAGCGCTCTCAACAGTATCATATCCTTTTCAGAAAGAGGGATGCAGCCCTGCATCTGCGACGGGACTTTAATCGCCAGTTTTTTCAGTTGTTCACCTTCCGGTGTAAGGGAGAGAATCAGTTTATTTTCGTTGCTTTCCGGTCTTACTCTGTTAATATAGCCTGCCTTTTGTAGTCGTTTTAAAAGAGGAGCGAGTGTACCGGAATCAAGGTGGACTTTCTTCCCGATTTCTCCCTCTGTCATTTCTCCAAATTCCCAAAGAACCATCATTACGATGTACTGGGTATAAGTCAGGTTTAAAGGTTTAAGCGGTTCTCTGTACTGCCGCACTACCTCTTTGGCACAGGCATAAAGTGGAAAGCAAAGCTGATCCTCCAGTCGAAGGCAAGGCTCATTTGTCTGTGTCTCATTCATATTTAAATACCATTTCCTCTAAAAAGAGGCCGGCGCTTTACTCGAAGCGTCAGCCTCCCAGTCTTGCGTTACTTCTCCGCAGGCTCCCACTTGCAGCGAACAGGGGAAACGATGCTGCCGTCCTTTTTCATGGCGGCCATTGCCTTGTCCACAACCTTTCGGTCAAGACCTGTAAGCTCGGCGATCTTTCCTGCGTTCAAAGGCTCACCAGCCTTTTTCATCGTTTCCAAAATAGCGGTTTTCTCTTCCATATAAGTCGGCACCTTCTTTTCTTCTTTTTCTACAAATTGATCTTTCGGTTTCCTACAGCGGGGGCACTTCCAGTCCTCCGGCAGGGCTTCAAACGGAGTGCCCGGTTCGATTCCATGCTTCGGATCTCCAACTTCTGGATCGTAGGTATAGCCACACTTGGTGCACTTATACTTTTTGTTTTCCATGATGCCCGCTCCTTAGTCGCCAAGCTGAAGGGTCAGGTAATTCTCGTACCCAATCCTCTTGATAATGCCCATATGCTGTGCCACCCATGCACGATGCTCGGCTTCACACTCAATGAATCCTTCCAAAAGCTTTCTGGTGATAGAGTCATCTGCGAGATTCGCTATTTCATTCTCCATTCTCTCGACTCCCTTGAATTCCTTGAATCCGTCGTCCCAATCCTTCAGAAGATCTTTGATTTCGCAAAAGAGCGGCTGTTCGACATATCCGATCGCAGGCTGTCCGCCGAGGGAAACGACCCTTGCCGTGCACTTTCTTGCTTCCTCCAGTTCCTCATCGCCCTCTTCCTTGCAGCGATCCGCGAACTTCACAAACCCCTGAGCGCGGAAAATCGCCTCGTGGATATAATCCGCCTGCGAACTGGAATACCAGCCAATCGCGTAGTCGTTAAGCATCTTGATCTTTTCTTCAAGCGTCATGATAAATTCCTCCTGTTTATTTCTCTGTTGTGCGCTCCTTTGTTGCGCGCAATCAGATTATAGGGAAATTCTGACAAGTATGTCGAGTTACGGCTTTCGCTATCCGTAATATCATTTTACTGTTAAAGAAAAGAGTAAAGTCGTTTGCGGGTTATCTGCACAAAAATAGTCTTAATGGCTCCGGGATACTTGCTTCCAGTGCTTCTGCTACTTTTTCGCAGGAAACAGGCTTGCTGTCCATTAGCCAACTGCAAAGATATTGTCCTGAACCATAACAATAAATTTTTACGATTGCCGCAAGGTTTTCAGGAACGGTATCCTGACCGAGCTTCCTCTTGATTTCTAATTCAATAAATTCAATTTCGGTCTCATTCATGATATTGATGAAAGACTCCCGGCCGCTGGTATGCTTCAAGGCGTTAACCACATATTTACGGTATTGTTCATAGCTTCGTATACCATCAAGCAACGTATCGATCCACACACAGCCGTCGGTACCGATTCTGTCTAAATTCTCCTTCGTTGCCTGAACAAAGAGCCATGAAATGAGATCGTATTTATCCTTAAAGTATCTGTAAAATGTCGGCTTCGTCATTGAACAGTTCTCAACTATGTCAACAACAGATATTCTGTTGATTGATTTTCTCTCCGCAAGCTCAAGGTAAGACTCTGCGAGTATTTCTTTTGTTGTCTTTCGCTTCAATCAATACCACCCCACTTCATTTATATAAATCCCGATTTGCCACGTTGAATCATATATCGTCATTACACGGCAAATTGATTATAACATGGATGCAAAAAACCGTGTGTGAAAAGACTGTCAATTCTGCATCAGAAACGGTCCATATCATCCTGACTTGCAAGCTGATCATGTGGCTCGTCATCTCTCTGTAGCTCCGTAAACATATCCAGCACGGTTCCGACCGTCAGCAGATCCAACTCGCTGATATGAATTCCCAGCTGAACACACCGGAGCAACAGCAGCGGCGTTGTCATTTCCCGGTCAGTCGCTCGAAGTTTTTTTTACTCTCCACCTGCGTCTGCACATTCAGCCCCCAGAGCTCGATGATCTCCGGAAGCACCTGATAAATGGAAAATGTACCGAACTGATCCAGCCATTCATCCGGCGTATCCGGAACACCCTGCGAATCCGCATGCTTCGCCATGATGTAGCTGATATCCTCGAAAAGCTCCAGCGAAAAAGAATCCAACGCAGAATTTTCCGGATCGTTCTCATCAATGCTCTTCTGCAGGTCATGAAGATCCTTATAAATGTCTCTGTGGAACTTATTTCTATATATTCTTGGAATGACAGCGGAAGCCCTGAAGGTCACATCCTTGCCATCAATATTCACTGTTTTTGTAAGTGCCATTTCACTTTCCTCCAATCTAAGGTAAAGGGCAGAGCCGAAGCCCTGCCCCACATTCTTAACCCTGTCCCTGTTCTGTAGGTTCCGTTGTTGGAGTCTGATATACACTCTGATACCAGCCGTTATAAACCGTATCATCCGTATTGGCTCCGGCCTTCACCTTCACAAGCCCGCTCGGAAGCGGCGTTGCCGTGATCTCCAAAGACTCTGTCTGGACTTCCTTGGAATCCTCATTGGTCTTGCCTTCGATGGTCGGTCTTGCGGCAGTGCAGTAATACATACAGTGCTGATCTTTTTCTTGTCCCCGGAGAACTCGAAAAGCAGAGCGAAATGCTCCGGCTCCACCGTGGAATCTTCCACCAGGACACCATTGCTGTCTTCCGTTTCCTTCAGGATGTCCTTCCTGAAGCTGTCCGGGATCAACGCGATCTCCAGATCACCCGAATAACCGTTATTGGCCACCGTGGTGTAATACACCATATCATCCGCATAGAACGGCTCGGTATCCCCTTCCGGATCCAACGACAGATTAAAATTCCCGCCGCCATATGGCACCGTATTCAGTTAAGAATACTCTCGTTTGCCTTATACTGCTTTCCTGCACATCTCCGTCAGCTGCTTCTTGATCCTGCGAAGCTTCTTGGAAACCGTGTTCTGCGACACGCCCTTCATCTCTGCGATCTCTTCCTGCGAATAGCCTTCGGTGTAATACAGACGGTACATATCCTGATCTTGTCTTTCTGCGCATCCAGACTATACCCGTCCACCTGTATTGCTGTGGATACACGGGTGTAGATATAGCATTTCCTTTGTTTCTTCACTTCTGTTTCCTCCTACGGAAGCTGTAATACTCCGTTTTTCAGCAATTTTTTGACCAACGGGTCATACTTATCAATCCCAAAATCTTCTACTATACTGGTAATCCTTGCTCCTGCATCTCTTGAGGAAGCCCCGCAAAGAAATACACGCTCATCCTTAGTTCCGTAATCCAATACTATGAATCTGTCGTGATATATGCCTCCGGTATGCTGCATGGTAAGCTTGATATTTGGATATTCCCTGCAAAAGCCGGTATATTCTACATTATGGAGTTTCCCACTTCCGATATTATCACTGAATATCTTGATATCTGCCCCGGCAGGTGCGTTTTTTAGCATTACCAGCGTCCGAAGACCTATATAATTGTCTATCCGATACACAGACTTCTTTGCCTGACTGTATATCGAGGAATATGCTACATCAGCACTGCAATATTTGGTGTTATACATGAGCCAGCCGTTATCATCGTCATTCACAAAGCTGTTCATCATATCCGCCAGATCCGACTTGGTCACAACATCGCTGAGCTGATTCATAACATCAGACATCTGCTTCTCAACGGACCCAAGATCCATACGGAGCCTTTTTATCTCAGCTTTGTTTTCAGTAGTCTGCATAGAGAGCTGCATGACTTCCCTTTGCCCAATAAGACCTTGGTTGCCAATGATATAGTCCTTCATCTTCTTAAAAGTGCGTATAAGCGCCTTACTTTGTTTTGTAGCCAACTCACCTTTTAGAACGGTCATAAGCATATATAAACCCTGTTCGGTGAATACATGTGGGTTGTACCTGCTCTTTGAACTTATATTTGCGGTCGAAAATTTCGTCCGCAAATCATCCAATTCTTCATCCGTCAATTCAAACATGAAATCCGTGTCATCAAATTTAACTATATTGTTTCGAACCTGTTCATTAAAGCGCTTATTTGTATATCCGTATATTTCCGCCAAATCCGCATCCAGCATCACTTTGCAACCACGAACATCGTAGAGCCTATCCCTCAAATATTCCTCAGTTATCTCTATTACCGCAACTTCGG
>CAMKEX010000154.1 GCA_946411695.1 uncultured Lachnospiraceae bacterium
CGCCCCAGCGGGTCTCCTGCCGGGTGATGGTGCAAAGGCCCATCATCGTGCAGCCCTCGGCGGCAAAGGCGTGCAGGTTTTCCATGACCGCCGTGCTCTGGTTGGTGTAGACGAAGGTCTCGAGCCCGGCGCTGCGGAGCGCCTCGACGAAGTCGCGGACTTCCTTTTCCCAAAGGAAATCGTCCATCTCCAGCTCGGCCTCCTTGCGGCTGATGCTGTTGGCCCAAGCGCGGTAGGCTTTGCAGGCTCCCTGCTCGAAGGGGAATTTGGCGGCCTGATCCTCGGCGTACCAGGCTTTCAGCTCTTCGCTGTCCCAGCCGAGGGTGTCGATGATCTGCTGCTTGCGGGCCTGACGCTCGACGCGGGCGGCCTCGTACTCGTGGCCGATGCGCTTGAGGTTCTCGAAGTAGGTGTTGTTGGTAAGCATGGTGGGTACCTCCGTATGTGTGTTTTCCCCTTGGGGTACTGTATATATCACTCTAAACCGGAGATATATCAAGTTAATTCGGAGGCATAATGTGCACAAATATTTGTTGCCGGAATTGTCCAGTATACGACCAAAAGAGCCGTCCGGCTCTCTTGGCTGCGAGGCTCATTCTGCCTCGCCGGTCAGGATAAAGTGTACGTATTCGCCGCGGTGTTCCTCGATGTAGCAGACCAGCTCGTAGTAGTTCCGGTCGTAGGCGAGGCGCTGGACCATGTTCAGGTCAAACATATTCGTCAGGCCGGTGTCCCGGATCGCAAGGATCTGCTCCCGGATGGTTTCAGTCATGGTCAATCCTCCTGCACGCGTCTTCGCCGTAGGCGCAACCAAGGCCGCAGCCGTTATCCCAATTCACATGGATCGTGCCGACCGAGTCGACTCCGACGACGGTCCCGAGCGTACCGATGGGAGGAGCCTGCGGATCGTCCATCCGCAGAAGCTCCACCCGGCATCCGGCGGGAAAGCCATCACGGCGGCTCTCGATAATCTCAGGTCTCGGGATTCTCATCTTCTGCCGCCTCCTTTGCTGTTTTCAGGGCTTCGCGTTTCTCCGCCTGCCGGGCTTTCCACTTTGCTTCGTCCGCCGGGGTGCGGAAGGCGGTGTGGCCGGTCAGGTTCTCCATGAGCACCTTGCGGGTAGTCTTGAACTCAGTTCCGTTCATGCCGAGCCGGGTGAGCCAGATCCGGAGCGCGTATTTCTCGTTCTCCTCGTTGACTGCCTTTGCCTGCACCCGCTTCTGATCAATGGCCTGCTTGTTCATCATGGCCACCAGTTCCGTGAAAGCCCGTAGCCGCTCCGGCTCCGTTGTCTCGGGCAGGGAAGTAAAGCTGATCTCTTCTGGCGTGATCGTGATACCGCTGAGTGCTTTACCATGCTCGTCCTCGTAGGCGGAGATTGCAGTCAGAAGGCTCTCCACCGTCAGGATGCAGGCGTCGTCCTGCAAGGCGTCCGTCAGCCCCGGCTCCACCCGGAAGCTGGTGCCAAGCGCCTTGTTCAGGAGGCTTGCCCGGGTGTAGACAAGGTTGATCAGGTTCCGCAACGTGGCCCCGGTGTGGCGCGTCAGCGGCATGCTAACCGTGAGCTCCACCGGTTCCTGCGCGGTTTCATCCTCGTCCGCGGCGGGCGTGAGTTCTTCGGGCGGCGTTTCAGGAGCTACGGCCTCAAAAGGCTCAACTAAGCCTTCTTTGACCAGCGCATGAAGTGGTTGAAGATCAGTGCCTTCCGCGACTGTTATGCTGCCATCCTTTTCAATGGTGTACAAGCCCACCTCATATGCGCACCTGGGAACCCGTGTGTAATGTGATTCGGCTCCTGTGATCTCTGCCAGCCTCTCGGCTGCTGCCTTCCTGTTCTCTGTTGCAAGTCTAATGTTCAGCATGGGTATTACCTCCGTCAATGATTTCCCCTTGGGGTACTGTATTAATCACTCTGCGCCGGAGATATAGCAAGTTATACTAATTTAAAACAAAAAGCTTTAATAATGATTAACAGAGGAGTATAATAAATCTGGGTGATGAAGATGTCTACCAGATACAAATTTAGTGCCGAAGAAATAGCAGAAATTCAAGAAGCGCGAAGAAAGAATACAGACAAACGGGTGGAACGGCGCTTGAAAGCAATAGAGATGCGGGCGCTGGGGCAAAGCTTGGAAGACGTGGGGCACGCGTGCGAATACCATCCGAGCTACATTACGACCTTAGTGGCGAAATACCGTGATGGTGGATTGACAGCGATTGTAGACAATCATTATCGCGGGAACAGGCGTAATATGAGCGTAGAGGAAGAGGCAGCCATTCTAGAACCGTTCCGAAAAGAAGCGGAAGCAGGCAAGCTCGTAGAAATCTCTGAGATTAAAGCAGCGTATCAGAAAGCGGTAGATCATCCCATAAGTGAAGCACAAATCTATTACGTACTCCATCGTCAAGGATGGCGAAAAATCATGCCGCGTAGCCGGCACCCCAAGAAAGCGGATGAAGAGGTCATAGCGACCTCAAAAAAATTAACGCGGAGATCCAACAAATAAAGTTTTCCACAGGCAAAAAAGTCCATCTGATGTTTCAGGATGAAGCCGGTTTCGGAAGAATTAACAAACCGAAATACTGTTGGTGCAGGAAAGGGATTCGTCCTTCTGTCCCGTGTCACCATATCAGGGAGTACCGTTACGCATATGGTGCCGTGGAACCATTGACTGGTGACTCCTTCTTTCTCATTATGCCTTACTGCAATTCTGCTTGTATGAATATCTTCCTTGAGGAACTCTCGAATCAATACCTTGATGATGAAATTCTTCTTTGCTGTGATGGCGCTGCATGGCACAAGTCTGGCGCGCTTTTGATCCCAGAAAATATACATTTGTTTTTTATTCCGCCATACACTCCAGAGATGAACCCTATTGAGCAGATCTGGAAGGAGCTTCGCAAATTAGGCTTTCAAAATGAAGTCTTTGCTACTCTTGAAAAAGTTGTTGATCGTCTCTGTGATACTATTAACTCGTTATCTGCCGAGGTTATACACAGTATTACTGCGCGTTCTTGGATCATTAAATGTTTTAATTAGAAATTAGTATAAAACGTGCCCCCGGCACGTTTTCCTAACGCTTCGACAGTTCAGCAAGAGATAATCTTTCGAGATTTCAAAAGAACTTAAGGAGTTGTAAAAAGAAAAGATAGGTGTAAAGATCTGAATGATGCGATGAAGGTTATGCGATTAACCCATTGTAAATTTGAGACATTCCCCTTATTATTTAACCAAATGATAAGGGGATTTTTTTATGAAAGAGACTTTTGAAAAACAGGTAATAAGCATAGCGATACCGGTCGCACTTCAGTCAATGCTCCAGTCATCCTTTTCCATGATCGATCAGATAATGGTGGGACAGCTTGGGGAAAAGAGCATAGCCGCAGTAGAGATAGCAGGGAAGCCCGGATTTATCTATTCATTTGTTGTCGGAGCGATCTGTACGATAGCGGGTATCATGATATCCCAGTATATCGGGAAGAATGACAGGGAGTCCGAGGAAAGAAGTATCTGTGTGAATTTCCTTGTAATGATGCTCACAGGAATCGCGTTCTTTTTTCTCTCGGCGGTGTTTTCTTTACAGTTTATCAGGATGTTTACTGATGATGTGCGCGTCATAAATGAAGGGAGCGCGTATTTGGGAATCATAGGGTGGACATTCATTCCGCTCGGTATAAGCAATATTTTGGGTGCTGCCATAAGATGCAGAGGAAAATCGTCATGGCCGTTATATGCGGGTTTCATTTCTGCGATCCTCAATACAGGTCTCAACTATTGCCTGATATTCGGAAACTTTGGCATGCCGATGCTTGGCGTCAGGGGTGCCGCCTATGCCAGCGTAATCTCGCAGGTGGCAGGAGCTGTACTGCTCATCGTGATGTTTTTTGCGCTGTATGGCAGGATCCGTTATTCAGTTTCCCTTGGGAGAGAAAAATGTTGGCAGTATCTGACCATGCTTGTACCGGTTGTGATAAATGAATTTTTATGGGCTGTAGGTCAGAGTATCAATACCTTCGTATATGGGCATATGAGCACTGATGAACTTGCCGGGATGTCACTTACGGGGTCGGTTCAGGGACTCACCATCGGAGCCCTTGGCGGAATTGCTCAGGCGGCAGGAATACTGATCGGAAAACGTCTTGGTGAGGGGCAGTATGAGAAAGCCTATCAGGAATCAAAGAAACTGTGTGTGTATGGTTTTATCGGCAGCATCCTGTTGTCAGTAACAATATTGGGATTAGAAGCCCCTTATGTACATTTATTTAACGTATCTGATGATGTAAGGGCGATTGGTTCAGCGCTTCTGACAGCTTTTGCGGTACTTATGCCGATAAAGGTGCAGAACATGATACTTGGAGGAGGCATCATACGCAGCGGCGGCAGAACAAAATATATCATGATGATAGACATGCTTGGTACGTGGCTGATTGGCGTGCCGCTTGCTCTTTTGACAGGATTGATATTGAAGCTTCCTATTGTGTGGGTATATTTCATTCTGTCACAGGAAGAACTGGTAAGGTTCATAATTTCAATATTCATGTTCAGGAGCAGAAAATGGATGAATACCATTCAGTGAGGTAGAATATGTGGGATGAAAACAAAGTAAGGATAGTGGATGTGGCGGATGCTCTGGGATTAAGCACCGCAACGGTGTCCAATGTAATACACGGTAAAACCAGAAAAATATCCGATCGCACTGTACGCCGCGTTCAGGAGAAACTCAACGAGATGGGGTATATCCCGAACATGGCTGCGACGCTTCTTGCGCAGAACAATTCGCATATCATCGGGATTGTCGTAAACGATCATCCAAAGTATGAGGGGCATGTACTTGAAGATCCGTTTGTCTGTTCTGCCATCAACTCGCTGTCGGACGAGATTGAAAAAGCGGGATATTTTCTGATGCTGAAAAAAGTAAAGGATATCATGGATACGGTGCCTTTTTCGTCAATGTGGAATATGGACGGAATGATTCTTCTGGGGTTCTGTGCAGATGAGTATCAGGTTCTCAGGGATAGGATTCGCATTCCCTTTGTTGTGTATGACGGTTTTTTTGAGAATGATCGGAATATATGCAACCTGATGTTGGATGATCACGATGGCGGGAGACAGGTCGGAGAATATCTCAGAAAGCATAATTGTCTGGATGTGATCTTCATAGCTGACAACAGGCTGAGCCCTGATTTTGACAGATATACAGGACTGTGTGATGGGCTTGAAAGGAATGCGGATTTTTGGGAAATACCCATGCATAAGGAAGAGAGAAGAATCTATTATACCGGCAGGATAAAAGACTTTGCAGGATATGACGCAGTATTCGCGGCATCCGATTATTATGCAATCGAACTTCTGCACTTTCTGATGGATCATGGATATAGAGTACCGGAAGATATTTGGATAATCGGATTTGATGACATTGCGGATTGTATAAATGTAAGACCAACACTGGCGTCTGTGCGTCAGGATGTCTTATACAGGGCGAGAAAGGCTGTCGAATATCTTACTTATATGAAAAAAGACAACGATTATTCGGTTACAGAGAAGATACCGGTAGAATTTATACCAAGAGGCAGCTGCGAGGCAGAATGATGTATGCAGCAGCCCTGAGCTTTCTGCCGCACGCAAAACAGACGTTCCTTTTGGGACGTCTGTTTTTTCGAGAAAGAGAGACGGTTCCCGCGCCTTTCAGGCAGGGAACCGTTTCTCTTATGCGGCTTTATTATTCCACCCAGAAAACGCGGCCGGGTTTGCGCGGTACGGGTTTCGGCTCGTCACCTTCGGGGACACCCACGATGCAGTGGCCGATGCCCTCCCAATCGCCTTCG
The DNA here is from genome assembly GCA_946411695.1 of uncultured Lachnospiraceae bacterium. Lineage (GTDB taxonomy): Bacteria > Bacillota > Clostridia > Lachnospirales > Lachnospiraceae > CAG-791. The sequence continues at coordinate 5,828 of CAMKEX010000154.1, forward strand.
ATGCCGAGTTCACGCAGGATCGCCTTGCCCTCGTCGGAGTCAAACTCCTCCCGGGCGCGGTTGATCCAGCAGCTTCCGAGACCCAGCGTGTGCGCGGCCAGCATCATGTTGCCCATGGTGAGGCTGCCGTCATATACGTGATTGGGGCTCGATTTGTCCGCCAGGACCAGCAAAACGGCGGGCGCGCCATAGAAGGGGTCGAAGCCCTCCTGCCAGCCGCCGATGAGCCGGTTCATCTCCATGAGCCGGTCGCGGAGCTTCTTGTCCGTAACGGTGACGACGATGGACGACTGCATGCCATGCCCGCTCGCGGCATAGAGTCCGGCCTCGATGATCTGCTCCAGGGTCTCCCGGTTCGGCATCTCCGCTTTGAATTTGCGGACACTGCGGCGGGTCAGAATATCGTCAAGTGTGGTGTTCATATTTTCATGCTCCCTTCGCTTTTATGCCTTATACTATTTCTTGATAAGAAGCTTTAATGGATTTCCGAGCAAAATTTGTGTCAGGCAAGGCAAAGTCCGCAGAGCATAATGGAGATATATGCTCAAGGACTTTAACGCAGCATGGCGCTAATTTTGCCGGGAAGACTTAAAGATTTCTATCAAGGGATAGTATTAATTCTGAGCCATAAAGTGCACAAATATGTGCCGACGTAAATGATCATAATGAAGCAGCAAGCGCCTCGTCCAGCGTGAGCTTCTGGCCTTCACGGAGCACATAGATTTCCGCGGGCTCGTTGTGTTCCTCGCACCATGCCTGATACCGCTTCACGATCACATCCACGAATTTCGGGTCCAGTTCGATGCCCCGGCAGACGCGGTCCATTTCGCAGCAGGCGATCAGGGTGCTGCCGCTGCCGAGGAAGGGATCGAGCACGATGCCATTGGTCATGGTGCTGCACCGGAGCGGATAGCTCATGAGCGCCACCGGCTTCATCGTGGGATGGTCCTTGCTGGAGCGCGGCTTGTCATACTCCCACACGGTGACCTGCTTGCGGTCCGAGTACCATTGATGCTTCCCGGTCTGCTTCCAGCCGAACAAGCACGGTTCATGAATCCACTGGAATGGCGAACGGCCGAGCACGAGCGCGTTCTTTTTCCAGATACAGCAACCGGAGAGGTAGAAGCCCGCGTCCCGGAATGCTTTACGGAAATTGAGGCCCTCGGTGTCGGCGTGCCAAACGTAGATCGAACCGTCATCGGCCAGATTGGCGTGCATGCAGCGGTACGCGGAAAGCAGGAAGTTGTAGAAATCTTCGTCGGCCATGTTGTCGTTCATGATCTTCCCGGCGGTTTCTTCCACATCTACGTTATACGGAGGATCGGTCAGTACAAGATTTGCCCGCTGCCCATCCATGAGCCGGGTGTAGATTTCTTCGCCGGTACTGTCGCCGCAGATAACGCGGTGCTTCCCGAGGCACCACAGGTCGCCGAGCTTGGAGAAGACCGGCTGTGCCAGCTCCGCCTCCACATTGAAATCGTCCTCGGCCACGTCCTTCGTGTGGACCTTGTTGAACAGGGTCTCGATCTCCGGAGGATCGAAGCCGGTGAAGCCCAGGTCAAAATTGGAATCCTGGATATCCTTGAGCAGATCGGCCAGCAGGTTTTCATCCCACGCGCCGGTGATCTTGTTCAGCGCGATGTTGAGCGCCTTTTCACGGGTCTTATCAATATCTACCACGGCACAGGGCACCTCGGCGAAGCCCAGGTCGATCGCCACAGTCAGGCGCTGATGGCCACCAATGATCGTCATGTCGGAATTCACGACCAGAGGATCGGCAAAGCCAAACTCCTCGATCGACGCCTTGATCTTTTCATACTCCTTGTCGCCGGGCTTGAGCTTTTTGCGGGGATTGTATTCTGCCGGTTTCAGTACGGTGACCGGCAGCACCTTCAGTTCAGCGGTTTTCATTGAGCCTTGCCTCCATTTCTAATTTCTCGGCCTTATGCCGTTTCTCGAAGTTCCAAAAGTCATACCGGCATTTATCCGAGCAGAACTTCTTCGGTCTGCCGTTTGGGTTTCTTCCCACCGGCGTTCCACACCACGGGCAGAACTGCTTCGCGCAGGCGGCCAGAAAACTGCTGATATCCTGATCTTCCATCTCATTCCTCCTGACACGAAACCTTCGCGGGGCACCTGCGGTTGACACGAAACTCCATGAGAAAAAGCAGCGGTGGAAACATCTCCATCACTGCCTGCGATTACACGGTTTTTATGCTGGAACCGGCTGCTTTCACGGGAGAACATACCGGTTTCTTTCATTTTGCGGGGTTTGCCGCGGGACCTTTGACCCCCGGCCTGCTAATTTTGCGGATTTTAACGCGAGAGGGGGCGGCGGTCCCTGGGGAGAAGCCCCGTAGAGATTTGACCCCGCCCCCGGTGGGCCTCCTCAGTAGTGGTAAAC
>CAMKEX010000155.1 GCA_946411695.1 uncultured Lachnospiraceae bacterium
CGGGCGCGAAGAGCCAGGGAATCAAGCAGCTGATGGCCGGCGGCGGTGTCATCCTGATCGGGACACAGCTCGTCCCCCAGCTGTCCGGACTGTTCGGATGAGAAAGGAGAAGATAATCCATGTTCGATGCGATATTTGAATCGATCGAAGTGTGGATGCGGACCCTTCTGACAGCCATGGTGAAGTCCAACCTGGAGACCATGTTCACGGATGTCAACACAAGGACAGGCGAGATTGCGTCCCAGGTTGGACAGACGCCGCAGGGATGGAACGGAAGTATTTTTAACATGATCCAGAATCTGTCCAATACGGTGATTCTGCCGATTGCGGGGATGGTCATCACGTTCATCATGTGCTATGAACTGATTTCCATGCTGACAGAGAAAAACAATATGCATGACATCGATACGTGGATGTTTTTTAAGTACGTCTTCAAGATGGGAATCGCTGTATATCTGCTCAGCAATACTTTCAACATGACAATGGCAGTGTTTGACGTCGGCCAGCATGTGGTAAATGCAGCCGCAGGAGTGCTTAGCCACGATACAGCCATTGATGTGACGGCCCTGATCGCACAGACAGAAACGGCTATGGTGGATATGGAAATCGGAGCATTGGTTGTACTCGCTCTGGAAAGCCTGGTCGTGAGTCTCGGAATGAAACTCATGTCCATCGTGATCACAGTGGCTTGCTATGGGCGCATGATCGAAATTTACCTGTATATTTCGGTTGCCCCGATTCCTTTCGCCACCTTGACCAACCGGGAGTGGGGACAGATTGGATCCAATTATCTGCGAGGACTGTTTGCCCTTGCGTTCCAGGCATTCCTTATGATGGTATGCGTAGGAATTTACGGGGTGCTGGTCGCAACTATTCAGATCACGGCAGACCTTCATGCATCCCTATTCGGAGTAGGAGCATACACGGTACTGCTGTGTTACACCCTGTTTAAAACAGGAAGCCTTTCCCGCCAGATCTTCAACAGTCATTGAGAACCTGCAAATGATTCGTCTTTAAAGAGAATTTTTTGCAGGTTTCGGGCGGGAACCGGCAGGCGGTCACCAATGTAGTTATAACGGCTGTCATAGCAGAAAGGTACGCATCTTCAGAGAAAACAGAAAAAACAACTGTCTAAAATCGGCGGATGAATGAAAGATTTTACAACGATCAATCATATTCGGTCCATATGAGGCAGTGTAAAAGAATTCAAAGAGAAAGGAAAAGCAGTCGTCTGCAGAAGAAGGCAGTAAATGGCTGCAGGTAACAGGATGGCTTATGTCAGTGTCCCCAAGGATTTGACGAAAGTAAAAAATAAGGTGGCATTCAACCTGACCCGCCGGCAGATCATCTGCTTCAGCATAGCAGGAGTCATCGGTTTTCCCTTCTATTTCCTGACGAGGAATCTGATCGGAAATGGTAACGCGATGATGGGGATGGTTCTTCTTATGGTACCCGCCTTTTTGTTCGCGATGTATGAAAAGGACGGAATGCCACTCGAGAAAGTCCTTATGAATATGATCACTGTGAAATACAAGCGTCCTCATGTGAGGCGCTATGAGACAGTCAACTTATATGAGATGCCGGAACTGTCATCGCATGCATCGTCGGTCAAAGGGCGTGGAGATAAAAGACTGCATTTTGCAAAAGGAAAGGAAACGGTTTATGCCGCAGGAAACTACGGGAAAAACATGAGAGATCGGTTCACAGAGGAAAGTATAATGGCAGACCCCCCGGTCAGCGGTAAAAAGGAAGAGTATGGTCGCAGTTTTATAACGACCGGCAGTTATGGAGTAAACCAGGAAGGAGGAAGAAACCGTGCGAGACAGGGATGAGTATTCCGCGGATCTTGACAAGCAGGATGTAACTGGACGTCCTCTGACCCGCAGGGAACAGAAGCAACAGGAGAAATTTGAAAAGCAGGCGGAGGCGATTCGCAGACAGCAGGAAGCACTGGAAGCGAAGCACAGAGAAGCCCTTGAAAAAGAGACGGCACGTCAGGCAAGGATCCAGGAAAAACAGGAGGAGAAGCTGCGCAAGCTCCGAGAAAAAGAGGAGAAGCGCCGCGCGAAAGAGGAAAAGAAAGAAGCAAAAAGAAGGGCCAGGGAGGAGGCCCGCAATGCAAAAGGGAACAGTGGAGCAGCCAAGAAGGGAGATGGGTCCGGAGGCAGTAAGAGCACACAACACACAGAGTTGAGTTCTTCGCATGCACCTTATGCGGCGAAAAAGGCCGGTGGGAAAACCTCAGGAAAGAAAAAGAAGGGAGGCAGCCTCTCTGCGCAGCAGTCAATTCCTTATAAGGAAATGGGGCGTGACGGGATCTGTCGTGTGCAGGATCGGCTGTATTCAAAAACGATTCGCTTCTACGACATCAATTATCAGCTGGCGCAGAATGAGGACAAGAGTGCGATATTTGAGAACTGGTGCGATTTTCTCAATTATTTTGACAGCACGATCCGCTTTCAGCTTTCATTCATAAACCACAAGTCGAACCTCATGGAGTATGAGAATGTAATCCGGATTGAATCTCAGGGGGATTCTTTTGACGATGTCCGCATGGAATATGCTCAGATGCTCCGGGACCAGCTTGCCAAGGGAAATAACGGACTGATCCGGACAAAATACATCACCTTTGCCATTGAAGCTGACAACATCATGGATGCCAGACCTAAGCTCGAAAGGATTGAAGCCGATATTCTGAATAACTTCAAGGTACTGGGCGTACAGGCATATCCGCTGAACGGTGTGGAGCGGCTTCAGATCATGTATGAAACATTTAATCCGGAGCAGAAGGCCCCGTTTACCTTCCAGTACGACCAGCTGATCAAGAGCGGTCTTTCCACAAAGGATTTCATTGCGCCGACCAGTTTTGTTTTCAAGAATGGGCGGTACTTTCAGATGGGGGAGACGCTGGGAGCGGCGAGTTACCTGCAGATCCTTGCCCCGGAGCTCACAGACAAGATGCTGGCGGAATTTCTCGATATGGACAAGAACCTGGTCGTCAACCTTCATGTACAGTCTATTGACCAGGTGCGGGCGATCAAGCTTGTCAAGGGCAAGGTTACGGACATCAACCGTATGAAGATTGAAGAACAGAAAAAAGCTGTGCGATCAGGCTACGACATGGACATTATCCCTTCAGATCTGATGACCTACGGCAATGAAGCAAAGCGGCTTCTGGAGGATCTGCAGTCCCGAAACGAGAGGATGTTCCTTGTGACAGTCCTCTTTCTCAATACGGCGAAGAACAGGCAGGAACTGGAGAATGTGGTCTTCCAGACTTCGGGAATCGCTCAGAAGTACAACTGTGTGCTCCGACGCCTGGATTATCTGCAGGAAGCGGGGCTGATGAGCAGCCTGCCGCTGGGGCTGAACCTGGTTCCGGTCAAGAGAGCCCTGACGACAACCTCCACCGCAATCTTTGTACCATTTACAACACAGGAACTGTTTATGGAGGGCGAGTCACTTTATTACGGACTTAATGCACTTTCCAACAACATGATTATGGTGGACAGAAAGAAACTCAAGAATCCCAACGGACTGATTCTCGGTACCCCAGGTTCCGGTAAATCCTTCTCCGCAAAGAGGGAGATCAGCAATGTCTTCTTTGTGACAAAAGATGACGTGATCATCTGTGATCCTGAAGGCGAATACTATCCCCTTGTACATGCACTTGGCGGTCAGGTCATCCACATCTCTCCCACCAGCCACGACTACATCAACCCGATGGACATCAACCTCGATTACTCCGACGATGATAACCCGCTCGGTTTCAAATCGGATTTCATCCTGTCGCTCTGCGAGCTGATTATGGGAAGCCGGAATGGGATCGAACCGGAAGAGAAATCCGTCATCGACCGTTGCCTGCCCATCGTATACCAGAAGTACTTTGAAGATCCTGTGCCGGAGAACATGCCGACATTGGGAGACCTGTACACAACACTGCGTGCCCAGACAGAAGTACAGGCACAGCGAATTGCGACAGCTCTCGAGATCTATGTCAACGGATCCCTTCGCGTTTTCAACCACCGTACAAATGTACAGCTCGACAACCGGATCGTCTGTTTTGACATCAAAGACCTTGGCAAGCAGCTGAAAAAGCTCGGAATGCTGATCGTACAGGATCAGGTGTGGAACCGGGTTACACTAAACCGTTTCGCCCATAAATCCACCAGATACTATGTGGATGAATTCCACCTTCTTTTGAAGGAGGAACAGACAGCAGCCTATTCCGTCGAGATCTGGAAGAGGTTCCGTAAATGGGGAGGAATCCCCACCGGCATCACCCAGAACATCAAGGATCTGTTGGCATCGAGGGAGATTGAGAACATTTTTGAAAACTCGGATTTCATATACATGCTCAACCAGGCTTCCGGCGACCGCCAGATTCTGGCGAAGCAGCTGAACATCTCCCCCTATCAGCTGTCCTATGTCACAAACAGCGGTGAGGGCGAAGGACTTCTCTTCTACGGGAACATCATCATTCCCTTCAAGGACAGATTTAACAAGAACCTCAAGCTCTATGAACTCATGACCACCAAGCCCGAGGAGGTTCAGAAACGGAAGGAAGCAGAGGAATTGGTGGAAGAAGAGAAGAAAGCGGAGGAAGCTGATGCGGAAAGCACCGGGCGGGCTTATGTTTCCAGGAACCCTTTTACAAACAGGCTGGAGATTCACGTGTAAAAGGCAAAATAGAAGACAGGGAAAGCGAAAAGGAAAAGGAGGGACAGGCGGATTTGTGCCGTCGGAAAGGAACAATATGAAAGAAGCGAACATGAATAAAAAAAAGAAAGATTTCAACGGAATCGGCTGCAGGATGTTCCGGAGCGGTTACATCGAAGGACCGAACGGAGAAGTTCTGGAATTTGGCCAGTGCCGCCCTGATCTGGAAAAGATTCTGCCGCCCGGGAAATGCGGTGTATACGCAACCAGAGTTTATTTCGAGATGCTCAGGGATCTGAGTATCCTTCGCAAAATGATCGCAGAGTCCTATGCCATGATGGCTATGGCGGATGCCGGGTGGAAGGATCCGTCATCTCTTGTCCCCGCGCTGAGATATAACCACAAGATGGCCGGAGAGGTGCTTGACAAGTGGCTCGACTTTATCGACCAGAAGAATTGAGGCCAGATGAACGGAAGGAGGGCTTGATATGGCCGGACGGGAGTATAAGGCGAGGGACAAATCGGTACAGAAGATGAGCCGGGACGGGCTCGTGGAGGAAAATCTCCGGACAGGGAAGAGCCAGCGGGCAGTGACGGGAAGGATTGATGCAGTCCGAATCGGGGACAGGCCGATGGAACATTTTAAAGCAGCCGGGGATCTGTCTGAAGACGGGAGATTGGACAGGATCAGCCGGGGCGGCAGGCATGGGTTGAGAAAGGAGGATGCAGTCAGAGAGGCTGTTGAAAAAGAAGCCTTAATGAATGGCGTACCGGAGGAGGATTCAGATGCCTCCGGGCACAGAAACAGGGTACAGAGAGCAAGGGAGTCTTCGTTCAAGGAGGCTCCTTCTTCTTTGGAAGAAAATATCTCCAGGACAGCATCAGGCGAGTTGCACGGGGAAAAGCTCGGAGAACATTTTGCAGATGGGACAGATGGAAGTGGCGAGGGGCATTTTTCAGAAAGACTTCAGCAGGACACCTACCATACAGCACTTCGCCAGAGGCGGGGCGTACAGCCGGAAGGCTATGGAGCAAGTACATCAGACTTCGGCAGCCGGCCTTCTTCAGGAGCAGGTGGAAACGGTGAAGGTTATGGAAGAAATACCCGCATAAGACGCCGGGTTCAGTATGACTATCATCGGAGAGAAAACGGGAAAGGTGACGAGGCGTATGAGAACCGGACACAGATTTCTGAAAACCCTGAATCTGGTCAGGAGAATTCATCAGCCGCTATGCAGAATGATTCCCCGGAGGGAACCGGGTATCCGGAAAGCAGCTTTGAAAATGACTTGGAAGAAAGATCCCTTGCTGAAGCTCATTACCACCAGCAGATTCGAGGACATCCCGCTTCAAGGGCGCGGGAAGCGGCACTTTATGCGGACGAACTTAGGCAGGAAGGAAGGAAAAAGCGTCAAGATCTGCATGAAAAGGATTCTGTTTGTGGCAGCTCCCGCCTCCGTGAGACTTCTGCAGACATAGATGGACTCGACGGAATCAAAGAGGAGATTAAGTCGAAACGGAAAAGGGAGCGCCTGAATCAGGAGCAGCGCAAAGCCAGGGATGCTTCCCGAATTTCATTTGATGATGAAGGGGGCATGGTAAAAGGAAGCGGCATGGGCTTTTCCAGACGTGCCGGAACTGGTTCTGCAGGGAGCAGTGGAGTGGCAAAGGCTGCGGCAGGTACCGCCGTTGGAGCCGCAGGGAAAGCGGCCGGAATGGCGGCAGCTTTTGGAAAAGCCAAAATGGCGGAGGCGGCGTCAGAAGATGATAATCCCGGAATGCAGTCAGCGATGCATGCAGAATCAATCGCGGAAAACTCCGCAAGATCTCTTGCCTCTCGTAGAGCCCGCATTTCAGAAAGAAAAGGATCGGCAACCAGACGAAAGGGAAGCGGACGGGGATCTGCGCGTCTTCTTTTTACCGAAGAAGAGGATCTGAAATCCGCAGCCGGAAAGGCAAAGACAGAAAAAGAGAAAAAGGCTGCTGTGAAGAGATTTTTCAAAAAACAGAGACAACGCAGGATGATTGCTGCAGCCAGAAAGGAGGAGAAAACAATTGTCTCTGTATTAAGGGGACAGCAGAGTGCTATTTCCCGGGCGGCAACTATCGTCAGAGATGCAGTCGTGAGAAGCCGCGGTGCCCTGATCGTCATTGGTGCAGTATTTGCTGTTTTTCTTCTGATATCCGCGAGCCTTGGAAGTTGCGGAGCCCTGGTACAGGGAATCGGAAACAGCGTTATTTCAACGACATATCCATCTACAGATGAGGATATCTATGCTGTGGAAAACCGGTACAGGGAACTGGAGGCTGGCCTGGATTCCCAGATCCGGAGGATGCAGGAGACACACCCCACCTACGATGAATTCCGTTTCCAGATCGATGAGATTACCCATAACCCATACCATCTCATTTCCTATTTCACGTCCAAATATGGCCAGTTCACGTATGAGCAGGTCAAGGATGAGCTTGAGGAGATCTTCCGAGAGCAATACACGCTGACGACATCTGGAGAACGGGGAGTGACCATTACGGAAACAAGAACGGTCCATCCCGGGGAATCTCTGGGAGAAGTAACAACCAGTGGATACTGCTCGTGCGAGATCTGCTGTGGACCATGGGCTGGTGGGACGACAGCAAGCGGGGTTTACCCCATGTCTAATCATACGCTTGCAGTGGATGCATATAATCCGTTTGTTCCAATTGGCACGCATGTCATCATGAACGGCATCGAATATGTAGTGGAAGACACAGGAGCCTTTGACCGGTTCGGTGTGCAGTTTGATGTCTACTATGATGACCATCAGAGCGCTCTCGCCCATGGGCACCAGGTGTGTGAAGCCATCCTTGCAGATGGAGGCGGCGTAGAAGAATTAGAGCTTACCACAACAAGGACTGTAGATCGCATGAGCGTTGTCCTGACGAACCATGATCTTGATACGGTCCTGCAGAATAGAATGACCGCAGAAGAAAAAGTCCGTTACAGCCTGTACAACATTACTTTTGGTAACAGAAATTACCTGTTTGACCTGAACAATCTCCCGAAGTATGGAAACGCCAGCCGGGATTACACGATTCCTCCCGAAGCACTCAGCGATGAGCGGTTTGCCCGCATGATTGCGGAGGCAGAGAGACATCTTGGTACACCCTATGTCTGGGGCGGATATGCGCCCGGAGGATTTGACTGCTCTGGATTTGTCTGCTGGGTCATTAACCATTGCGGGAATGGCTGGAGTATCGGAAGGACGACGGCGGAGGGCATACGGCAGTACTGCACCTACGTCTCCCCTGAGGATGCGAGGCCGGGAGACATTATCTTTTTTGAAAATACATACTCCTGTGCCGGAGCCAGCCACGTAGGCATCTACGTCGGGGATGGCATGATGATCCACTGCGGTGAACCGGTGCAATATACATCGATCAATACATCTTACTGGCAGGATCACTTCATGGAATTCGGACGCATTCCATGAAAGATGCTGTCTAAAAACAAAAAAGTTATACAATTTTACAATAAAGAGTGACAATATAATAA
>CAMKEX010000156.1 GCA_946411695.1 uncultured Lachnospiraceae bacterium
TTGTAAAACGTGTGCGGCCTTTTTCAGTGATCTTTTCAACAGATTTTATTATTTAGCAATTCTGCACTTTAATGATCTTCCTTTTTTCCAGATTCAGCCATTCCTCTTTCCTGAGGATTTCGCAGTCTCCGGTCTTTCGGCATTTCCTGTTCTTCACAGATTATTGAGCACACTGTACTGAATCTTCCCGGAACTGTTCCTGGGAATCTCCGAAATCGGAAAAACGCTGATTCTGCGTTCTGAAATTCCGGTCATATCCTGAATACAGGAGCAGATTTTTTCCTTCCGTTCATGAAAAGCTTTTTCCCCTTTGTCCTTCCCGCCGCTTTTCCCACTGTTTTCAATACCGTTTTCTGCAGGATTTCCCCCGGCGGCTGTCACGAAAACATGAAGATCTTCATCCTTTCCTGCGCAGGCAAGATCCAGATCCGGAAAAGCTGTGCGCAGGATTTTTTCGACCTCGTCCAGGCCTATGCGCTTGCCGGCAATCTTGATGAAGCGGCTCTGCCGTCCGACAATGTAAAAATAACCGTCCCTGTCGCGTCGCGCCATATCGCCGGTGTGAAGAATGCCGTGGAATTCGTCCCCTTTGGCAAGATCCTCTGCGCACACAGCATAACCAAGCGCAACATTCGGTCCGGTATAGACAAGCTCGCCGACAGGACTCAGATCTCCTGCTTTCTGCTCTGCAGCAGCAGACTCTGCAGTGTCAGAATCTGCAGTTTCTGGGTCTGCAGTGTCAGAGTCTGCGGTGTCAGGGTCTGCGGTGTCAGGGTCCGGAGAGCAGCTTTCTGCCCTCTGAGAGGCGGTGACCGCCGCAGATTCGGGGATCACATTCCCGTTTTCATCAATCAAAGAGATTGTCCCGCCGGGAATCGCGATTCCCATGCTTCCGCATTTTTCAATTGCCTTTTCGGGAGGCAGCCAGCCCATGCGGGGGGAGGCCTCTGTCTGCCCGTACATGACATAAAAACGGATTCCTTTTTCCGCAGCCCACCGGGCGAACTGCATGTGCCGCTTTTCAGACAGCTTCCCGCCCGCCTGTGTGACCGTCCTGAGGCAGGGCAGATCCATCTTCGTCAGGCCCAGCCGGTTATACATGTCAAAGGTATAGGGGACCCCGCAGAGGGAAGTGCACTTCTCCTCCCGGACTCTCTCCCAGAACCGCTTCTCCATCAGCGTATGTCTGGTCAGCAGAATCTTCGCGCCTGCCATCACATGCGTGTTGATGATAGACATCCCGTAGGAATACTGCATGGGAAGGACCGTGATCGGCCTGTCCTCCCTCGTGATCTTCAGATACTCGATGATCGAAGCTGTGTTGGCATCGAGATTCTCCCCGCTGATCCTCACCAGCTTCCTGCTGCCGGTACTTCCCGAAGTCGTGAGCAGAAGCCGAAGTTCCGGAGCGGGCGCTGTCTCCTGCCGATCCTTCTGCTGCACAGATCGTACCAGACGGTAATCACGGATCCGCAGCGCTTCGCTCTGCAAAAGGCAGACCTGCCGGCTCTCTCGGGGCAGATCTTCCGGAAACAGGCAGAATGCAGGTCTGTATGTCTGCACCAGACCCTCAAGCAATTCCGGTGCAATGTCCGCATCCAGAAGGAGCGGCACCCCGCCCGACTCCAGAAGTCCCAGATACCCAAGCAGCGATCCCGGCGTATTGCGGCAGAGCACAAAGACCAGACGATGGCCGACGATCTTTCCGAGTTCTATAGAAAGTTTATTTAACTCTCCATAAAGGATTTCTTCCCCTTCATCTGTGACCGCGAGGATTTCCTGAGGATGTTTTCTTGCATAATCGAAAATTTTCATGGGTCTCTCCTCCATAGGATACCTGGGTTTATTGAGCCGCCGGGGGCGGCTCTGATGAGTCACTGGGGACGGTTCTCTCTGACTCATTTTCCAGGGAAAATGAGTCAAGGAAGAACCGTCCCCGAAGACTCATCAGAGAGAACTGTCCCCGAAGACTCATCAGAGAGCCATCCGATGTCTCACCTTGATAGAGTTTCAATCAAATCAATTCCATCCCAGACTGTATCCATCTGAAGGGCCTGGCCCGCTTCCACAAAACGCAGGGCACCGGCCGCCTTCTGCTGCGCGGCAGCGGCTGCCTGCTCCGCGGGATCGAGTCCGATGCAGACAACTGTCTGGATGCGGGGCGAAAAGCTGCGGAAAATCTGTTCAATGTCCTCCGCTTCTGTCTCAAAAAAGAGTCCGAATCCGCCCTTATAGAGAGCGAGGTCCTGCGGAAGAACAGGCAGCCGCAGCACATACAGCTCATTGCCGCAGTAACGGCGGATGGAGACTGTTTCATCGGTCTGCATAGCCGACACTGCCGCCTTTTCCAGCTTGCGCGCCGCGCGGAAGCCGTCCATCCCATACTCCCGCTCCGCCTCCTGCGCCAGCAGGCTCCACCATTTGTCACGGATCGTCTCTGAACCGGATTTTGTGATAATAGTGTCACCCGGGAAATTTCCGGGGCACGATGCCTCATTGAACTCTTCTGTTTTTTTCAGCCAGATGACTGTCTGGGGACTTGAGCAGCCGTTCTGGTCCATGACATAGGTGTCGTTGTAAAAGCGGTGCACCAGATTCTGTAATGTCTCCTGATCTGCTTTTTCCAGAGCTTCCCCGCTGATCACTGCCAGGGAGACCCGGTCCGGGAAGGTAAGTTCCACAGCATTTTCCGGCATGGGAATCTGCTGCATATGATGGATCGTCTCATCGCCGCCCCAGAGGACTCGCCCCCTGCAGCCTGCAAGGATCTGCTCCGTCACCGCATCGCTGCGGGCATAGCTGATCAGGCTCGTCCGCTCCCTGATCGCAACGTTTTCCTCCTGTGAAAAAAGTTCCCGGAAAACACGGAGTACATCCTGCACTGCCTCCCGCTGTAGGGTTCTCTCCGAAATACGGACGATCCCCGCATTCCCTGCCAGCAGGCCGATAGCCCAGGTATAGACAAACATCATGGGTACATTGGCGGGGGCCAGGTGAAAAATCTTTCCCCTGCCCATGCGCCCCGGAGCCAGGCCATGTCTGTTCTTTAATGCGATCAGATGTGCCCTGCGGCACCAAAAGGCCAGTGCCATGACTTCCGCATCCTGCCTTGCCCTGCGGTCCCGGCGCAGGGTCTTTGAAAAATCATCCAGAAATGCAATTGCTTCCGGAGAAAAGGGCTCCAGGACCTCTGCTGTCGGATTATCCGTTCCTGCCAGCAGAGTCACTTCCCGGGGGAAATAGCTGCCGGGACTGGCATTTTTGATGCGTTCGCTTTTCATCTCTGACGCTGTTACCTCCGTTTTTTGCAGAAAGATCGATCCGCTTCCTGTGTACCGATATGAGAAAAAAATACCGTATTCTGTTCTGCTAAAGGTCAGCCTTGCTGACCATCAGCTCTCAAAAGTATCGCTGCAGCCGCGGATCTCCGCCTTCGGCAGCCGTCCCAGGACCTTGAAATATTTTCCCTTTCTTCCGCAGGGGCAGTCATCCTCTCCCAAAAGGACACCCCGGTCCTCGGTAAGAAGACTGTGTCCGGGATAGGACATGGCAATCGGCGTCAGGACCTGCAGCACGCCCGGTTCACCAATGTCACAGACCGCATAGTCCTTTTCCCTTCTTACAATGACATCCGACCATGTGCTGGCGTGCAGGTGCCCGCATTGGCATTCCATGCAGATACTGCCCGTCTGCTCCGCCATCCCGTAGTAGCTCCTGACCTGGTCAATTCCTGTGACAGCACGGATGCGGTAGGCAAACTCCTCCGGAGAGACCGCCCGGGTCTGCAGCTTTTTCCAGCCGCCGCCGTGAATGAGAACGGATCCTTCCAGATCCAGCGTGACCCCTGCCGCCTCCAGGGCACGGACAAAATACTGCCAGATCATAAAGGTAAATCCATAGAGCAGGAACCTGGGCTTTTCCCCTCTCTCCAGTGCCTTCTGACGATGCCGGTCGATAAAGTCCCTGATCTCTTCCAGATTCAGGTTCATGTTTTCGTCCAGTGCATAGCAGATGCGGGAGGCAAATACAGAGAATCCCAGAATCCCGGCGCCCCGCGCGGAAAAATGTCTCCGGTCGCGGAGAACTGCCTTCGTATCCAGCATCAGACAGGGAAGACGTCTGTCCCCGATCTCCTCAGAAACAATCCGGGCCAGGACCTTTTGCTGCACGGCGCTTGTCTCTGCATCCAGGAAAATGCGCGACGGCCTCTGTCCGCTCGTTCCGGAGGATGTGATCACCTTGAACACTTCCTCGTCCCGGATACTTTTCAGGTCCAGCTCCTTGAAAATGGAGACCGGAAGAAAAGGAAGGTCCTCCTTACAAAAAAAGCTGCCCGCGGGGCAGCCAAGAGCACGAAGGAACCGCCCGTACTCCGGGCATTTCTCACGATGGTATTGCGTACCTGCAGTCAGCATTTTTGCATACAGGTCCGCTTTCTGTGCATGCGCAAGCCCGTAGGCCGGCATTTGAATGAGTCTGTCGATCTCTTCCCGATAGGACATGATCTTTCCTCCTATAAGTCAAAGGGCTCCCCGTGCCCGGGACAGATGCGGATTCCTGCCGGGAGCGAGCGCAGAAAGGGCTCCGTGATCTTTTGGTAGCTGTCTGCGTCTCCGCCGGGAAAGCGGAGCAGGGGCTCCTCATCCGGAATCAGATAATCTCCACTGAAAAACACATTTTCATCCAGGAAGATGCCGGCACTGCCGGGCGTATGGCCGGGCAGAGGCACCAGGCGCAGCGTGTGGCCCCGCCAGGCCAGCTGTGCATTTTCCTCAATGATCTCATCCGCAGGTCTGCAGACAATGGGGTCGTAGTGGATCCCCGGCTTTCCCCTGAAGTACAGATACACTTCCATGATCCGCGACATATTCAGGCGCGTATTCTGAACGCCGTCATTGCAGACTTTCGAAGCGGCAAAGCGCGCCTGCGGATAAGTCTCCCGCAGAGCATCCAGTCCTGCCATATGATCGCAGTGCTCGTGTGTCAGCAGGATCAGTTCCGGCTCCCATCCGCGCTCACTAAGCGTATGGAGCAGCCGCTCGGACTCTCCGGGATCGATCACAACACATTTCTTATCTTCCGCCAATATATAGCAATTGCTCTCCGTGAGGGGGTCTACGGAAATCACTGTCTGCAGCATAAGGGTCCACTCCTCCGAACATGCAGGAGCACGTCAGTGCTTTAGATTTCGACGCCATAGCGTCCAAGGACGATTTTCCCCTTATTATAATCTGTGAAATCCAGCACGTCGACCGTGCTGATCTGAATGTCAAAAATCTCCTCCAGATCACTCATGAGGTCCATGTGCGCCATGGAGTCCCACTTCTTGTCTCCCATATATTTCATTCCGGGAAGGTCTTCCTTTTTCACTTTAAAAAGCCTGATAAAAGCCTTGTCGTATTTTTCCAGATTCGTCATTGCTCTCTCCTTTTCTTATGGGGGAGACAGGGGACGGTTCGGAGACATGGGACGGTTCTGTGTCTCCTCTCCCCTCCTCTCTTTCTTCATCGCATGGCCAGAGTAATCTCGGCTTCCGCGCAAATTTTATCCTCTGCAAGGGCCTGACAACGGCAGACCACAATGCCTGTGTCGGCATGCTCCTCCTTCAGCGCGGCGCGCAGCTGGAGCGCTGTGCCGGGAAGGATCTTTCTGCGGAAGCGTACGCGGCCGATTTCCATCAGCAGCGGTTCTTTGCCCGCATAAATATTTTTTGTCATGACCATGAGGTCTGCAGTCTGAGCCATGGCTTCCGTGGTCAGAAGGCCCGGGAAAACCGGGTTTTCCGGGAAGTGCCCCCGGAATATCTCCCACTTTGGATCCACATAGAGCTCTGCCGCTGCCTCTTTCCCCGGAACCAGCCGGGAGACACTGTCCACAAACAGCATGGGGGGACGATGCGGCAGAATGGACACGATCTGCGCCCAGTCCAATGTCAGCGCCTCTTCCTCTGTAAGCAGCTCCCTGATACGGTCCCTGGTCGGCAGAAGATCCGAAAAACTGCGGATCTGAATCTGCCTCTCTCCGGGCACAGAGAGATCATCCACTTTCGTACATGCCACGAAACATCCGTTTACTATAAGTACGGCGGGATAGGATTTTCCCGGCTGCACGTTGACAAAAGAAAGATCGGGCATCATGCTCTCCAGTCGTTTGACCAGGGAAGCACGGTTATAAGTCGGGTTGCATCCTCCGCAGTAGCGGACGCCGATTTCTATTTCCGGCATGACTGTGTCCTTTCCTGTTCGATCACGATCTCATCCGGCGCCTGATGAGGATTTCTCTCGCCTGGTCCATCAGTTCCTGACTCACTCTGTTTTCCAGTACAGCTCTCCTAACACCGGGCACATGCTCGACCAGTTCTTTGTTGATGAGATCTTCACTTGTCAGATCCGCCGCCGCGCATCCCGCACAGTGTCCCAGCATGCGGAAATAAACCAGTCCGTCCTCCACCCGGAGCACTTCCATGTCTCCTCCGTGTGTCGCCAGGAGCGGGCGCACATATTCGTCCAGCGCGGACTCGATCTGTTCTTCCAGCGTATTCATTTCACGTGCTGTTTCGACCATCTCTCTTACCTCTCTTGCTCATAATAATGATGGATTCTTTGCCTTATACTGATTATAGGGCACAGCACGTTTCTGCTTTCTTCTGTTCGTGGTTTCTACTATGCTGTTTCTCGGATGATTTCGACAGTACATATTCTACATATTCTTATGCTATAATTTTGCTATCATAACAGAAGCAGGCGGCAGTAGCATATTTGTTATCATAATCCTGCGTTACATAATTAGTTTTTTGGAAAGGAGGCATTTTTCCTTGAAAAAAGTAAGATACGGAATGGTTGGAGGCGGTCTCGGATCCTATATCGGTGATGTACACCGCCACGGCGCAATGATGGATGATCTGGCCGTGCTCTGTGCCGGCTGTTTTTCCCGCCACCGGGACAAAAATCTGGAGACAGCGGACGCCTGGGAGATTCCGGAAGACCGGGTCTATGCAAATTATCAGGAAATGGCGGACAAGGAATCCTCCCGCGAGGACGGCATTGATTTTGTCACGATCGCGACACCCAACTCCAGCCATTATGAGATCGCAAAGTATTTTATGGAAAAAAATATCCACGTCCTGTGTGACAAGCCTGTCACCATGACCGTGGAACAGGCAGAGGACCTGAAAAAGATCGCGGACGAAAGAAATCTTCTTTTTGCTGTCCCCTATGCCTACACCGCCTATCCGGCCATCCGGCAGGCGCGGCAGATGATCGAAGAGGGCGTCATCGGCAAGATCATCTATCTCCGGGCTGGACATCCCGAGGACTGGGTCATCTCTTCCGTCCCTGAAGAGCCCTCGGGCAAGCTGCCCTGGCGCTTTAATCCGGATATGGCAGGCGAATCCCTCTGCTCGGCTGACCTGGGCACTCACGCAGAGCAGTTGGTCGAGCAGTTTACCGGCCTCACCATCAAGCGCCTGCTGGCTGTCTTCAATACCTGGCCGGCCTATCTTCCCCTTGAGACAAACGTCACCGCTTTTCTGGATCTGGGAGACGGCATAACAGGCGAACTCTGGGCTTCCCAAATTGCCATCGGCAAAGAGTGCAGCCCCTTCATTTATGTGGTCGGTTCCAAAGGCTCCCTGGAATGGAACCACGAGACCCCTTCCATCCTCAAATATACGCCAATCAATGAACCCACCCGCCTTCTCTCTGCCGGAAGAGACTACATGAGCAAAGAGAGCAACAGCATGGTTCGCGTTTCGGCTGCCCATCATGAGGGATACTTCGAGGCCTTCGGCAATATCTACCGCCCCTTCTGCCAGAACCTGCTGGCTCTGAAAGATGGAAAGCCTTATGAAGGACTGCCTTATCCTTCCATCCAGGAAGGCCTGAACGGCATGAAATTCGTCCACGCCTGCGTGGAGAGCAACCGCCGCGGAAATGTCTGGGTAGACCTGTAAGTTGTCATGGGGACAAGTTGTCATGGGGCTGTCGGAGTTGTCATGGGGACGGTTCTTCTGACACTTTGCGTGCAAAGTGTCAGAAGAACCGTCCCCTTTGACAACTGACAACTGCTGAAAAAAAGGGGCTGTCGCATCTGCTTTAAAATAAGTGGATGCAACAGCCCTGTTTTTAC
>CAMKEX010000157.1 GCA_946411695.1 uncultured Lachnospiraceae bacterium
TAAAATATCTGCATGTTTTTTTATTAAGACATAACACAAAGAAATAGTGAGGGAAGCTCATTTTTTACAAATGTATTTATAAGGCGTTAGCATGTAAAGCATATAATAATAAAATTAATATAGGACTATGACGCTTGAAGCAAAAATGCAACTGCCTTGGCGAGGTGGGGAGCGAAGAATAAAGTAAAAGCAATCACAGGATAGGCAAACGTTTCCGTGCTGCCGTCCGTATCGATGTCCGACGACATATGTGAACGTCATGCAGATGTGCATGTGCACTACTCGGGTACCTTCGATTATTTCATTGACGAAAGGGAGCCGGATCAGAACCAGATTCAACACGAACAGATTAACCAATCAGGAGGTACAGATGAATAACTTATCAAATACGTCCCGTCTTAAGAGGATGGGCATCCTCGACATCATCGCCGCAATTTTCCTTGTCATTATGGGAGCAATGCTTTTGAACGTGGAAGTCAATGCGAGGTACGGAGGCAGCGAAGCAATCATCCGGGCATTGCAGTTCCTCATCGCACTGGGCGTGGCGAGCCTGCCGCTCGGAATCCTTATGATCGTAAACGCATCCCGACGCACCGCTTTCTCCAGAACGGCTGCAAGCATCTGCGCCTGGGTGGTGACGGTCGGCTCGGCAGTCTATGCGCTCTTTCTATGGATCAGCCACGTCCCCTTTGCGTTCTTCGGACTAATCGGGCTCGTCCTCGGCATTCCTTCTCGCGTCCTGCTTCGCCGTTCGAAATAGGTCCGCATGTGGCATCATGCAACTCAAGTCTTCCGGAAGATAGGATATAGAAAATGGAGTATAAAGAACTTAAAAAATGGGAGAAGAAGTTTTATCAGGCCCTGAAGCTTGCAGCGAAGGCCATGAGAATAAGCGTGACGAGTTTAACCGCATGATCGACGAGTGCCATGCCGGGAACATCGACATGATCATTACCAAGTCGATCAGCCGTTTTGCCCGGAACACGCTGGACTGCCTGAAATACATCCGGGAACTGAAGGACATCAATATTCCCGTCTACTTTGAGAAGGAGTCTATCAACACGATGGATGCCAAAGGGGAGGTGCTGCTGACGATCATGGCCTCTCTTGCTCAGCAGGAAAGCCAGAGCCTCTCGCAGAACGTGAAGCTCGGCCTGCAGTACCGTTACCAACAAGGACATGTGCAGGTCAACCACAACCGTTTCCTCGGTTACACTAAGGATGCTGATGGCCACCTGGTCATCGAACCGGAACAGGCAGAAATCGTCCGGCGCATTTACCGAGAATACCTCGAAGGTAAAAGCATGGACAAGATCGCCGCTGGGCTTGAGGCGGATGGTATTCTCACTGGCGCGGGTAAGACGAAGTGGCATACCAGCACCATCAACAAGATTCTCCGTAACGAGAAATACATCGGTGACGCGCTCCTGCAAAAGACCTACACCACGGACTTCCTGACGAAGAAGCGCATTAAAAACAACGGCACCGTCCCTCAATACTACGTAGAAGGCGACCACGAAGCAATCATCCCGAAGGACCTCTTCCTTCTGGTGCAGGAGGAGCTTGCGCGGCGACGGCTGGTGCATACCACAGAGAACGGCAAACGGCGCTGCTACTCATGCAATCACTGCTTTGCCCAGATTGTTTTCTGTGGCGACTGTGGCGAATTCTTCCGGCGCGTCCATTGGAACAACCGAGGCTGCAAGTCCATTGTCTGGCGCTGCTGCTCGCGGCTTGAGGCCACAGGTCACGCCTGCCACGCCCGGACAGTCAACGAGGAGCTCCTGAAGGAAGTGGCCATTGAGGCCATCAATCAGGTGCTCTGTAAAAAGGACGACTTCTTGAATACCCTGCAAACCAACATCGCCACGGTGATCAAACAGGGGGATACCCTATCGCCGGAGGTCATCGATGAACGCCTCCGGGAGCTGCAGAAGGAGCTCGTAAAGAAGGCCAACCAGAAGGACGACTATGACGCCATCGCGGACGAGATCCTCCGGCTCCGGGACATGCGAAAGCAGGCTGAGGTTGACAGCGTTGTCCGAGACGAACAGATGCGACTGATCAGAGACCTTCAGGATTTCATCCGGCAGCAGCCTACCACCATCACGGAGTTTGACGAGACGCTGGTCAAACGCCTGATCACGAAGATCACGGTCTTCGAGGATCACTTCACCATCGAATTCAAGTCTGGAGTCACAATCGATATCGAGGCATAAAGCAAGGCTCCCCGCCGCCCATGATGGCAGTGTGGGAGCCTCGTTCATCCCTGCGTGCAAATCCCTCGCAGCTGTTCATCCGCCAAGAAGGGACGCGGTCTCTCTTTTATTTTGCTTACCTCTTTAAGCCTTGTTGAACTTCTCTTTTGGCTGCTTGCATCTCGGGCACTTCCAGTCATCCGGCAGATCCTCAAAAGCGATACCGTCGTGCTCGGCAGGGTCATAGACATAACCGCAGATGGAGCAAACATATTTACCGGTTGCCTGTTTCTTTGAAAAATCAAGCTCCGGCCAGATCGTCGGCACCGGGTTGTCCAGATCCATCACACGCTTTGCTTCCAGATTCTCATAACCCTGCGGGGTGTGTGTGCCGCAGTAAACAGTCGGATGATTGCGGATAAACTCGCGCACACGGTCCATGGTCTCCCGATCCGCAGCCAGATCGTCAAACACGACCGAGAGCTTATTCTCATACAGCGCTTCATCCACATAGGTAACATCACCATGGAACATGAAGAACAAGCCGTCGCTCTCCACGATTACGATGCTGTTGCCGTTGGTGTGGCCTTTGGCTTTGATGAGATAGATACCGTCCCAGATCTTCTGGGAGGCAGGGAAGTTGTAATACGCGCCGTCCGTGAACTTCACCGGCACCAGGTTGGAGATTCCCTGCAGCTCAGGCACGCCGATTTCATCCTCGTTCACGAAGATCTCGGCATTGGGGAATGACCTCAGTTCTCCGGAGTGATCCCCATGCTTATGCGTCAGCAGGATCTTCGTTACCTGCTCCGGCTTATACCCGAGGGCAGCAAATGCCTCCATGTAGCTACAAATGTCTTTTCCCGTATAGAGAACGCTGTTCTCATCCACCACTTCTTCCGGAGTCCCTGCCGGAAGGCCGGTATCCACCAGGATCACTTCATTGCCGGTGTCGATCAGGTAATTCTGCAGGCTCCCGCGATAGCGGACCTTGGGATCGAACTTTTCAGCACCCTCTTCTCCGCCAAAGACGAAGGGCTGAGAATAAAAACCATCTTTTCTGAATTTGATTGCTTTGATTTCCATAAAGCGCCTCCTAAAAGTATTATAATGCGGATGTTTATCTGCTTAGTCCTTATTCACCAATGCCGCTCCCATTTCACAGGCCTTCTGGCATTCCTTCGGGAAGACAGACTCATGACGTATCCGCTTTGCCTCCGGGTCAAATATCGACCATTCCCAGTCCAGTTTGGAATAATCCTTTAGCTGCAGGGTCTCGCCGCTGACGAACACCTCCGTCGGCCCGACAAATCTGTTCAGTGTCTGCTGATAATTCTTCAATAGAGCCTGATAGCCGTAATCCGGTGCATTACTGGTCATAATCAGAAGGACCGGGAGCACATTCTGATTGCAGCAAGGCGTTTCAGCATTATAGGTCAGATTCTGAAAAACCAGACGTTCAAAAAGCGCCCGAAAGGATGCCGTCATCTCGCCAAGATAATTCGGCGATCCGATGATCAGACCATCCGCTTCACGGATAGCATCCAGAACCGGAGTAAGCCCGTCCCGACAGACGCAGTGACCCTTGTTCTTTTCTTTTTTACATCCGAAACAGGAAATACATCCTGTGTATTTCTCCAAACGGAAGAGGTCAAACTTCTGCACCTCGGCTCCGGCAGATTCCGCGCCATTAATGGCTTCCTCTATCAATGTGTCCGTATTCCAGCCTTTTCTCGGACCGGCGTTAACAGCTATGATCCTTTTGCTCATGATCATTCCCTCCGCGTCACTCGTTTGCTGCTATAATGTCGTTCAAGCTGATATGCTCGTTACGGAAGCGTATAGTACTCTGTTCTTCATGCATGTGGATGGCGTTCTGCGGGCAATTATGAAGGCAGGCATAACAGACCTCGCAGCGATCTGCAAATGATATTCCGTTGTCCGTAACAGTGATATTATTTGCAGGGCAGACCTTGGCACAAATCCCGCATCGTATGCACTGATCATTCACGATATAGCTTTTTGCCGTATCTCTGCGGAGAATCCGATTCGCCAGCATCTTCCGGAGCATAGCCATTTTCGCTTTGACTGCCGGTGTGATCTTAACAGAAGCTTCTGCTCGGACTTCAATATCACGGATAATCCGCGCGATCTGTCCTTCCACATCCTTCTTCGGCAGCGTGTCGATCTGCTTTTGCATCTCAAAGCCGGGAAGGTAATTATCCACCATCTGAACGGAGTTGATATAGGAGAGCTTCAAGCCCTTTTCATCACATAGCTGCTTCACGTGGGCAAACGCTTCTCCGCAGGCCATTCCGTAGGTATAGAGGAAAAAGAAATAATTTGTTTTGATATTGACCTTTCCGAAAAAGTCCCTCACCATCATGGGCATCTCACCGGCGTAAACCGGAGCGATAATTCCAACAGCATCGTCACATACTTCGATCCGATCCTGCCGCAACAGCTGCGGAATGGGCAACAGGGTGCCGCCGATTCTTCTGGCAATATACAGGCAGTTGCCCGTTGCGGTAAAATAGCAAACAATCATATCGGTCCCTTAATCCAACATTTCCAGCATCTGTTCAGCGTTTTCCCTGGGTTTCACGCCGCCAATCGCCTGTATGATCACACCCTCTTCATCGATCAGATAAGTGGATCGAATCAGGCTTTTGGTGGGTTTTCCATCTTTACCGGGTTTCAGAACATCGTAGGCAGTAATGACCACTAACAATTCATCCGCCAGCAGGGGGAACGGGAGCCCGTGCCTTTCTTCAAACCTTTTATGGGATTCCACGCTATCCTTGCTCACGCCGAGCACGACTGCACCTTTCTCCTGTATCTGCGGATAGCGGTCGCGGAAATTACATGCCTGTGCTGTGCATCCACCGGTCATGTCCTTAGGATAGAAATACAGAATGACCTTCTGACCTTTATAATCCGATAGGTTATGAACCATCCCATTCTGATCGGGGAGGGAGAACTCCGGTGCCTTAGTGCCAATCTCCAGCATATACTTACCTCCTCCTGGAATAATTATCATGCATTCCTGAAAGCGCCCGGTTTAAAAGGTCTCGGAGCAGGAGCAGGTCTTCCTCTGAAAGCGGGATGCAGCCCTGCATCCGGGAAGGAACTCCCAGTGCTTGCTCTTTAAGACGTTCGCCTTCTTCCGTGAGGGAAAGAAGCAGTTTATTCTCATTGCTTTCCGGCCTGACCCGGTTGATATATCCTGCCTTCTCCAGCCGTTTCAGGAGCGGAGCCAGGGTACCGGAATCAAGATGGACCTTTTTCCCGAGTTCTCCTTCAGTCATCTCCCCAAACTCCCAGAGAACCATCATCACGATATACTGGGTATATGTCAGGTTCAACGGCTCAAGTGGCTCCCGGTACTGGCGCACCACCTCTTTTGCACAGGCATACAGAGGAAAACAAAACTGGTTTTCAAGACGCAGGCTTTCTTCATTTGTCTGTGTCTGTAACATATCCTTGATTTGCCGTCCTTTCATTCACCTGTTATTTGTGAAAAAGGCTGGCGCAGCGCATGTAGGCAGCGTCAGCCTTTTCTACGAACTTTATTTCTCAGCAGGCTCCCACTTGCATCTGACAGGAGATACAATAGAGCCCTCTTTCTTCATGACGGCAAAGGCCTTATCCACGACCTTTCGGTCAAGGCCGGTCAACTCAGCCACCTTACCGGCGTTAAGCGGCTCGCCCGCTTTTTTCATCGCTTCCAGAATGATCTCTTTCTCGTTCATGGTGTTTCTCCTTAAAACTCGATCGTTTCCGGTGCTTCAGTGAAAGAACTGAAGGTAGCGGCGGCATTCTTAAAGTACAGCATCTGCATGTTATCGTCATCTGCGCTGTACATACCTTTAAGGCTCGGCATCTTTTCCAGCATGGCAACCTTCACTTCACGGTTATCGTCGTTAACGAGTTCACCGGCAATACGAACCCACTTGCCGCCTTTGAACGCGCAAATCTCCACCTTCGGGTTCGCCGCAATCTGATGGGAAACCGGCTTTACCTTGCCGGTCTGGATATACAGCTTTCCATCATACAGAAGAGCTGTACCGAAAGCCCTGACTCTGGGCTGATCGCCTTCCACCGTAGCCAGATAATAGGTCTTTGCATCATCTAAAAACTGATAAACCTTTTCAATCCCGCTCATTGTTGTACCTCCCGCTTCTTAGCCAAGCTGCTCAATCAAATAGTTCTCGTAGCCGATCTCTTCGATGAGGCTCAGGTGCTGACGGACCCAGTTGAAGTGCTCCTGCTCATCAACGATGAACTGCTGGATCATGTTTTTCGTTACATAATCGTCGTCGAACATGGCGAGGGACTTACTCATCATCGGAAGCGCCTCGGCAGCGTCCTTGCAGTCGTACTCCAGCATTTCCTTGATGTCGGTGATCACGGGGTATTCCTGGATGGCGACGACAGGCATCTCGCCCATTTCGATCAAGCGAGCGTTGACCTTCTTTGCCTCTTCCCATTCTTCATCGGACTCAGCCATAATCTTGTCGCCGAGCTTGCCAAAGCCGCGCTGCTTCAGAAGCTGTGCATGGATAGAATGCTGCTGGGAGTTCCCGAACCAACCTTTAGCAAATTCTTTTAACAGTTCAATCTTTGTCATCGTGGACACCTCCGTCATTAGAATGATTGTTGTGCACCGCCCTGTTGTGCACAACCGCAGAATAACAGAGGTATCCGATAATTTCGAGTTAGAAAGATGCTCCGTTATAACGCAACGTTACAATTCGGCGTAATTATAAAATTTCAGGCGTCCCTACCTGCAAAGGTATTGTCTGAGTTCCTCTGGAATGCATGCTTCCATCGCCGTCGCCACCTCTTCACAGGAATCCGGTTTGCTGTCCATCAGCCACTCACATAGATATTGTCCCGTTCCATAGCAATAGATCTTAATCATAGGGATCAATTCAGAAGGAACATTGTTATCTTCCCGCTTCTTTTTTATTTCCTCTGAAATAAAGCCAATATTCATTTCCGTCATCTGATTGATAAAAGAGTCTCTGCCGCTGGTATGTTTCAGTGCATTTACCATGTACTTTCGATTTTGCTCATAATATTTCAGGCCATCCAGAAGTGTGTCCTTCCACAGATATCCGTTATATCCGATCTTGTTCAGATAATTCCGGACCACCCCGACATAGATCCAGGCAATCAAATCATACTTGTCCTTAAAATGACGATAAAAGGTAGTGCTCGTCATGGAACAGTTGTCAGCTATCTCGGCTATGGTTATTTTATTGATCGGTTTATTTGCTGAAAGTTCCATAAAGGACTCAGCAAGAATCTCTTTTGTGGTTTTTCGCTTCATGATTACACTACTTTCTCCAAAATCTTTTCCAGTTCAAAGGAAAACCTCTCCTCTAAACCAGCTCTATTATAAAACCCACTTCAGCCTGACATCCAAATCACAGCTTCAACCTGCCGTTATCCAAATCACTAACTCAACCCTATGGCAAAAACATCTAAACCGGCCACTCAACCCTATGACATCCAAATGGCCTTCTCAACCCTCCGGAACGAGCCGTAGATCAGTTTAGTCAGAGCGTTTTTTAGGCCAAAATCTGCCCTTCAGCACTGATGCCAAATTGCCCGGAAAGCCCGTATTTCCGCGCTTTTTCCGCGATCAGCCCTGAATGCGCGACATCAATACTACCGTCTCGACGTGCACGGTTATTACCGAGTTGACCGACATTTTTTTGACCCGTCACAATCGGGTTTACAGTTTTTTCTTTCGCGTGTGAGACTGTCCTTTCATCCGGTTTATCGCAATCTGTATCCGTTTGAAACTGTTTTATATTTGTGATTA
>CAMKEX010000158.1 GCA_946411695.1 uncultured Lachnospiraceae bacterium
GTCAGGATCAGGATCGCCGGAGTCGTGTCCATGAACATGCCGACTATGAGAAGGAAAACATTGATCACGAGCAGGACGACGATCTTGCTGGTGAAGTTGGCCAGGATCCAGGAGCTGACGGTCTGCGGAACCTGCATAAGGGTCAGGACTCTGGAGAAGGCGATGGCCGCCGCCATGATAAAGAGGATGGGCGTATAGGTGCCCACCGCTTCGAGAAAGATACCGAAGAGCTCGGAGATCTTCATCTCTCTGTAGACGACCAGGCCGATCAGGAGGGCGTAGAAAACGGAGATCACAGCCGCTTCTGTGGGAGAGGCGATTCCGCTGTAGATACTTCCGAGGATGATCACCGGAGAGAGAACTGCCAGAAAGCTCTCCTTCATGACAGCGACGAATCCCCTGCCGCGCAGTTCGTCGATATATTCCGCGATCTTCTCCTTGTCCTCGCCGTACTTTTTGCAGTGATAGACTGCGTAGACCATCAGAAGCAGAGCGATCAGGATGCCGGGAATGATACCCGCAGTAAACAGATCGCTCACCGACTCACCCGAAGCCAGGCCGTACATGATGAAGGGGATGCTGGGAGGGATGATGACACCCAGACTTCCTGCCACGGCAATGATCGCAACGCAGAATTTCTTTTCATACCCAAGGCGCATGAGAATGGGAAGGGTCATGCTGCCGACCGCCGCCACCGTCGCGACGCCGGAGCCCGAAATAGCGCCGTAAAAGAGGCAGGTGACGATGACCGCGCAGGGAAGGCCTGCCGTCCGCTTGCCGATCAGGTAGGAAAAGAGGTCGAAAAGACGGCGGGAAATGCCGCCCCTGGCCATCAGGATACCGGACAGGATGAACATGGGCACTGCCAGCATGGGAAAGCTGTTCAGCGCATTGAACATGGCGCGGACGATATAGGTCGCACTGGCCGTAAAGGACGCGTCAAAGGCACTGGGCAGAATGCAGGCTGCCGCCAGCGCCATGGAAATCGGCACTGCCAGGATCAGCAGAACCGCAAATAAAATCATTACAAATGCAGCAGACATTCAGACTTCCCCCCTTTTGTGTTCTTTTTCTTTTTCACCCCTGCGGATCATGCCGATCCTGGAGATAAATTTCTGAAGCAGGCGGATCTCGCACAGGCTAAAGGAAATCACAGTGATCGACTGTACGATCCACATAGGGATCCCCACAGCAGGGCTGGCCGCCTTTCCCAGATAGGATGCCCGCACGAAGTGATAGGCAAAGGGAAGCAGATAAGCAAACAGGATCAGTTCGAACAGATAACTGACGAGGCGGAACATATGCACGCCCATGCCGTTGAAATCATCCTTGAACCACTCCACGAACTGCTCGATCTTGATGGATTTACTGTTTTTTACGCAGTAGCTGATACTGAGGAAACCTGTCCAGATAAAGCAGAATCTGGTGATCTCCTCCGACCAGGAAAGTGAATTTCCCAGTGCGTATCTGGCAACGATCTGAATACCCATGATGATCATCATGATAAACAAAAGCGCCACCAGAAGAATCTCTTCAAAATGTCTGTCCAGCCATCTGACTGCCTTCATGATCCTCTCCCCTCCTTTTTCACAACAAGACCGCAGGCATGGTCCCTTTCTGCCCTCCACAGGAAAGGAGCACTCCTGCGATTATTGGGCGGATCATTATTTCTGCGGCTGTGTCAAAAATATAACATTCTTTATTTACCCAAAATTATATCTACAAAACATCTTTTTTGCATATGTAATTGTGTGATTTTATCCATGAAATTTTCTATGCAAAATAATAGATTTAATCAATATAGAGTAAAAAATGTTGTCGATACAAGATTTTTACTCCGGGCATAAAAAACCGCCCGGAATCTCTTCCGGACGGTCTTTTATTTCATAAAGCATTTTCCTGACTCTGATCATAATGTGACCGGATTCACAGCCGTCTCAGTCCCGGGGACCGCAGAGGGAAATGAATGCCAGCCGGGCCGATCAAAGATCTTTTTTCCAGAGGCCGTGCAGGTTGCAGTACTCATAAGCTGTGACTGCCTTGTCGTCGACCAGCGTGAAGTCAGCAGCAGGAGCCTGGCCGGGCTCAAGGAACTTGCACTGGACGCCCTTCTCGGTCTCGAGGGCGATGAAGGTGATGTAGTGGGCATCCAGCATGGGGTGCTCGACGGAGCCGACTTTTACTTTGACAACGCCGTCCTCGACAGCTACATCGGGAACGTGTTTCTCTTTCGCGCCGTCAGTGTCATTTGCGCGGACTTCGCTCATAGGCTCGCCGCAGCAGGAAGGAGTACATCCGCCTCTGTTGATTTTCACGACCATGCTGCCGCACTTTTTGCACTTAAAAACTACGAGTTTTGCCATAATAACCCCTTTCTTCTCCCGGAAACTCCCTTTCATCAGCCCCGGTCCTGCAGTTTTTTAAAAACCGGAAGCAGAATAAAGAGTCCTCCTATGCGGAGATGACAGAACAATTGTTTTCCAGATTTCATTATATCCCATCCTGCATTAATTTTGAATAAAAAAAGTGCGATAATCTGATGAACTTTCCGCACATTGAACAAAATGTGCACTAATGGGAAAATCATTTTGTGCATGGAAGGATATTCGCATCTCCGGTTCTATTCGTCTGTTCCGATCCCGTAGCGCTCCCGCATCTCCCGCTCCGTGAACAGGATTTCCTCCAGAAGCATCTGGGCAGACATCCGGTAGGCGCCGGCGCCGAAAATAATGATCTGTTCGACAGCATCCGATGTGGCGACCGTGACGCGGTATTTTTTTGCCAGGACGTGGGCAGTCTTCTCGATGTAGAGGTCGGCTGTCTCCGCCTCCTTCGTAAAGACGACATCGATGTTGTGCCAGCGCAGGACCTCACGGGGGCCTCCCGCAACCTTGTAGGCGTCAAAAACCAGGATCACCTTCTCCGTGCGGTAGCCGGCAAAATTGGACAGGATGTCCATCAGCTTGTCGCGGGCGGACTTGATGTCCCGCAGGGCAAGTTCCCTGAGATCATTCCATGCAAAGATGATATTGTAGCCGTCCACGAGCAGGTAATGATCCTGCGGGGCAGGCTTCTTTTTCCTGACAGAGGCATCCGGCTCCTCTCCGCTCTCCAGGCCCCACGGGTCGCCCGCTCCGGCTTTTTTCCTCCTGGCGGTCCCGTCCGGGCCGCTCACAGAATCGAACAGATCACTCTCGGCGCCCTCCCGCGGTCTGACCGGGCCGTAAGTGCGCTCAAAGATCTGCATGAGTTCTTTTTCGGCGGCAAAAACAGCCTGCTGGCGGCGCTTAAAGGCATCGTCCTGTTTTTTCCCTGCCACTCCTGACGCGGCACCGCCCTGACCGGCGGCACCTGCCTTTCTGCCTCCGCCGGCTCCGCTGCCTGCGTTTCCGGCATCGGTGCCGTCTGCTTGGGTATCAGGGATTCCCTGCTCGAGCAGGCGCTTCTTCTTCTCCCGCTCCTCCGCCGCCTTTCTGGCGCGTTCGGCAGCCAGATCCAGGGCCTCGTCTTCGGTCATGGCAGGGGCTTCCTCGGGAAAGCGCCAGCCGGTGTCCACATGCATAAAGCTGCGGACCTCGTACCAGGGAATGATGGTTCCCGCACCGTGGGAGCAGAACACGGAGGAGGAGGGGTTGCGGACATCCAGCTCGGGGTCATAGCCCGAGGCTGCGATGACCGCCTCCGCGTTTTTGCAGGGGACATAGCCCTTGAGGGCGCACTGAAGAGAGCCTGCCCCGCGGGTATAGGCGGCGACCTCCTCGACATAATTGCCCAGTGCCGCGACCGTCACGGTTCCCTGCAGGATGGCAGTATTGTTTTTGGAGGAAAATTCAGGCTGGCCGAAGGAGGCATCCATCTGCTGCAGGTCTGACATTGCCCTGCCCAGGTTCTCCTGAGGCAGCTCCAGACAGAAGCTGAAGGCCGGCTCCAGAAGGACAGACTGCGCCATCATCAGGCCCTGTCGGACTGCCCGGTAGGTGGCCTTGCGGAAATCGCCGCCCTCGGTGTGCTTGGCGTGGGCGCGGCCGCCGATGATGCTGATCCTCATGTCCGTGATCTCGGCACCCGTGAGTACACCCCTGTGGCGGCGCTCCTCCAGATGCGTCATGATCAGGCGCTGCCAGTTGAGGGCCAGGTCATTGACGGAACAGCGGCTCTCAAAGACCAGTCCGCTGCCGGGTTCGCCGGGCTCAAGCAACAGGTGGACCTCCGCGTAATGGCGCAGAGGCTCGAAATGACCGACGCCTTCCACGGTGTCGGCAATGGTCTCTTTATAGATGATCCTGGAGGGTCCGAACTCGATCTGCATGTCAAAGCGGTCTTTGATCAGGCGCTGCAGGATCTCTCTCTGAACCTGCCCCATGACCTGAACGGTGATCTCCTTTTTCTCCTCGTCATAGGAGAGGCGGAGCATGGGATCCTCTTCCTCCAGGACCCTCAGTTTTCTGTAGGCCGCATACAGATCCTGCCCGGGCGGCAGGATCAGCCGTCTCTGCATGACCGGCTGCAGCAGGCGCTCAGTCTCCTCCCTGTCCGCCTCCGCCCCCAGGCCCATCCCGGCCCGGGTCCCTGTGAGTCCCGGCACGGCGACAATGATCCCTGCGGGTGCCTCCTGCAGGGCTTCAAATTTTTCTCCTCTGTAAAAACGGAGCTGGGCCGCCTTTTCCGGCTGTCCCTTTTCGTCCGGGATCTCCGGGATCTGCTGTCTGGGCAGAAGCGACCCGCCGGTGATCTTCATCCAGGTCAGACGCGCACCGCTGCCTGTTCCGCCGGCGGCAGAGCCACCGCCCTCATGGGTGATCTTATAAATCCGGGCGCCGAAAGCCTCCCCGCGGGGCGGCTCCTGGGCCAGCGTGTCCATCATGGCCAGCAGATCGTCGATCCCATCCTCCCGAAGGGCCGAGCCGAAGCAGACCGGAAAGAGCTTCCGCGCCGCGACCAGCTCTACAGCATCCGCGAGTGTAATCTCCTCCCCGTCAAAAAAGCGCTCCATCAGATTCTCGTCGCAGACCGCAATCTCCTCCTGCAGCTGGGGATCAAAGACCGGTTTGACCTGCAGGGGCGAATATTCCGCGGTGTCTCTGCCGGATAATTCAGCGGATGAGCCACCGGCTGAGGCACTGACAGAGCCGGCACCAGCCGCAGTGTCGGCCGGAACGGCAGCCGCAAAGGCCTCCTGCAGATCCACGCAGGCACTTCCGAGCTCGTCCCGGATCTGCGCATAGACAGCCGCGCGGTCCGCCCCGGACTGGTCCATCTTGTTGACAAACAGAAAAGCAGGAACCCCATAATGTTCCAGAAGCCTCCAGAGCGTGCGCACCTGTCCGGTGACGCCGTCCGCCGCGCTGATGATCAGGACCGCATAATCCAGCACCTGCAGGACACGCTCCATCTCAGTAGAAAAATCAGCGTGTCCGGGCGTGTCCACCAGGGTCCAGATCCGCTCCATCTGTGTCCGACCGCCGGGAATTCTGTCGGCGTGGCTTGTCGTTCTACCCGGTTTAGCCGTTTCTCCGGCTTTTTCAAATTTCCCGGCTTTTTCAGCAGTCTCCGAATGCAGCGGCAGAACAGGCCGGGTCGTGAACGAGGCCTGCTTGGAAAAAATCGTGATGCCCCGGTCCCGTTCCATGGAATCGGTATCCAGGAATGCGTCCCCGTGGTCCACCCGTCCCGCATTGCGGATCGCACCGGTGCGGTGCAGAAGCGCCTCCGAAAGCGTTGTCTTGCCCGCGTCCACGTGTGCCAGCAGACCGATACAGATATATTCACGCATATTTGTTTATCCTTTTTTCGTTTATGCTTTATGGTCAGACTCTATGATAATCCTAGTCCTTTATGATTATCCTTCTTAATGACATCCGTGCATTAGTTAACTCAGTGATTAATGAACTCAGCACATCGTATTCTCAGTCTTTAAAAATCGCCTTCTGCAGGTCTTTTTCCGATGAGTTTGACGATTTCTTTTTCAGGACTGTCGGGGTATGCTCCACGGACATGCCTGAAAACGCGGTCCCAGGATTGTGAGGGGGATTCCGTATAGGCTTTTGTCACGGCGGTGCGGCCCCAGACCGCTTCCGGAGCCTGCAGGACGGATACCGACATGCCGTATTCCTGCCCCCGCTTGTTCTTCCTTCTGCGGAAGTCCGTGATGACAAGGTAGGTCTGCATCTGGAGTCCGGTAATGATGCCCGGGTAGTTTTTCTCCCTGCCCTTTCCGAATCCAGCCATTTTTTTGAGGTCTGTGGACAGGATCTGATCCGTCTTCCAGGTCACGTCCCCGTCTTCATCTATGTCCATCATGAAATCCATGATCATCTTTTCTCGCCGGCTGGCAAGGCCGTCCTCCCAGCGGGCGTCAAAATCGTAGCCCTCACGCCGGAAATTTGCAAAATAAGGGAGCCATTCCAGGCTGATAAAGCCCGCTCTGCCGCCGAAAAACTTCCCGTAGGCGACCTGACGGCCGGCGGCAATGATCTCCCGCCACTCCCAGGGATCCTCACTGCGGATGCCCGACCACCAGTAATCGGGTGATGTGTGTTCCTCGGCGGAAAAGCCTGTCACGCCGTTTCCGAAAAGGGGGAGAAATCCAATCTCATTGATCCAGTTGATAAGTTCCTGCCATGTGCGGATCCTGTAAGGGTCGTCCCACGCCATTCCGCGCATGATCCACTCGCCGTTTTCGATCGACATCTCTGGTCCTGTCTCCTGTATATTCTTCCTTTTCCCGGGATTGCCCGGGTACATCCCGAAATCCTCTGTGCAGCTGCATACACAGCGCCAGGACTGTGCAGCGAGCAATCCCCGCACAATATTCATATTTTCCTGTTTCATTTTCTGAAAACACGCGATACATTATACCATTCCGCTCAATCCAGAACAATCGTTCGCAGAAAATATAGCCTTGCGCCCTCTCTCATGAGTGACCTTTCACTCCCGGGGCGTCTCTGTCGCTTGGCTTTTCCGAGGCATGCGTGACCTTTCACTCGCCACAGCCTCCGGTCGCTTCGCTCCCTCTCCTGCAGTGGTGACCTTTTTCTCTTGAAACATCTCTGTCGCTTCGCTTCCATGCCGCAGAAAAAATCTGTCTCCACCCTGTCTCCAACCCTTTTTTCTTGTTTTTTATGCAGTTTTTCCGGTTTTTTTCACACACAAAAGAAATCTGTGCTACAATGCAGATATTGTATTGAAAGTACAGTATCTGCCTGCAAGGCGCACAGATACAATTTGTATAAGTTCGAAAGGAGTTTAAGGCACAATGAAAGAATACACCCCCGTCAAGGAAGGCAAGGTCCGAGAGATTTACGATGTCGGCGACAGTCTGATCATGGTGGCAACCGACCGCATCTCCGCTTTTGATGTGATTCTGAAAAACAAGATTACAAAGAAGGGCACCGTCCTGACCCAGATGTCCCGGTTCTGGTTTAATTATACAAAGGATATTCTTCCCAACCACATGATCAGCACGGACGTCTCCGATATGCCTGAGTTTTTCCGTCAGGACCGCTTTGACGGCAACAGCATGATGTGCAAAAAGCTCAACATGCTTCCTATCGAATGCATCGTCCGCGGCTATATCACCGGCAGCGGCTGGGAGAGCTACAAGAAGAACGGCACAGTCTGCGGCATCCAGCTTCCCGAAGGTCTGAAGGAATGCGACCAGCTTCCTGAGCCCATCTATACCCCCAGTACCAAGGCAGAGATCGGCGATCACGACGAAAACATCAGCTTTGAGCAGAGCATCGATGTCCTGGAGAAAGTCTTCCCCGGCAAGGGACAGGAATATGCCGAGAAACTCCGCGACTGCACTATCGCCCTCTACAAAAAGTGCGCTGAGTACGCAAGGACCCGCGGCATCATCATCGCCGACACCAAGTTCGAATTCGGCCTCGACGAGAAGGGCAATGTCGTCCTGGGCGACGAAATGCTCACTCCCGACAGCAGCCGCTTCTGGCCCGCAG
>CAMKEX010000159.1 GCA_946411695.1 uncultured Lachnospiraceae bacterium
CGTAGCGGGGCTCGGAGCGGAGTGCGAGCCATCCGGACTGCAGTCCGTGGACTGTTCTCATGGGGCCTTCGTCCAGGCCGACCTTACCGTCGATACCGCCGACAGCCTGTGTAAGTTCTTCGTTGTTCATCTTCTTGTATTCGTTAGTCATGATCTTAATCTCCTTTTTTCTTTTGAATGATTTTTCCTTTGGATGTCTGTAAAACCAATGGTTGTAAAAGTTCTATCTTCTTGATTTCCGCATGTCTGCGGTTATCTGCTTTGTTTTTATTTGACGATGTCAGTATATCAAAGGATCTATCACAGAAATGTCACAGGGAATAAACGCACAGGGAATAAAATAAAAACAGTACTGGCTGCCCGTAACTCTTTATGATTAGAATGAAGTTTTTTTCACTCCGGATGTTTGTGCCGGAGTACAAACATCCCCTGATGTCAACAGAAATCGTCTTCACGAATTTCACGTTGGCGATGCCTGCGTGCAATGGATTCCGGCATGTTGGGGAAGAGTGAACAATGAGCGGGTGAGCAAGGTGAGCGGATAAGTGGGGTGAGTTGGTGAGTGGCGAGTCATTGACCATTGCGATATAATATGATATCTGTGATTACACAATGATTGGACTGGACGGGGACGTCAAAGGAGCTCCGTCTTTGTCAGAGATAGAGATTCTGCCGCCCACGGTCAGGAGCAAAGACAGGAACAAGGCCAGGAGCAGGGCAAGGAACAAAGACAGGAACAAAGATAAGAGCAAAGACAGGAGCAAAGATCTGCTGCTGAAGGCATGCAAGGATCACTTTGCCGCTGTAGAGGAATACCGGACCGCGGATCCTGAGAACAGGCAGGTGAATCATCATACATGTATATGGGCCGCAGGAGCGCCCGCTTTTTATAGCCATGAAGAAAAAGAGAAATAAAGAGAGCAATAGAGCCAATGAAGCCCACAGAAACGCTGAAAGGAAAGCAGATAACCAGCCAATGTCTGCAAATCCGGCGGCCGATCTGGAGCAGTCCCTGAAAAGCAGGATGGGCAGCATGCGGTACCGCGGGCTGATCAGAGATATCCGGGTCAGTGAGAGCAAGAGCGGCAGGAGCCTGATCGTGACGATCCTTCCGGAGGGAGAAATCGTGTCCTTTGGAAGGCTCACTGTCGATCTGAGCGGCGTTGACAATGCGGCAAAATGGAAGAGGAAGAAAAAAACGGTCTATGGCAATGTAAACGGACTCACTCCGCGGGTGAATCCTGCCTTTTCTCAAAAGCTTCGGGAAGAGGTTAATGGCGCGCTGCAGATATGGCGGCAGGAGCATCCTTTTTCCGATGAGATGAGAGAGGCTCTTCACTCCGGGGGCGCAGGGGAGTTTTTCGGCGCCCGCAGCGTAGAGACACTCCGTTTTCTGGCCGGAAAAGAACTGCCCGGCAGTATGCGGACAACATTTACTGCAAATGCCCTGGAAGTGGAATGGAAAAGCCATCCATACAAAGCGGTATGTGATCTTCGGACAGGGAAGGTCACCTTTTCCCTGTCGAGAGCGGATTCTCTGTACAAGCGTTTTTCCCGTGCCATGAAGGAAATCAGGATGCTGGGAGAGATCAATGCTTATTTGAAGGAAAAAGAGATCCCGGCCAAGGCATCTTATGCGGGGAAGCCGGGAAGTTTTCAGCTTACATTTCCATTTTCTTTCTCTACGGAGACCGAGACGGTGGTCATCGAAAAAGCCTATAAGAGGATCGTTCTGGCCGCTTACAGGAAGGCCCGGGAAAAGGCTGACCAAAAAGAGAAAGAAACGGAAAGGCTCTTAAAAGCCTGCCCTTATTACGGCACCTATATTTCCCAGGCTGCCATGACAACGATTGAAGAAAACAGAAATCGTTTGACAAGGGGGCAGATTGTGAATCTGCTGCGGGGGACCAATATCTCGGATGATTACGTGATCGGGGATTATGCCGGAAAATACAACCTGATTTCCAAGGCGGAACTCACAGAGATCCTGAATGTTCTGGCCCAGTTCGATATCATCCGGGAAAGGCGCGTGCACGGGGAGTATCAGGATTACTATGTCTATCATGTCCCTGCACGGGGAAAGTTCCTCGAGCGCCTGCAGAGCTCTCCCGCTCTCAAAAAGAATCCGGTTACAGAGCAGGAATACCATCTGGTTTTAAAGGCAGTCCGGGAAGATATCCCCATGTTGTCTGCCAGGGAAAGGCAGAAGCTCCTGAAGGCCATTGTGGAGAAACCCGGCCTCTTTCTGACCCATCCGGCCCTCGTTCTGGATTGTGTGGAGCGGATGGGGGAGCCGGCCGCCGATTACCTGAAGACCTATTTCAAAGAGGAAGGAGACAGAAATAACAGAAAAATCCTGAAGCTGCTTGTGAATGCGGCTGACGGCAAGGGAAAAGAACTTCCCAAAAACGGTGCCGATATTTTCCGGGAGAGAAGAGAGCAGAAACGGCGGGAGAAAGAAGAGGCACAGAGAAGGGACAGGCG
Source organism: uncultured Lachnospiraceae bacterium (assembly GCA_946411695.1). GTDB lineage: Bacteria > Bacillota > Clostridia > Lachnospirales > Lachnospiraceae > CAG-791. Next base: position 2,485 of record CAMKEX010000159.1, read on the forward strand.
GCTCTTTGACCTGGTTCTGACAGGGATTCCCGACAAGTATGTGGACCTGTATCCTGCGGCCAGGATGATGCACAGGAAGTTTGTCCTGCATATCGGACCGACCAATTCCGGCAAGACCCACGATGCCATTGAAGAGCTCATGCGGGCGGAAACCGGAATCTATCTGGCCCCGCTGCGCCTTCTGGCCTACGAACAGTATGAGAGACTGAACCGGGCTGAATGTCCCTGTTCCCTGGTGACCGGAGAAGAGCAGTATCTGATCGAGGGCGCGCACCATCAGTCATCCACCATAGAGATGCTCAGCTTCAAGACCTATTATGATGTGGCAGTCATTGACGAGGCACAGATGATCGCGGACAGAGCCCGCGGCGGTGCCTGGACAGCTGCCATCATGGGCGTCTGCGCGGAGACTGTGCATATCTGCGCCGCCCCGGAAGCGGAACAGCGGTTGATCGGAATCATCAAAGACTGCGGGGACGAGTACAGCATAGTCCGCCACAGGAGAATGACACCCCTGGTCTATGAAGACAAAATTGTCTCTTTTCCGGAGGATGTGAGGGCTGGAGATGCCCTGATCGTTTTTTCCAGAAGGAATGTTCATGCCGTCGCTGCCCAGCTGCGCAAAAAACATGTCAAGTGCAGTATAATCTATGGGGCCCTTCCCTATGACGTCCGCCACAGACAGGCGGAGCTGTTTGCGGAAAAGAAAACCGACGTGGTGGTTGCCACGGACGCGATCGGCATGGGCATGAACCTGCCCATCCGGCGCGTGGTCCTGATGGAGACGGTCAAATACGACGGCTTTAACAGACGTCCCCTGAACTATGGGGAAATTGCCCAGATTATCGGCAGGGCGGGAAGATTCGGCATTTACGACGTGGGTTACTGCGCGACCGCCAACGGCGATATGAAAGTAAAAAAGGCTGTCAACAGGACCCTGGATCCCATCGAGAAAGCCGTGATCGACTTTCCGGAAACCCTTCTGACAGTGGATGCCCCCATCCTGGACCTGATTAGAAAATGGGAGCAGGTCATACCTGCAGAGGGATGGCAGAAAGAGTCCGTTGAGCAGATCCTGCGCCTGGCGGAAATGACCGACAGCCTGCATGCCCCCAAACGCCTGGCCTATGACTTTCTGACTGTGCCTTTTGAGGACGACAACAATGAACTGCTGAATATCTGGTATGATATTTTTAAACTGGAAGTCAGAGGAGAAAAATACAGCATCTTTGACCGGGTCGCTGCGATCACGCTGAAAAACCCTGCCTCTGCAGATTCAATCGATGCCCTGGAACAGCAGCACCATGTGCTGGACCTCTATTTTGCCCTGGCCCGCAAGTTCCAGCCGGAGGAAAGCACACTTGACTTTATCATGGACAAGAAGAGAGACTGCTCGGAGCGGATCATGAAGGTTCTGGAGCGGCAGGGATTCAAGGAGAAGCGATGCAAATCCTGCGGCAGGATGCTGCCCTGGAATCATCCCTACGGAATCTGCGACCGCTGCTGGAATCCATACTAAAGAGAGATGAGACAGGTTGGAGACAGGGAGACACAGAACCGTCCCCTGTCTCCAACCGTCCCCCATCTCCCCCTCTGGCGAAGGAGTATATAAAAAATGACTGAAAAAGAAAAAATGCTCCGGCAGGAGCTGTATGACGCAAATTATGACGAAAGTCTGATCGCAGACAGGACCCGCTGTAAGGTTCTCTGTCAGAAATACAACAACCTTCCCATCGATGACTTTGAGGCGAGGGAAAAATTAATCAAGGAGATCCTGGGCAAGACGGGGAAGGCAGTGAACATTGAACCGGATTTCTGGTGCGATTACGGATGGAATATCAAGGTCGGCGAGAACTTCTATGCCAACCACGGGCTGGTCATCCTGGACGGGGGCGGAGTTACTTTCGGTGACAATGTCTTCATTGCTCCCTCCTGCGGTTTTCATACGGCCGGACATCCGATCGACTATGAGCGGCGAAACCTGGGCCTTGAGTACGCGTATCCAATTAAAGTCGGTGACAATGTCTGGATCGGGGCGGGAGTGCAGGTCATGCCCGGCGTGACCATCGGCAGCGATGTCGTGATCGGCGGCGGAAGCGTCGTGACAAAGGATATTCCGGACCACAGTGTGGCGGTCGGCAATCCCTGCAGGGTGATCCGGAAAACGAGAGAGGAGTAATCGTGAAACTGGTTCAGCTGGAGTATTTCTGTGCGGTCTGCCGCTACCACAGTATCACGAGGGCCGCAGAGGAGCTGTATGTGACGCAGCCGACGATTTCGGTCGCCATCCGGGAGCTGGAGAAGGAATTGAAACTCCGGCTTTTTCATCATGAAAAAAACCGGATCTCCATCACCCAGGAAGGGGAGGCCTTTTACCGGCGGGCGGAAGCTGTACTGAAGGAGACACGAGCCATGGTCACGGAGTTTTCTTCAATGGGGGAGAGAGAGACCCCCATCCGCATCGGAATCCCGCCTTTGATCAGCACAGTCTTTTTCCCTTCGCTGTCCGACCGTTTTCAGGAGAAGACCGGCCTGCCCGTGCAGCTGTTGGAATACGGTTCAGTCAAGGCCTGCAGAATGGTCCAGGAGGAGAGTCTGGACCTGGCGCTGGTCAACATGGATTTTTATAATATCGATCAGTTCAACACCCATGTACTGATGGAGGACTCCTATGTGTACTGTGTCGGCAGAAATCACAGGTATGCAGAGGAAGAGGAAGTCACTTTTGACATGCTCCGGGATGAGAAAGTCATCCTCTTCAACACCGATTCCGTTCAGAACGAGACTGTGCGCAGCCGATATGATTCCATGGGGATCATGCCGGATGTTCTGGCCTATACCAGTCAGCTCTATACGATCCTGAATTTCCTGCGCGGCGGTGACTGCGGCGCATTTCTCTATTCTTCGCTGGCGGTGAATCCGAGGGACTTTGTACAGCTCCCGATCCATCCGGAGATCACCAGCAAATTCGGAATCATCTGGAAAAAAGGCGTGTTTATTCCCGAGCGCACAATGAAATTTATCCAGTTTGTTAAAAGCTACCATCCCCTTGAATGATAAAAGCATATTTCAAAAGAATCCCTTAATGTAAAAAGTAAAGTAAAAAGAAAAAATGCAGAGACTGCAGCCCGCTGCCCGAATAAACAGGCAGAAGGGCTGCAGTTTTTCTGATTTGTCCGCCTGCCGGATCTGTTCATCCGAAAACAGAAGATTTCCTGAATCTGCAGTCATTTTTATCACTCTTTCCAAGCAGGCAGCTCTTTAGAGAGGCAGCCTTCACAGTTTTCGCGGAGGCGAAAACTGTGAAGGCTCACTCTTTCTTATCTCAAATCCCGGGTATATCGATGGTGATTTGCTATAAAATTTAACTATAATAATCTAAAAATCAACAAATTTACTTTCTGCTAAGCATCTCTTACAATTAAGACAGATCAGATGAATCCCGGCCGGATCATTATTCTTCAATGTACCATTTGCCTTTTAAAGAACTTTTTTAGAGGAGGGAGAGAATTAACATGAGTCCAGCCACCATAACATTGCTTTTTCTGGCTTTTGCCGTTGTGATGTTCGTAACAGAAAAAATACCGCTCGGCCTGACCTCGATGATCGTATGTGTCGGCCTCTGTGTCACCAAAGTCCTTGATGTCAAAACCGCTTTCGCCGGTTTCATCGATTCCAACGTCATTTTGTTTGTCGCCATGTTCATCGTCGGCGGAGCCTTCTTCGAGACAGGAATGGCAAACGAGATCGGCGGTATCGTTACAAAGTTTGCAAAGACAGAACGGAGCCTCATCGTAGCGATCATGGTGATCGTCGGACTGATGAGCGGCGTTCTCTCCAATACAGGAACCGCTGCGGTTCTGATCCCCGTCGTGATCGGCATTGCCGCAAAATCCGGATTCAAGCGTTCCAGACTGCTGATGCCTCTGGTATTCGCAGCTGCGATGGGTGGAAACCTCTCCCTGATCGGTGCACCCGGCAACATGATCGCCCAGTCGGCGCTTGAGCCCCTCGGCATGAAGTTCGGTTTCTTTGAATATGCCATTGTCGGTCTTCCGATCCTGGCAGTCGGTATCCTGTTCTACGCAACCATCGGTTTCAGACTGCTGCCCAATCACAATGTGACAGACGACAGCGATTCCGTCTTCGATAACCAGAGAGATTTCTCTGATGTTCCCAAATGGAAAAAGACCCTTTCCCTGGTGATCCTGATCGCCACTCTGGCAGCCATGGTTTTTGAAGACCAGATCGGAATCAAGCTCTGTGTCTCCGGATGTGTCGGAGCGATTCTTCTGATTCTGACCGGCGTTATCTCTGAAAAGGAGGCCCTCAAATCCATCGACCTCAAGACCATCTTCCTTTTCGGCGGTACACTTTCCCTGGCAGCGGCCCTGCAGGACACCGGCGCAGGCGAGATGATCGCCGGCAAGGTGATCGGTGCCCTGGGAGACAACCCTTCCCCGCTCCTCTTTACCTTCGTTGTCTTCATTCTCTGCTGTGTCATGACCAACTTCATGTCCAACACTGCGACGACTGCACTGATGGCTCCCATCTGCCTCTCCATCGCACAGGGTATGGGTGCAGATCCCCGCGCAGTCCTCATGGCCTGTGTCATCGGCGGATCCTGTGCATATGCAACACCGATCGGCATGCCTGCCAACACAATGGTCGTCGGCGCCGGCGGTTACAAATTCATGGACTACGTAAAGTCCGGCTTCCCGCTGATCATCATCGCAACCATCGTCAGTATGATCATTCTGCCGATCGCCTTCCCCTTCTACCCTGCATAAGAAGTGCAGCTTAGATTCAGCATAAGAAGTGCAGCTTAAATCCTGCATAAGAAGTGCAGCTTAGATTCTGCATAAGAAGTTTGAGTAAACCGGATCATCCCCGGAGTATAAAAATCATCCCCGGAACAGAAACTATTTTTGCATAAGAAAAACACAGAGAATCTGTGAAGAGAAAAAGCCAAATCTACAGTTGAAAGGAGACCCACATGACACACGAAGAACAGCTCAGGAAACTGAAAAACATTATGGCACAGTTTGTCGGATTCACCGGCATCAAGCTGCCCGATGATGTCATCGCCAAGCTCAAAGAGCTCAGTGAAAAAGAGACCGATCCCATGCCCAAGGTCATCTATGAGACCATGTTCCGCAACCAGGAGCTGGCTGTCAAGCTGAACCGCCCCTCCTGCCAGGACACCGGTGTTCTCCAGTTCTGGGTAAAATGCGGCACGCAGTTCCCCTACATTGACGATCTGGAAGCCCTGCTCAAGGAAGCCGTAGTGCAGGCTACCTTTGACACACCCCTGCGCCACAATTCCGTGCAGACATTCGACGAGTACAACACCGGCAAGAATGTCGGCAAGGGTACCCCCACAGTCTGGTGGGACATTGTTCCCCACTCTGACAAGTGCGAGATCTACACCT
>CAMKEX010000160.1 GCA_946411695.1 uncultured Lachnospiraceae bacterium
CTGAAAGAGATCCGCTCTATTATCGGTGAGGACGGAGAACTGTTCGTGCAGGCCACTGCGGCGACGGCAGAGGGCATGGTAGAGGAAGCCCACAGGATCGTGGAAGTGCTGGGAAAGACCACCCTGATCAAGATCCCCTGTGTTCCCGAAGGCTTCAAAGCCATGAAACAGCTGAAAAAAGAAGGGATCCGCTTCATCGGCACTGCGATCTACACAGCGATGCAGGGCTTTTTGGCAGCCAAATGCGGCGCGGAGTATGTAGCTCCCTATGTAAACCGCATTGACAACATGGGCTTTGACGGGGTGCAGGTCTCCAAGGACATCCACGACGCGATCACGGCAAACGGCCTTGACAGCGGCCTTCTGGCGGCAAGCTTCAAGAACAGCCAGCAGGTTCTTGAGCTGACAAAGTATGGCGTGAAGGCGGTTACGGTGGCTCCGGATGTCATCGACGGTCTTGTAAAGAACGCAGCGATCGACGCGGCCATCGATCAGTTCACCAGGGACTTCCAGGGCCTGGTCGGAGAAGAAAAGACAATGGCTGACTGCTGATAGACGGTCAGGACACAGGATATTTTCGGTATAGTTAGGAAAGCAGGTGCAGATCCCTTTTGGGGAGACTGTACCTGCTTTTTTTGGGTGTTGACACAATGTCAGGACGAATATATAATTTAGACACTGACAGTGTGTCAGCATTAAAAAAAGAAGGCGGAGGAAAATGCAATGCGAAAGGGAACACCGGAAGATATTGCACAGAAAAGAGAAGAAATTATCAATGCCTGCGAGCAGCTATATCAGACTATGAGCTTTCGGGAGATCACACTCAAGGAGATTGGCAAGATCACATCCTTCTCACGCCCCACAATCTATAACTACTTTGTAACGAAGGAAGAGATCTTTCTGGCGCTTTTCAAACGCGAGTATGACCGCTGGAACGAACAGCTGACCGCGATTCTCGATCAAAATGAGGAGCTGACGAAAACACAGCTGGCGGATCGGATCGCGCAGTCTCTGGCAGAAAGGCAGCAGCTTCTGAAGCTTCTCTCTATGAACAACTACGATATGGAAGCCAACAGCCGACAGGAAATGCTGACCATATTCAAACAGTCCTACGGCGGATCCTTACGCCGAATGGGCCTTTTGCTGGAAAAGTTCTGCCCGGACATGGAGGAGGCAGATATTCAGAACTTCATTTATACCTTTTTTCCTTTCATGTTCGGCATTTACCCCTACACTGCGGTTACGGAAAAGCAGAAAGCTGCCATGAAGGATGCGGGTATTAACTATGTGTATCTGACTGTTTACGATCTCGCTTACAGCTGTCTGACCCGGCTGCTGGGCAATTGACTGAACAGATCACAACAATCATCTGCAGACAAGTGCGGAAAAGGAGATGAAATAAAATGAGCAGGAAAACTTTAGTGGCGGTGTTTTCCGCCAGCGGCGTAACAAAAAAAGTCGGAAAAGAGATCGCCCGGATCGCAGGGGCGGATTTCTATGAGATCATACCCCGGGAACCCTATACGGCTGCTGACCTGGACTGGATGAACAAGAAGAGCCGCAGCAGTGTGGAGATGAATGATCCTTCCTCCCGTCCTGAGATCGCTGACAGTGTAGCGGATATGGGTTCCTATGACACAGTAATTGTGGGCTTCCCGATCTGGTGGGGCATTGCTCCCAGGATCATTGAGACCTTCCTGGAGAGTTATGATTTCAGCGGCAAAAAGATCGTTCCTTTCTGCACATCCGGCGGAAGCGGCGTCGGGAGGAGCGATACAGCCCTGCACAAGAACGTGACAGGCGATGTAAAGTGGGCGAAGGGAAAACAGATCAACCGGCCGAATGAAGCGACGATCCGCAGATGGCTGGATGAGGTCCTGTAATACAGACGGCCCCTATGCGGCGTATCCGCCGCAGGGTGCCCTGTGCGGAATAAGCCGTCATCATCAAAAGAAAAGAATGATCAGGTCCACAGGCGACCGGTGAATTGGACAGCAAGGAGGAAGACAATCATGAGTGAAAAAATCGTACAGACAGCAGGAAGAAAGCAGCTTGGAGAGTTTGCTCCCATGTTCGCGCATCTCAATGACGATGTGCTCTTCGGAGAGGTATGGAATGAGGAAGCCATCGACGTAAAGACAAAGTGCATCATTACAGTGGTGTCCCTGATGGCCTCCGGCATCACCGATTCCTCCCTGGCTTATCATCTGCAGAACGCCAGGGCACACGGCGTTACCAGGGAAGAGATTGCAGCCATCATCACACATGCGACTATGTATGTGGGCTGGCCCAAGGGCTGGGCGGTCTTCCGTCTGGCTAAGGAAGTCTGGAGCGAGGAGGAACCGGCACTGACTGAGAAAGACAGGTTCCAGAATACCATCTTCTTCCCCATCGGAGATCCCAATCCCTATGGACAGTTCTTTGTCGGCAACAGCTATCTGGCTCCCCTGTCCACGGACCAGGTTCCGGTATTCAACGTAACCTTCGAGCCGGGCTGCAGAAACAACTGGCATATCCATCATGCAAAGAGCGGAGGCGGACAGATGCTGATCTGTGTCGGCGGAAGGGGCTATTATCAGGAATGGGGCAAGGATCCCGTGGAGATGACGCCCGGTACTGTGATCAACATTCCTGCAGAAGTCAAGCACTGGCACGGCGCTGCCCCGGATTCCTGGTTCTCTCATCTTGCGCTTGAAGTAGCCGGAGAGGAAACCGGTACGGAATGGCTGGAAGCCGTCAGTGAGGAAGATTACAGTAAATTATGATACACGTCTTCCCGCTGATACGAATAATTATAAAGCATTTGTGACAGAACAGAGCTCATCGGTAATGGCGGTGAGCTCTGTTTTCTGATTCTAAAAGAATTTTCCGTGATGAGGTGCCGGCTGATGAGGTGCCGGGCGAAATACTTCTGCTATTTGCCTATTGATATGATAGGCAATTTGTTGTATGATTCCTTTAATGACATAAAGACGGGTATTTTATCCTTGTATCCATGGTCTCGCACCCGCAGGCAAAGCGGCAGCATTTGCCGTGCAATTGCGTCAACGAGATAATCGTGCACTCGCTTTCTCCCGTTTCAGCCTAAAATGAAGGAAATCTGCCATGAAATCTCCGCTCCGGTATCAGGTCACGCAGTATGACTGCGGACCCACGACCATGACCAACGCGATCCTGTATCTGTTTGAGAGGGAGGAGATCCCGCCGGATCTCGTCCGCCATATCGGACTGTGTACACTGGACAGCTACGACCGGAACGGACACTGCGGTATGTGCGGCACGACGGGTGCCGCTATGCGCTATTTCGGAACCTGGCTGAATGAACTGCGGTTCGCAGGTCTTCTGCCTGCGGAAAGTATGTACCTGGAGAAGGAAGATGTCTGGTTCGGCCCCGGGAGCAGGCTGTCGGAGACCCTCCAGGCAGGCGCTGCCATTGTCCTGCATGTTTTTCATGACGTCGGCCACTACATTCTGGTCACAGGAGAAAGAGAGGACATAGTCCTTGCCTTTGACCCCTACTACCGCGGAAATGAGGTTCGGAGAGAAGGTGTTCTGCCGGTCTTTGACCACCCCTTTTCCCACAATATCCTTCTCCCGCGGGATGTCCTCAACGACACCTGCAGGGACTTTTATTCAATGGGAGAAACCGAAACGCGGGAGGCTCTGGTCATCCGGCGTGAAGCGGTTGAGAATCTTTATTTTATTTAAAAATCTGCAGCTGAATCACCTGGGATTGTCTGCATGCCTTCAGGCTGATCTGCAGGGGGTTCGAGTTGATTTCGATCAGTTTTCAGGAATTAGAACCGGTGAGAAAAAATGTGTGAATTGTTTGGCATCAGTGCCGGAAATGAAATAGACGCCAGCCCCTGGCTGCAAATGTTTTTCACTCACTCCGAAAAGAATCCGCACGGGTGGGGCATTGCTCATTTTCATAAAAACCCTGCCGGCAGGGCAGGGTACGGTATTCTGGAAAAAGAGCCTGTGAAGGCAGTCCGGAGCAAGTATCTGAAGGAACGGCTGCGGCAGGGGATGCGCGCTTCCACGCTGCTGGCCCACATACGGGAAGCGACCATAGGCGCCCTGGAATACAACAATACGCACCCTTTCCAGATGAGTGATGCCAGCGGGCGCTGCTGGACGCTGGCTCACAACGGCACCGTCTTTGAGGGAACTTTGCTCAGCAGATTTATTGAGGCCCAGGAAGGTCAGACCGACAGTGAGCGGATCCTGCTCTATCTCGTCGACCGGATTAACCGGGCCTGGGAAAAAAAGCTGAGAGAAATGCCTTCACCGAAAAATAAGCAGGAACCAGACTGCTGTCCGGGTGCGGAACTGAGCGCCTTAGAGCGCTGCAGGGTCATCGATCAGGCAGTTGCTTCTCTGGCGCCCGGGAATAAATTGAACCTCCTGCTCTATGACGGGGAGATCTTGTTCGCCCACACGAACCTGCGGGGAACCCTTCATAGCTGCCATGTCGGGGATACCGCCCTGTTTGCGACCGTACCTTTTCTGACGGGCAGCAGTTCCCACTGGGAGGAACTGCCCTTCACCTCGCTCTGCGCATGGAGAGAAGGTGTACAGATCTACCAGGGCAGTCCTCACCATCACGTCTATGTCGAGGACCCGGAAAAGATCCGCTCTCTGATGATGGTCTATGCGGCTCTGTAATATCTCATCGACATGCTTATAGACATAAAATCTATAAAATCTGCGGCCCGGAAAGAATTATCCGGGCCGCAGACTTATGTTGAAGAAGACAGATTATCGATATAAAAGAATCACGTCTTCAATACTTTTGCCCTGATCCAGCATGCGAAGCATGTCCATCGCTGGATTCGATTTCCTGCGCCATCTGTCATAGAGGGGATCCAGAAAGCATTCTTCGTCCATACCACGGGCCGCAAGACCTTCCCGGGCAAGATCCAGGATCTGCCCGACAAGCTGGTCCAGCCCGTCCTTCGAAATATAAGGCGGATACTGCCTCCGCACAAAGAGGTGCCGAAGCTCGCTCGCCGTATAGCCGTGATGATACAGTACATGGTCGTTTTCCAGAAGTTCGTCCAGCTCCCGGAGTTTTTCCAGAAGCCCCAGATGGAAGGCGGCCACGCAGAATGTATCCCGGATCGGCTGCGTGCAGCAGCTGCGAAACTCCACGGTACCGCGGTAAGTCAGATCTTCATATTTGAAAGTCCTCAGATACTGCAGATCCTCCAGCTCAGGTTTAAAAGAAAATCTTTCAAAAACTCCGCTCTCCGGATTGAAGTACTCCCCTTCCACTTCCGGAAGCTCCAAATAGGTCAGAAGCGGTGTCGGAGCAAAATTCAAATACTTCCCGTCTCGCTCCACACAGTAAATGCTCATCGAAGAGATATAGTCCAGCAGTTCGTCTTCACTGTAAAAATCACATTCATACATTCCGACATTGTGCGGATTGATGCCGTGAGTACTGTTTTCCCAGAACATATCACGCACGCAGATCATCCGGTTGTCTTCCCCCAGAAGGACGGAATTGGAAAACAGCAGTGCCTTGACAGGCTCCAGCCTGGAGAAAGCCCGGAAGATTGTGATGAGGTCTCTGTCCATGACATCCAGCTGTACCTGCGAGGCACTGGAAAATGTTCCGAAGGCCGGGTGATGATGGAAATGCATGGGCAGAGAGCGATATCTCGGGTACGAGTGCAGATGATGAAAGAGCATGCGATAGCGCCCGTTCGGGATCGGGACATTGTGATTGTAGATCCTGTATGGATTAACGCCCATGCCGGTCAGTGTGTAATCGTGCGCGGACAGAAGCTCCTGCAAAACATCATAATAGTGAAAAAACCGGATTTTTGCCAGCTGCAGATCCTGAGCTTTCCCCAGGGAAAGTTCAAGATTGTTATAGGAACAGTCGAAAGAAAGTGAGTCACCCGTCACGGGGTCCGCTGCCATGATCACCTCGCCCTCGTCGTCCCGTTTTTCGGTCACAAACCCGCAGATATCCATAAAACGTTCGGCGGTTTTGTGTACAATGGCAAAATCCACGGCTTCTTTTTTCAGATTCAGGATAGGCATCTCCACTTCGATGCCTGAGTAAAGGGGGCGCTCCCTTCTGGTCGGCGCCAGATATTTTTCCTCCAGCGCCTGCCGGATAATAGCTGCATCCATTTGTATTTCTCCTAACCTGTTTTAAGCGGAAACAGTAATTTACATCTGGAATGGACAAATGTCTTTCTGCCCGGGCTTTTACATGAAAGTGCCATGCAAAAACACCTCGAATTCAGAGGCTGCGAATAGCTGTATCCTTTATGCCGTGATCTTCACTGACGACAAAGAGCCTGCTTCCTTTCTTACAACCTGTTCCGCGCAGCGGCTGCCGGGAATGAGGAGCTTGCGCTTTTGATATTCAATGGTTCTGAGCACATCAAAACATCCGAGCGTCTCGAAAACACAGGCCATTTCCGACAGCACTTCCAGAGCCGCCTCACGGACCGGCTTCAGGACTGCGCCCTCCCGGATCCAGATTTTCCTTTCATCAAACAAAGCTGCGTGCTTCATATTGGAAATGGCATCGGCCTGCTCTTTTTCATCCGGTACATGTTCAGGCAAAAAGGAACACCAGATTAAGAAGAGCTGGAGGAAACGAAGATCCTCCAGGGCGATTCCGGTCGTTTCAAGAGGATTGAGGTCCAGCATCCTGAGTTCAATATGATCGATCCCCTTTCTGAGTGCCTCCGGGGTGTTGGCGCCCCTGGGTTTGAGGCGCACCGGCAGATACAGTTCTGATGAGGAATACAGCATTCCGCTTCTGACATAAGACTCAATGCTTTCGCAATAGGAGGAAACCCCGGAAAAATCCAGGACGGGCAGGAAATCGTTCCAGTAGCCCTTTTTCCCGCACCGCACCGATGCATAGACAGGCGATATTTTCTCCCTGCACTGGCCGAAAGTATCCGCCCGATAAGGTCCCGGACTGGCCGCAGTCAGCCAGACGATCAGCCAGGCATATTGAAGTGCGTAGACAGCTGCCTTCAGATACAGAGCGTCAGCTGTCGTTCCCAGATACGCGGGATATTCCGCCGCATAAGAAAAATTGTAATGAATGCCGGACAACAGCATCCTTTCCAGTCCGTATTTTTCGAGCAGGTATTTTCTGTATTCCTCCTTATAGGAGTTTTCATCTGAAAAATGTGCGATTCGCACGCCGGAAGGAATATATGCAGGCGGATTTGAAGACATATGCAGCATTTCGCCCGATTCCGCAAGCCTGTCTAGGGCTTCTGTGTGCATCCTCGAGAGCATCTGAAAGAGTTCTTCTGAACTGCCTGCCACCGGTGAGATGATTTCAAGCTGACTCTCTGCGAAATCCCTTGAAAAATGCGGATCATCTCCAAATGGGTGATCCGTCTGCGCAATCCTTCCGTCAGCCTTCATGATGCGGAGGCTTTCTCTTTCCAGCCCCATGCCGCCGCGAAAGGCTGCATGAAGCCCGGCTTTTCCAAGCCTGGCTGCAATCTGTGCCGCAGTTTCGTTTGATTTTCTCATCTACTTTCTCCCCTCTATGCCGCTCGGCAGAGCGGAACTTGAAGCGTTTTCACGTAAGGCGAAAACGGTGAAGGATCAGCCGATATTTGTGCCGTCCCGGGTCCTCAAATATATGTTTACTACAATAAAGCCTATAGGACTACTATGTCAATAGGAATATGCAAAATGTGTCATAGGCATTCTCCTAAAAGCGCTTGGCTCTTCACCATTGGGTGGAGGGCTTTTTTCATTTGTGGTAAAACCAAAAGAACCAAAGAAGAAATGTTG
>CAMKEX010000161.1 GCA_946411695.1 uncultured Lachnospiraceae bacterium
GCGGTTTCGATTTCTTTCTGGTAATAGTTTCTCATTTTCATTGATGGGCTCCTTTCCTGGAATTACTGGTCAGTGGAGTGTGAAACAATGAGCCATGCTGACAGGCTCGCAAATGCATGGCATTTGCGCAGCTCCGAAGGAGATGTTGCTGTCACGGCATTCGCCGTATGCATCCAATCCGAAAGCCTTTCGCTTGAGAGCAAGCTCGACGCGTTTGGAGCGGAGAGCAATGAGCCATGCTGACAGGTTCGCAGCCTCCGGCTGCTCACTGTCACGGCATTCGCCGTATACGTCCGGATCAAAGCATATCCGCTTACGAGCCAGCTCGACGCGGATATGCTTTAATCCGACCGTGCATGGCTCATTGCTTCGCGCAAAAAAAGGGTGCGGCACCGGTTAATGTGCCACACCCTTTTGCTTGTAACGGCTTAATCAAAATTTTCTGATTTCCCTCATCACAATCTTCAGCATAGCAAATTAACCTTACTGTCTGTGTCAGTAAAGCTAAAGGTAAAGCTAAAGATAAACCCGAAGGTATGATTTGCGGAAATCTTGCGGTTCATCAGAATACTCCTGAAATAACGACTGAAAATAATTTGACTAATGGATCCAGACCTGCTTCTGGGGCGTTAATACTTTAACGCGTTAAAAGCCGCTGAACTTGTCTCGTATAATAGCACCGTGAAAATTGAACTGTCAATCCTTTTTTTGATGATTTTTTATAAAAATATACATTTTTTATCGGCCAAATGACATAAATTCACCAATGTTTATGCATATTTTCGGGCTCGCACATATATTTTGGGCGGTTCCGGACAGAGATCCGGACCTTACGGAATTTCCATCGGGGATTGCGCGGCAGGCAGTCCGCCCTGCGGAATTAATGGCTTTCCAGCCTCATCTTCCTGTAACGTCTGGGAGACAGACCGATGTAACGGGTGAACATTCTTGTAAAATAGGCGGGATCATGAAAGCCGCAGTCTCTTGAGATCTCTGCGATGGAGTCATCTGTCGAGGACAGGCGCATCTGGGCCTCGCCGAGACGCAGGCGCAGCAGATACTGCTTGAAATTGTATGAGGTCTCTTTCTTAAAGACCCTGGAGAGGTGCCAGGAACTGACGAAAAACTGCTTTGCGGTCTCTTCCAGTGTCACATTCTCTCCGAAATGTTCATTCAGGTACTGCTCGACCGAGACGCAGAGAGGATCGATTTCCTTTGAGGAGACTTCGACACCGCGCACAATGGTGCGCAGCAGTTCCACGACCGCCAGCAGCAGCTTGTGAGTGAAGCGCAGATTCCTCTTTTCTCCGGTGGAAGCATATTTTGCCATCATGGCACAGAGCTCTTTGAGTTCCTCTGTCTGTTCAGATTTGCTCAGCACGGGTGTGCACGAGGGATCGATCAGAAGACCGGGTTTCAGTTCAGGGATGTAGAGCCCTGCGATTCCCACGGCCAGCGTCCTGTAGCTGTCGCACTTTGCCGGAAACTCGTCATGCAGGACACCCTGGTTGCACAGTACGACATCTCCTTCATGAAGTTCGTACAGACGCCCTCCGATTGTATATTTGCCGCTTCCTTCCAGCAGAATGAATATTTCTGAATAATCTTCGTGCCGGTGCAGGATCTGGTAATGCCCCTGTGTCCAGTCTGCCACCGCTATATGGGCCATCCACGGTTCCGTGTCTCTTCGGCCGGGAAAGTCGCTCTTGTGAAACGTCAATAGTGGATTTCTGAAGACCTCCTCCATCTCTGCTGCCCCCCTTTTTATAGAATATCCAGTATGAGATCTTATGTCCTTCACAGCACCAGTGTATCATATCCTGTACAATTTTTGAACTTTTTTGTTCGATTTTGGATAAAATGCGTGCACGCGCACGCAGATTTTAGAAAAATTGAATATTTTTGCACTGATGACAAGTGCTTTTTTGGAATAATTGAACAAAAACCGGGATTCCAAACAGTGCTTTTTAACAGGGAAATAAAGGAAAAGGAGAGTATCCGAAAAATTTGCCACAGGAATAAATAGCAGAATCAGAGCAGTTTTGTTGTATATATCATAACGATATGCACATATAAATTGCAAAAAAATCCAACTTCATTCCAAATCCGGTCGGGATTGTTATAAATAAGGGAACTGCGCAAAAAAGTCCATTTTGTTCTTTTCTCTGTTCTGATAGAGTTTATCAGAGAGGGTGTCCGCAGAGGTTTTATGCGGATCTAGAGGGGCGGCAATATTATATGCCGAAGAAAGGAGTATAGTTATGAAGAAGCAGATAATAGCGGGAATGATCAGTGCGGCAATGGCTCTGACACTTCTGGCAGGCTGCGGAAGCAGTTCCTCCGGTTCAGCGGCTCCTGCAGCCGGTGCAGGCGAGGCTAAGTCGAAAAACAAGTATGAGATGGCTTATGTCCTCTCTACAAGAGACGAGTTCCTCGGACTGCTGGAAGACAATGTCGCTGCAGCAGCGGAAGAGCTTGGTGTAGGCATGGAAATGAAGTATGCCGGCGAAGATTCCCAGAAGATGATCGACTGCATCTCCGCTGCCAAGACAGAAGGTAAGGACGCTGTCCTTGTCAACCTGAATGCGGCAGAGGATGCCCAGGCCTGCATCGAGGCGGCCGGCGATATGAAGGTCGTATTCATCAACCGCGTGCCTGCTGATTACGGTGTTCTCAGTGATTCTGCAGCTGCAGTTGCTTCGGACGAGAATACTTCCGGCGCATATCAGGGTGAGTACCTTGCCAAGTATTTTGCGGATAAGGGCCAGACAGAAGTCTCCTATGTGCTTCTCCGCGGTACTGAGGGCCTCGTTCATACAAATCTGCGTACTGACAAGGCAATCGAAGCTATGGAAGCAGCCGGAATCAAGCTGACAGAAGCTGCCTGCATTCATGCCAACTATAACCGCGTTACAGCCAGAGATGCTTTTGCAGCCGATGTAATCGAAAAAGAAGTCAAGTATGACTGCATCATCTCCAACAACGACGCTATGGCGCTCGGCGCAATCGCAGCCCTCACTGAAGCGGGGATGGATCCCAAGGCGACTCCGATCGTCGGTATCGATGCCACCCAGGACGGCAAGGATGCAATCAAGAGCGGTGAGATGGCTATGACAGTATTCCAGAGTGCTCCCGGACAGGCCAAGAGTTCCGTCCAGGCAGCCATCAATATGCTGGAGGGCAAGGATCTCGCAGAAGGAACAGAGTGTGAAGTCGCTTCCGACAGCCCTTATGTTCTGTACTTCCCCTTCGAGCCCGTCACAGCTGACAACGTTGACAGCATCAAATAATTTTGCTGTATAGTTGACTTCGTGAACGCTCCTTTTCCGGGACGACGTGAAATCGATATTGCAGACAGTAAGATGGATATGCAGGGCATGTGGTTTCCGTGACCGGGCGGCAGATCCGGAACGAATGTGTTCTGTATCACGGCATACGTTTTAAAATACAACTGAAAAAGGCAGACAGGCCGCTGGTTCGGCTTGTCTGCCTTTGTTGTATCGGAAAATGAAGATATAAACACGGAAGGCAATTCAGCAGATAAATGCTGCGGGTTCCCTGGATCAGCAGTTTTCGCGGATCAGGATTTTGTTGTTGAAGTAATACTTTTTCTTCTCAGGCTCACGGTCATAGACCAGATACTCAAAGAGAACACGCATGGAAAACCTTCCCTGCTTTGTCAGACCGCCATTCAGAGTGCAGGCAACTTCGCCGCTCTTGATGAGACTGAGGATCTCCGGGTATTTTTCATAACAGATGATCACCGGCTGTGTATCCGAATTGGATTCGCTTCTGTAATCACGCACGGCCCTGCAGATATCTGTGACACAGCCGCAGGTGATAAACAGAGAATCTATTGCGGGATTTTCCTTCAGCATATCCATTGTCTGGCTGTAGGCATCCTCGGGGGTTTCCAGGATATACCGTACATTGTGGATGCAGCTGTCAGGATACTGCTGTTCGACGCAGTCGATAAAGGAGCGCTCACGCTGCTCGTGAGAGAGCATGTTGTGGCAGGAGATGATGCCGATGTTTGCCGGTCTTTTCATAAAGAGATCCAGCATACGGGCGGCAACACTGCCGGACTGGATCATGTTCTGCCCCACATAGCAGAGGATGTCGTTCAGAAACAGCTCCGAGTTGACGATGACTACGGGAATCTTCCTGTTGAGAAGCTCCTTGATCGCTTCTGTGACAGCTTCGGAACGGATCGGCAGTATGACTGCGCCGGAGACCTTTTCTTCAGCCAGACGACGGATACAATTTGTCTGTGCCTCGGCGTCGGAAGAACCGAATTCATAATACTCCACCTGGATATTGAAACTGAGGAAGTCCTGACGCACGATTTCAAAGCCTTTTTTGATATCAGCTGCAGCACTGACCCCGGGCAGTACAACGGCGATCTTCATTTTTCTCTTCTGATAATTCAGGGCCTTGGCCAGAGGATTGGCTTCGTACCCATACTCTTTCAGAAGCTGTTTGATTTCCTGGCGTTTTTTCTCACTGACGCCCGGCCGGTTGTGGATGACCTTATCGACAGTGGATTTGGTCGTGCCCGCCAGATCTGCGATTTGCTGAAGTGTGATTCCCATGTGAAATTCCTTTTCGTGGTGATTTCGATGTGAATTGTTCGAGGATGACACCCGGCAGTCTGGGAAAGCCCTGCCAGTTAGATCATTGTTTATCTATTTTATATTACAGAATATCACAGGATTTTGGGGAAAACAAGAATAGCCGATTAGGGAAAACCGGTGTTCCGAAAGGTGTACAGCTGTTTGAGGGTTTTCCGGATGGCGGAATGGCCCTCGGACGGAACTTGATTGGCAATGTGCATAAAAAAATAATTACTAATTTATGCATTATGTCAATAGAAATTTTCCCTGAGACAGGATAGAATACTATCAACGACACCGGTATCGCAACAAAAACGAAACCACTTGGAAATCCGGTGTCGTAAATTTAAAACCGGATGCGACACCGGTATCGTGGATATTACATAAAGGGTAATAATAAAAGGACGGATCCACAAAAGATGTTGCCTGATGACAGGATGATTCACAGAACGGGGGTGATGAAGAGGCAGAATAAGGGGGTAACAGTTAACAGCTATTTGATCGGGCCTGAAGGACCGATGAAGGGTCTGAAGGCAGAAGAACAGAAAACACAGAATCAAAAAAACAAAAAACAGGGAACAGATTAACAAAGAGATTACAAATTAATTTATTAATTTTTTAAAAAAGGAGAATAATTATGTTGAAGGTTGGTATTGTTGGCTGCGGTATGATCGGCAAAGAGCATGCAAAGAGGATCCAGTATAAGATCATGGGCGCTGAAGTTGTAGCAGTTTGTGATGTCTTCGAGGCAGGCGCAAAGGCAGCTTCCGATCTGATCGGCGGCGTAAAGATCTATACAGACGCTGACGCACTCATCGCTGATCCCGATGTAGATGCAATCGTTGTTACAACACCCGGCAACTTCCACAAGAACCCCATCCTTTCCGCCATCAAGGCAGGCAAGCCCGTGTTCACAGAGAAGCCCCTCACCACCACTGCTGCAGACTGCAAAGAGATCGTTGATGCAGAGATGGCTTCCGGCAAGCACCTTGTACAGGTTGGCTTCATGCGCCGTTATGACCGCGGTTACAACCAGGTCAGAGACCTGATCCGCAGCGGCGAGTTCGGCAAGCCCATGATCCTGAAGTGCACACACCGTGCTGAGGCTGTTGATGCTTCCTACACCACTGAGATGGCTGTTACAGATACTGCGATCCACGAGATCGATGTTCTCCCCTGGCTGATCGGCGAAGGCGAGGAGTGGGATGAAGTTCAGTGCCTGTTCCCCCGCGTGACCAAGAACGCACACGAAGGCCTTGCAGATCCTCAGGTCATGATCATGAAGACAAAGAGCGGCGTTGTTGTTGTTCTTGAAGTCAATGTCAACTGCGGTTTCGGCTATGACATCAACTGCGAAGTCGTCTGCGAAGACGGTGTCATCAACCTTCCCTGCCCTTCCTTCCCTACAACCAGAAAGAACTTCGAAGTTGCAACCGCAATCGAGAAGAACTGGATCCTTCGCTTCATCGATTCCTACGATGTAGAGCTTCAGGACTGGGTAGACTGCGTAGCAAAGGGCACAACCGGCGGCTCCTCCGCATGGGACGGCTATGTAGCAGCTCTTACAGCAGATGCTCTGGTAGCAGCTCAGAAGTCCGGCAAGATCGAGAAGGTCGTTACCGGCGGCACACCTGATTTCTACAAGAAATAATTCAATCATTTCGGATTACTGTAGAAAAGAATTATCGGACTGAGCGGGTCTGAACCATCTGCCGCAAGTCCTTACGAGGAAAATAATCTGAATCGGTCTGCAGGCCGGAAGGCCTGCGGACCGCACATAATAAAAAAGGAGATATTCCATGAAGATCGGTTTTAATGAAGGCTGCAATCGTTTCTGCGAGAATCACTCTGTTCTTGAAGACCTTGACCTTTGCGAGAAGTACGGCGTTGACTTTATCGACATCCAGTCCGAGTGCCTGGACAGAGAGATCGCTGCCGGCAAGTACACCATCGACGACCTCGCTGCATGGTTTGCTGATCCCAAGCACCACCTGAAGATGCTCTCCTACAACGCACTGGTATTCTTCAACATGAAGGAAACCCAGGAAGAGAAAGACGCCGTTATGGCAGAGCTTGACAAGATCATCGACGTCTGCAACAAGCTGCAGTGCAAGATGATCGTCGTAGTTCCTTCCATGGACATCGAGTGGTGCCAGCCCACCATCGATGACATCCGCAAGGATGCAGTCGAAGTTCTCCGCGAGATGGTCAAGAAATGCGACCCTCACGGAATCAAGCTTTCCATCGAGTTCATCGGCCAGCCTACAATGACCATCAACCGTTTCGAGGACGCTCTCGCAATCGTCGAGGAAGTCGGTTCTCCTAACGTCGGCATCACTCTCGACCAGTATCACTTCCACGGCCAGGCTTCTTCTTTCGAGTCTCTCGAGAAGGCCGATGGCAAGAGAATCTTTATCTGGCACCTGAACGGTGTTGAGAACGTTCCCTGCGGCGCCAAGTACAACACTGATGAAAAGCGCCTGTGGCCCGATGAGCCCGGTGACTGCCTGCCTCATAAGAGATTTGCCGATACCCTCAAGAAGATCGGTTTCGAAGGCGATGTCTGCACGATGGAAGTTTTCCGTCCCGATTACTACAAGCTCACCAACGAAGAGAACATCAAGCAGGCTGCAGAGCACACCCGCGCTCACGTTGCCAAGTACTGGGACAACTGATCCCTGTGCAAAATGTTCTGATGATATGTGAAATATAAATGCAGAGCCCGCTGTTACAGCTGTGATGGCACCTGTGATAACGGGCCTGCACTTTTTTTCTAAACAGCACATTTCAGACATAAAACGGCAACCGGGGGTGATGATTTTTGTATCCAGGAGAATTAAGATATTGTTAATGTAACTGCTTATTCTACAAACTCAAGCTAGGGAGGTAGATACTATGAAAGTTGCTTTTGATGTTGACGTTCTCGCAAAGCAGATGAGCATCAAAGACATGGTCTACAAGGTAGCGGACTGGGGCTACAAATATATCGAACAGTCCCCTCACCCCAGGATCAACCCCTTCTACAAACACCCCCTGTTCTCTAAAGAGTGTGAGGCGGAGTACCGCCAGGCTCTGAAAGACACGGGCGTCGAGATTTCTTCCTTTATCGTTGTCTACCGCTGGTCCGGCCCCACTGAGGAGCAGAGACAGCACGCAGTAG
>CAMKEX010000162.1 GCA_946411695.1 uncultured Lachnospiraceae bacterium
AACAGAAGATCCGTCCGCCCAAAGAATGGATCATACCTGCAAATCCCAAATATTACGACATCGAGCATGCCTTTGACGGCACAAAGGAGATCAACTGGAAGCAGGGCCGGGGAATCAGGCCCGGCGATACGGTATTTATGTATGCCGCTGCTCCCGTTTCCGCCATCCTCTATAAATGCAGGGTCACGGAAACGGATATTCCCTGCGATTACAGCCGCGGGGTTCTGACTATAAAGGCCCTCATGAAAATACGTCTGCTGAAACGGTACAAGCCTTCCCTATTTACCTTCGAGAAACTCAGGGATGAATACGGCATTTTTGCCGTCCGCGGTCCCCGCGGCATCCCCCATTCATTGAGCGAAGCATTGAAAAAGTGAGTTGCTCCGCTCTGCAGTCACTTGCAGACACTTTACAGGAAAACGCACTATGGCACTTACAAAGACTAATTTTATGCGGGGTATGCAGTGCCCCAAGATGCTCTGGCTGGACAGGCATAAACCGTCGCTCATGATCATCCCGCCTGAAATTCAGGCAAGACTCGATGCCGGAAACGAGTTCGGAGACAGGGCTATGGGTATGTTCGGACCCTATGAAGAGATGACTGTATACCGCCCCGGGACGACTATTCCGGACAAAAAGGCAATGCTCGCCAATACAGAGGATGCCCTGTCCCGCGGCGTGGAAGTTATCTGTGAAGCGGCCTTCTGCAATTACAACAACTATTGTGCCGCTGACATTCTGCGAAAGACAGAAACCGGCTATGACCTCTACGAAGTCAAGGATTCCCGTGAGGTATCTCCGCAGCATATCAAGGACGCAGGTTTTCAGTACTACATCATCTCCAGATGTAAACTGAAGATAGGCAAAATCTTCATTGTGATCCACGGCGAGGATGAGGACAACCCTTTTGTCCCGGTGGAAGTCACCCGGCAGGCAAAAGGTTATTATCGGTGGATCAATGATCATATCTGGGACCTCAACCGCCGCCAGAAAGAGCCGGAAGAGATCGAAGTCGAACCCGGTGACCAGTGCCTGCATCCGTATCAATGCTGGTATTACGAATACTGTCATGAGAAATAGGGACGGTCCTTTTGAGTCTGTCCCCATCAACAATCATTACCAGGAGAAGCGGCATTTGAAGAATGAGTTCACAGGCTTCCTAAGACAAATGCAACATATATGCCATATTCAGAGTGTTGACACCTGAAGCATCGCGTCAGGATCTGACTGATTTTAATGAAATTGCATTTCGGAGAAGGGATGCGTTATATAAAAGATATGTCGACAGTATTTTCCAGGTTAGTGTTTCTGCAAACAGGCAGCTGTATGATCAGATGACCAAGGAGGATAAGAAAATGTGTGAAGCCTTAAAGGATTTACTCAAAGAAGATTTTGCAGACGCTGAGGCAAGAGGAGAGGCAAGAGGAGAGGCAAGAGGAAAAGCTATAGGTGAAGCTCAGGGTGAAATAAAAGGAGTGATCAAGCTTTATCATGAAGAGATGGGCTTGGCTCCTCAGGAGATCATTATTAAGATCATGGAGCGCTTCTTCCTTGATGAGGAGACTGCAAGGAATTTTGTTGAAAGTACACTTGGGTTACAACCGGCATGATACGCAAGAAGGATAGAAATCAAAAGGACACAGTGATACAGGTTCCATTACCGGGGTCACTGTTATTGATGATGTCCGCGTCATGTGTTTCCATCATTTGTTTTACAATGGCAAGTCCAAGGCCGGTTCCTTTTCGGGGCATGAAGTGCCCAAACCCCAAACCGGTTTAATAATGGTGTCACCAGACATACGATTCCTATAGGGAGGAAGCACCCGTGAAAAAGAATGATTCTCTGCCATTCATGCTCCTCATCAGCCTGATGACCGCTCTGATTGGAATTTCAGGATGCGCTGCGGCTGAAAAGGAATCGCAGACGAAGGCAGAAGCTGTGCAGATGGGTGTTGAAGCCGCGCAGGCAGAAGCGGAAGCCGCACCTGCTGATACTGAGGCTGCGCAGGCAGATATGGAGACCGCACCTGCTGATACTGAGGCTGCGCAGGCAGATACGGAGGCCGCACCGGCAGAATTCACAGTGCTGGAGGATTATCAGAAGTGGGCAAAAGAGGTGGGCTATCCCCAGGGTATGCTGGAGGCTATGGGAGTCGACGGAATCAACCAGGATTATTTCCATACCTTGCCCGATGCCCCGGGTTACACATCCGGAAAAATCGTGATCGGCGACAGCCGCTGCTGCCAGCTCGGGATTTACGAGCAGAGGACCGGCGCGGATGATTTTGCAGACTATGCTGTGTGGGGCGGTCACTTTTTGCCGGGAGCAGAGCCGCCCGCTATGACGGAGGAACAGTTTTCGGAAGTGGAACGCTGCTTTCAGGAACAAATCAAAAGCTGCGGTGAATGCAGTATCTATTTTTTCGCCACGGTCAATGATTACGATTATATGGGGAATGAAAATGACCAAAGCATTTCCGCTGCAGTCAGTACGGCTGAAAAGCTGGGCAATATGTCCTGCGAAAAAGAAGGAAAGCTTTACCGGCCGGAAGTGATCGTCATCGGCTTTGACGGCGGCGCGGGGGATGTTCTGCAGCGCATCCCTGCACAGGAGTTTAACCGCTATGTCGATGACTACAACGAAAAACTCCGAACCGCAGTAAATGACAGTCCTCTTTTACAGCAGAACGCCGAATATTTCACAACGGTTCCTGAGATCACAGGCGGCAGTACAGGCTTCAATGAAGACGGTCTTCATTACAGCGATGACACATTAAAGGAGATTGTCGATTATATTTTGGAACACTGAATTCTGTGCAGGGGACTCAGGCCCGGCGATACGGAATTAATGTATGCCGCCGCCCATGTATTCCGGATCAGGCCGGATGGGGATGAATACCTGGAAGAAGCAGAGAAGAACAAAGACCTGCTGCCTTCTTTAGTTGATTGATTATAAGATCTGCGGGCAAAGCAGAAAGATTTTATTACAGAATAATATTTGCTTGTATTTTTAATATGGATGAAAGGTAAGTCGAAATGCGTGAAGATTCCTTTTATTTCACCAACCGCATGACCGTGACCCTCGAATGGATGATCAACAAAATCGATTCTCTGGAAGAATTCGAGGAGAAATTCCCTGACGAATTTCTGAAAAACGATGCCCATGTCGGCAATTACCTCGACAGCCTCCTTTGTAAGTACAAGCAGAAGGCCTACATCGTTTCAGAGGATGCCCGGCTGCACACGTCCTATGTCGGAAATATTGTAAACGGGAAAAAACGGAATCCGTCAAGAGACGCCCTGATCTCAATCTGCCTTGCCATCGGCACAACGGTGGAGGAAATCCAGTATCTTCTGAAATATGCCGGACAGGCCCCTCTCTACGTCCGCCGCAAGCGCGATGTCGTCATCTGGTTCGGATTCATGAAACATATGAGCTTGGTCGATGTGGATCAGAAGCTCCGTGAGAGAGGATTCAAACCCCTGATCCGGGAATTGTGACAATGCCTCCGGAATCTGTGAATCTTGATCACATACACACAAATTTGCCTGAATAGTTCTGTGACCCGGCAGATGAATCTGCATACATGAAATATTTGCAAAACCCTAAGTGAATTGCTACTGCCAGTAGTAGAGGAATTGACCTCCCTCAGATAAACTGCAATCAGAACATAAATATTGCACATGCAGAGGAGGTAATCACTATGAAAAAGAATGACAATATGGCAATTTTAATTCAGCATTTCTATGGGAACAGAACAGTGACATTCATCAGCCCGGATGATTTCGATGCCATAATGCTTGGCAAGCTTGACACCAAATTATTTGAGAAAACTCGTGCTCGGGAAAAGATTGACCGAACCATCATCAGGATTCCGGATACAGAAAACCTCGTCCTTGTCTATAACAAATACCAGGAAGAAGAATGTCTGAAAAAGCTTCAGCAATTTATCCAGGAAATTAATGAGTGCAAGAACAGATTCAATCCAAGCGCTGTCATTCCCGAAAAGGGAATCGTCCTCTACAGCCGCTGCATCGTCTGCAGGATCGATGAGGACGGAGCGCTGGTAAGCCTTGAGCAGGAAGACTGCCCGAAAGTCGTAAAATATCTGACTGCATGATTAGTGCTGACCGCATAAGGGGACCTTCTTTTATTTCTGTCCCCCTGTACACATCACGCTGTGCCGACCGGACTAAGTTCCGGACAAAGGTCCGGACAAAGGGACAGCCCTTTTATGTCTGTCCCTCTGACTCATTGCATTGAATTCCTGACCCGACGCCATCCTTCCACGTGCCTCAGAACCACCAAGGGTGTACTGTACCAGGATGGGTTTACTCACTAAAAAACTCACTAAAAAAGCTCCATCGCTTCTGCTCATATCATCACAGACGCAGAAGCGGTGAAGCTTTTTTTCGCTGCTCATATACTCATTCAGAGACGGCGATAATGGGTCTTTTTCGCTGCTCATATGCTCATAGAGAGGCGACAATGGATCTTTTTTGCTGCTCATACAGAGGCAGCGGAAATTGAATATTATTTTACATAGCGGGCATCCACATATCCGAACTCGCCTTTGTCGAAAGCCAGGAAACAGCCGCCCTCCCAGTACTTGCTGTGGATCCAGATTTCATTCCCGTTATAGAACTGATGTCCGGGCATCACGGTACCTCCGCCGCTGTGATAGGTCTTCATGACCAGGCAGGTTCCCTGAGGCAGATCACATACTTTATGAGGGACAAAATAGGCCAGGTTATGGACATCGTCAATTGGTCCAAATTGTCCTGCATTGCCGCCGGCAACTTCTTCCAGTTTCGCATCATCAAGTTTCTTGTTTTCTTCGCTCATGGACTTTCTCCTTTCTCAATGTTCGACAATCTGGATTAATGCATCCTCATGTACAGGTACGCAAACGAGCCGGTATCGGTTACAGCCTGCGGAAACAATCTTTTATTGCATGAAATAAACCTTCATCGGCCCCGGCATGTTTTCCGCAATGCGGGCAGCCAGAAGATAGGGATCCTCGCGCATGTCATTTTCAATCCACTCGCTCATGACCCCGACCGCGCCGTAGCTGTTAAAGGTGATGGCGAAGGTCAGGTCCTCACTGATATCGCCGGAGGGAATCCGTCTTTCCAGAGCCCGCACATAGGCTGTGCGTGTGTATTCTTTCATAAAGGAATCCAGTGAATTCTGAGAAGTATGTGCCAGGGCATTGGCGTAGAATTTCCTGTGTTGCTGCATATTGAACAGCATATCGCCCAGCACCTTCTCCCAGGGACTGTCAGGGGAACTTGCCCCGTACACGTCGTTCACAAGCTTTTGGAAGACCTGGTTCACGAGATCATATTTGTCCTTGTAATAATAATAAAAGGTCTGCCGTGTAAGACCGCAGTTCTCTGCAATCATCTGGACCGACACTTTTGCCAGCGGCTTCTGTTCCATCAGTTCCATGAGCGACATGGCCAGAAGCTCTTTGTTTCCCACCCGCTTTACCATAACTGTTACTTCTCCGGAAAACTGTTTATTATGCAATTTATATATATATTTTACAGCATTCTTTTATATAGAACCTTTACAATTCAGCCTCAATGTATGCTTCTTTTACATGCGGAGCTGTTTGTCAATACAGGAATATTGTTCAAAATATTACAATATTTCATATAGTATAACATGATTGCATGATTGATTATTCGAAAAAAGAGGAGGTTTGGCTATGGTAAAAAACTATCCGCACATTTTTGAACCAATTCAGATCGGCCGCATGACGGTCCGCAATCGAATCAACATGTCCGCCATGACGACCCTGTACGCAGGCAGCGACGGCGAGGTCACGGACCAGCTCGTGCAGTATTACGCCGCCAGAGCCCGCGGCGGGGCCGGAATGGTCACGATCGAAGGGGCCTATATCAACGATACCGGCCTGCAGATCCCCTGTTCTATCAATGTTTCCAATGACAAATATGTACCCGGCCTCTCCAGGATCGCCAACGCGATCAAGGATAACGGGGCATGTGCAGTACTCCAGCTGATCCACTCCGGCGTTCAGGCGTGGGTTGAGCAGTCGGTGGGTCCCAGTGAGATCGGGCGTATCGACGGAAAGCCTATTTCTACAGAAAAAACACCGCGTGCACTGACCGCCAGAGAGGTGCTCCAGTACGTGCAGGATTTCGCGAGCGCGGCCAAGAGGGCCCAGATGGCGGGCTTTGACGCAGTCCAGGTCCACGGCACGCATGGTTATCTCATCATGCAGTTCCTGTCTTCTGTGACCAATCACAGGATCGACAACTACGGAATCGACAGGAACCTGTTTGCGGTCGAGATTATTCAGGCAATCAAAAAGACCTGCGGCCCTGATTATCCGGTCATTTTCCGTCTGTGCGCGGACGAGTCCCTGGGAGATAAGCTTCACCAGGGCGGCATCAGGATCGAGGATGCCATCGAGACGGCCAAGAGGCTCCAGGCAGCCGGCGTCGATGCATTTGAGGTCACGGGCGGAAGCGATGATGTCATTCATCTCTATGTCCCGTCCGCTTATGTCCTCGAGGGAATCGAAGGAAGCTTTGTAAAATATGCAAAAGATATTAAAGCCGCTGTTTCTGTTCCGGTCATTACGGGCGGCGGTGTCGAGACGCCCGAGGCAGCGGAGAAGATCCTCGCGGAGACAGATATCGATATGCTGTTCATGGGACGTGAATGGATCGCGGAACCGGATTGGATCCGCAAACTTGAGAAGGGTGTGCGGGAGCAGATCCGCCCCTGCGTCAAGTGCGTGGAATGCGGCCAGAGAATCGTCTACGATGCAGAGATGCGCTGCTCGATCAATCCTCTGAGCGGACTCGAGTGGAAATATCTCAATGAGGACGACATCCCGGCAGCAAGAGCAGCAAAGAAGGTACTCGTTATCGGCGGCGGTGTCGCCGGCATGGAGGCCGCGAAGACGGCTGCTCTCCGCGGACACACAGTCCGTCTCGTCGAAAAGACGGCGGAGCTTGGCGGAACCCTGAACATCGCCTCCAAGCCCTGCTTCAAATATCGTTTCGCAAACCTTGTGGAGTATTATAAGAAGGAAATGTGCCGCCTTGGAATCGAGGTTCTGACAGAGACAGAGGCGGATCTTGACTATGTGAAAGACTTCGCACCGGATGCAGTTATCTTCTCAACTGGTTCTGTGGAAACCAAAAATCCCATCCCCGGCGCGGAGAACTGCGTTTACGCCGACGATGTCCTGACCGGCAAGGCAGAGACAGGTCAGAAGGTTCTCGTCATCGGCTGCGGCCTTGTCGGATCTGAGACAGCCTACCATCTCGCCAGACAGGGCAAGGACGTCACAGTCTATGAGGCCCTCGTCCCCGCCCTCAGCGTTGGCGGCCTCGCCCTTTTCCGCCCCACCGGTCTCTTCGACCAGTACGGTGTCAAGGTCAAGGCCCACACACCGATTGTTGAGATTTATCCCGACGGCGTCCTCACCATCGACCAGATGGGCAGAAAGATCATCACCAATGCGGACACCATCGTCTCCGCAATCGGCAGAGTCCCCCTCGACAACAAGGGCTTCCTCAAAGCCCTCCGTGAAGAAGGATTCTACACCGTGCCCATCGGAGATGCCCTCGGCGCCAGGAAAGTTA
This sequence comes from uncultured Lachnospiraceae bacterium, assembly GCA_946411695.1. Classification (GTDB taxonomy): domain Bacteria; phylum Bacillota; class Clostridia; order Lachnospirales; family Lachnospiraceae; genus CAG-791. Next base: position 7,627 of record CAMKEX010000162.1, read on the forward strand.
CCAATGCCATCCACGAGGCCTTCCACGCCGCAATGAGCATCTGAAGCAATGAGCATTTGATCTTATATGAGAACTTTGCAAAAAAGTTACACTAAAATCCCTCAGGGCTTCAAAAACGTCAT
>CAMKEX010000163.1 GCA_946411695.1 uncultured Lachnospiraceae bacterium
AGATCGGGGTGTAGCGCAGCTGGCTAGCGCACTTCGTTAGGGACGAAGGGGTCGTGGGTTCGAATCCCGTCACTCCGATGAGAAAAGCCGTGAACAATATGTTCACGGCTTTTTCTTTGCGCGAAGAAATGAGTCTGTGCACAGACTGAAGCAGCATCGGGACGCATCGAGCCTGCCCGCAAGCGGTGAGAGGCTGCTTTGGATGAGTATGGCAAATACTGCGGCAGGCCCGCAAATGCTCTGCATTTGCGGGCCTGCCGGCATGGACTCAAAGTGTCTGATCACGTTTTATTATTTACAGGCCTGCCGGTACGGACTTATTATTTTTTCCATCCGGCGAGGATATCCTGCACTTCGCGTTCGGTATCGAAGATTTCATCCAGGGTGGGATTTTCAATATAGCGGCAGGTCTCCATGCTGTGAAGGATCATCTCGGAGATCTCCGGGAAGGAGATTCTGCGTTCGAGGAACTTCTGCACGGCATATTCGTCTGCTGCGTTAAAGGCTGTGGGAATATTTCCGCCTTTCCGGATCGCATCGAAGGCGTAGCGAAGGGCCGGGAATGTCTCCATGTCAGGGCGCTCGAAAGTGATCCGGCCAAGAGCATAGAAATCAAGTCTTTCTCCCGGCATAGGGCGGCGCTCCGGATAGTAAAGGGCATACTGGATCGGCAGGCGCATGTCCGGGACACCCAGCTGGGCGATGATACCGCCGTCCTCATACTCCACCGCCGAGTGGATGATGCTCTGGGGGTGAACCAGGACCTGGATCTGTGAGGGATCGACGTCGAACAGCCAGCGGGCTTCGATGACTTCCAGACCCTTATTGACGAGGGTCGAAGAATCGATCGTGATCTTCTGTCCCATTTCCCAGGTGGGATGCCTGAGCGCGTCTTCGGGGCGCATGTTCTTTATTTCCTCCGCTGTCCGTCCGCGGAAAGGTCCTCCCGATGCTGTCAGCCAGATTTTCGCGATTTTATTTCCGGACTCGCCGTTGAGAGACTGGAAGATCGCGCTGTGCTCGCTGTCCACAGGCAGGATGGGCACGCCTTTTTCCGCGGCGAGCGGCATGATGATGTGTCCGGCTGTGACCAGCGTCTCCTTATTTGCAAGAGCGATCTTTTTTCCGCTTTCAATCGCGGCGACGGTCGGTCTGACACCCACCATCCCCATGATGGCAGTGACAAAATATTCATATCCGTCCATGGAGGCTGTGTCCAGAATGCCCTCCATTCCGGAGAGGACCTCCACGTCCAGGTCACGCACCCTGGTCCTGAGGTCTGCTGCCGCATCCTCCTCCCACATGACTGCCCGCCTGGGGCGGAATTCACGGATCTGCGCCTCCATCAGATCGACGCTCCGTCTCGCGCAGAGCGCGACAACTTCTATATCTTTCTGTTCCCTTGCCACATCCAGCGTCTGCCGCCCGATCGATCCGGTAGAACCCAAAATGGCTATTTTCTTCATAAAAGCCTCCCTGTCAGAGAATAATGCGGTCTGTGACCGCAGCCAGAAGTCCGATATATCCCGGCGGTTCAATTACCGCGGCGATGCCTCTGTCCGCCGGGCCCTGTGATAAGTATATCACAGTAAAAAGACTGCGTGAAAAAAACTGTTGATCCGAGTCTTTTACGAGTCTTTTACCGGTCTTTTACGGTTTTTACGATTTTTTACCTGGCTTTTTCACGCCTGTATTTGTTCCGCAAGCCGGCCCGAACCTCTTTTGACCTCGTCAGAGAAGACGGCTGTATGATTATCCCCCCGGATTCTGCCCGGCAAATAGTATGTCTGTATACAATTCTGTGCAGAATGATTATAAAAATAGAAGAAAAAGTCAGGACAGTTTAAAAAGTTCATGTTACAATGTCTTTTAAGGGTAATTTAGAAATGGGCGAACCTGTAAACTTTTAACCTGATTTTCAAAACAAAATTTATCTAGGGAGGTTTCATTATGTATGGTTTTGGTGCAATGATTAAACAGCTGAAGAAGAATCCCAAGACGATTGTCTTCACTGAGGGATCTGATCCCCGTATTCTTGAGGCGGCTTCCCGTCTTCTGGCAAGCAGCTTCCTGACCCCTATCCTTCTCGGCAAGGAAGAGGAAGTTCAGGATGCAGCTGAAGAGGCCGGCTACAATATCCGCGGCGCGCAGATTATCGATCCCGAAAATTATGATAAAATGGATGAGATGGTTGCATGCTTCTGCGAGCTCAGAAAGAGCAAAGGCATGACTCCCGAGAAGGCTCTTCCGATCCTTCAGCAGGGCAACTATTTCGGAACTATGCTGGTCAAGATGGGTGTTGCTGACTGCCTGCTCGGCGGCGCAACCTATTCCACAGCTGATACAGTCCGTCCCGCTCTGCAGATCATCAAGACAAAACCCGGCAACAGCATCGTATCTTCCTGCTTCATCCTGGTTCGTCCTTCCGCGACCGGTGAAAATGAAGTCGTGGCAATGGCTGACTGCGCCATCAACATTCATCCTACAGAGGATGAGCTGGTTGAGATCTGCGGCGAGACCATAGAGTGCGCGAAGGTGTTCGGCGTCGACCCCAAGGTCGCCTTCCTTTCCTTCTCCACCAACGGCTCCGCAAAGGATCCCGATGTCACAAAGATGCACAATGCGGCTCAGAAGGCCAAGGAGAAATTCCCGGAAGTTCCGATCGACGGCGAGATCCAGTTCGACGCAGCTGTTTCCCCTCGTGTCGCTGAGACCAAGGTTCCCGGCTGGAAGGCTGCAGGCCATGCCAACACCTTTATCTTCCCTGACATCAACGCAGGTAACATCGGCTACAAGATCGCTCAGCGTTTCGGTAACTTCGATGCTTACGGCCCGATCCTTCTCGGCCTGAATGCACAGATCAATGACCTCTCCAGAGGCTGCAACGCTCTGGAAGTCTACTCCATGTCGATCATCACAGCAGCACTGTCCTGATCAGGAGAATGAAAGTCAGCAGGAACTGACGCCGATACATAGACATAAAGGCAGCGCCTCCGCATCCGGTCCGGATGCAGAGGCGCTTTTTCTAATATCTTCAATATGATTCTTTTTATTTTCCGTCCCGGATCGGATGGGAAGAGTCCGGGACGGAATTTTTTTTCTCTGCTCAGGGAGTGCCTTCTCAGGAAGTACCTTCTTATTCTGCCGGTACAGCCGGGGAGTCATCTGCAGTGCGGTCCGGGGAGGCGGCATAGGGGATCCTGCGGAAACGGATGGTGATATTTCCGGCGCTGTCAGAGACGCGGTAACGGACCATGTCTCCGTTTACGGAAACCTGTACCTGTTTGGTGAGATCTCCGTCTGTATCATCATAGGCGGCATAGCCCTCCTCCTGGTACTGTTCCCCCGGCTGGACAAAGTAGCGGTTGTCGCGGGTGAGCATGATCGAGGGCGGGGTGGTGTCGGATTTTTCTTTTACCGGCTTTGCCCATCTACCCGAGAGGGCGCTGTAGATGAGCACGGCCAGAAAAAGACCCGGCAGAAATACAAGCAGAAAATTCCTGATGTGATCGTACATTGTGTGTTTTTCTTTCATAGTTACCTCTATATAGATACATAGATGCCGAAAGGTCCGGAGAGGGGCTGCCGGATTTGAGGCCATGCCGACAGGATTGCAGCAGAACTGTCAGCTTTGAGTCCATGCCGACAGGCTCGCAATCTTACGATTGCTCGCTGTCGCGGCATTCGCCGTATACGTTCAGGATGACATATGTCCTTTTGAGTGCAAGCTCTCATCGTCCATATGTATCCTGAACGTGCATGGACTCAAAGCTTCGCGCAAAGTTTTAGTTGACGGGGCAGTTCTTCTGTGCTATGGTATATCAAAGGTTGCAAAAGGTCTTTTTTTTTTGCGCGAAAAGTCCGGCTGCATGGCCTGCCGGCGGCAGGATGTGTCCGATTGCGAGGCAACGGCGCCCGGACTCAGACGGCACGGCGGTTCGCGCAGGAATCAAACAAACAGCGCATATTGTTGGAGGTTCGGCATGCGTACAAGGATTACATTATCATGCACTGAGTGCAAGCAGAGAAATTATAACACAACAAAGGACAAGAAGACACACCCTGAGCGTCTCGAGATGAAGAAGTATTGCAGATTCTGCAGAAAGCACACTGTTCATAAAGAGACTAAGTAAGCAAGGAGTCATTCATGGCAGCGAAAGAGAAGGGTAAAGCGAAACAGGAGAAGCAGTCAAAACTGGGATCCTTTTTTAAAGGTGTCAGGACTGAGTTCGGCAAGATCATCTGGCCCGGCCGTGAAACAATCGTCAAACAGCTGATTGCGGTCGTCTGCGTAACTGTTGTCGTGGGACTGCTGATCACGGTCATCGACTTCGGCGCACAGAACCTGATCGATGTCCTGGTGAAGATTAACGCGGCATGATCGGTTTGGTGAGGTAGATGAATGGCAGAGAATAACTTCGATGCAAAGCCCGTTAGAGCAAAGCTGAAACCGGGAGTCCTTCCAGGCGTTCGCCAGATCAGGCGTCCTGATTTTTCCAGGCGCGCTGAGGATATCGAAAAGGCTGAGGAGGCCAGGATGCAGGCACTTGCCATGGAGGCGGGTGCGGAAGCCGGATCCGATGTTCTGGACGGAGCTCAGGCGGCGGAAAGCTTTTCGGATGCTGAAGAAGCAGCTGCGGTAGCGGCTTCGCTCGCGGCACAGGAAGGTGCTTCCGAAGAAGATCAGCTCGATGAGAGCGCGATCACAGATGAGCCGAAGTGGTATGTCGCACATACTTATTCCGGCTATGAAAACAAAGTCAAGATCAATATTGAGAAGACGATTGAAAACCGGCATCTGGAGAATCAGATCTTTGAAGTCCGTGTTCCCATGCATGAGACCACGGAAGTCAAGGACGGCAAAAAGAAGAATGTCTCCAGAAAGATGTTCCCCGGCTACGTACTGGTTCGTATGATTATGAACGACGATACCTGGTATGTGGTCCGCAACACAAGGGGCGTCACCGGATTTGTCGGCCCGGGCAGCAAGCCTGTTCCGCTCACAGAGGCGGAAATGAAGCCGCTGGGCATCCGGGTCAAGAATATTTCTGTTGATTTCGAGGTTGGCGACAGTGTATCAGTCGTTGCGGGTATCTGGAAAGACACAATCGGAATCGTACAGAAAATGGATTACAGCAAGCAGTCCGCCACAATCAATGTGGAACTCTTCGGGCGTGAGACACCCGTTGAGATCGGATTTGCGGAAATCCGCAAGTATTCCTGATGCGTACACCGCCGCAGGCACGTATTCCTTCGAGTGCGGTGCGGACGGCAGGTATACAGATCGAAGAGTACTTGGGGTAACACAGTGTTTCGTGGGAGCAGCAGCCATGCTGCGAATACCACAAAGGAGGAAAAATGGCTAAGAAAGTAACTGGGTACATCAAATTGCAGATTCCCGCCGGCAAAGCAACTCCCGCTCCCCCGGTAGGCCCCGCTCTTGGTCAGCACGGCGTCAACATCGTGCAGTTTACCAAGGAATTCAATGCGAGGACTGCAGACAAGGGTGATCTGATCATCCCCGTCGTCATTACTGTTTACGCTGACAGAAGCTTCAGCTTCATCACCAAGACTCCCCCCGCAGCTGTTCTGATCAAAAAGGCAGCAGGACTGGCAAAGGCTTCCGGCGTTCCGAACAAGGAAAAAGTCGGTTCCATCACCAAGGATCAGGTCAAGGAAATCGCCGAGCTCAAGATGCCCGACCTCAATGCAGCAAGCCTTGAGGCAGCCATGAGCATGATCGAAGGCACAGCCAGAAGCATGGGTGTCACTGTAGCGGAATAAGTAATCGCCGATAGGAGGAAACAGATATGAAACATGGTAAAAAGTATGCTGAAGCGGCGAAACTTGTCGACCGCACAGCCGTTTATGAAGCGGAAGAAGCCATTGCACTTGTCAAGAAGACCGCAACTGCTAAATTTGATGAGACCGTAGAGATCAACATCCGTACAAGCTGCGACGGACGTCACGCTGACCAGCAGGTCCGCGGCGCCGTAGTCCTTCCCGCCGGCACCGGCAAGAAGGTTCGTGTGCTCGTATTCGCAAAGGGTGCGAAGCTGGATGAGGCACAGGCAGCAGGCGCTGATTTCGTCGGCGGCCAGGAGCTCCTTCCCCGTATCCAGAACGAAGGATGGCTGGATTTCGACGTAGTCGTTGCCACCCCTGATATGATGAGCGTTGTCGGCCGCCTCGGCCGTATCCTCGGACCTAAAGGCCTGATGCCGAACCCCAAGGCCGGTACCGTCACGATGGATGTTACCAAGGCAATCAACGATATCAAAGCAGGTAAGATCGAGTACAGACTGGACAAGTCCAACATCATCCACTGCCCGATCGGCAAGGCTTCCTTCACAGAAGAGCAGCTGCTGACCAACTACAACGCACTGATCGATGCAGTTGTCAAGGCAAGACCCGCAGCAGTCAAGGGCCAGTACATCAAGAGCATCTCTCTTGCAACCACCATGGGCCCCGGCGTCAAAGTTGTCTGCAACCGGTATTAAAAACAGCACCCCGTAAAGCGTTTTAACCGCTTGGAGTGCTTGCACTCCAAAGCGGATTCAAATGCTTTACGGAGGCGGACAAGGCGCGAAGCGCCTCTGTCCGACAACGCTTATAGATGCGGAGCATCTATAAGAGGGGTGCGTAAGAGAGTGTCCGACCGGGACACCCCGCATTCTGCAGAAATTCTTTCGGGACTATAGAATGTTTTTTAAAAATAGTCTTGACAGCGATTTTTGCAGGTGCTAAATTGTATAAGGTTTTCACCCACCGAAGACAGCGGGTGTGTCTGCAGTCGGATTCCGGACTGGCAGATACGTAAAGGTCAGGTCCACCCGCCGAGGATGAGTAATATCACGATATTTATGTCGATATTTCCGAACTCTCTGTCTTCGCGGCAGAGAGTTCTTTTTGAATTACTCTCCGTCGGAAAATGCGGCGAATCAGGTGAACGCCGCAAGGAAATCTATAAGGAGGTAAGATAATGGCAAAAGTTGAATTGAAGCAGCCTATCGTTCAGGAAATTTCCGAGAAGATCGATGGCGCCCAGTCTCTGGTCCTTGTTGACCACAGAGGACTGACAGTTCAGCAGGATACGGAACTTCGTAAGCAGCTCCGCGAGGCCGGTGTTTTCTACAAGGTTTACAAGAACACAATGATGAACTTTGCGTTCAAGGGAACCCCGTTTGAAGGCCTTTCCGATCTGCTCAATGGTCCCAGTGCAATCGCTGTTTCCAAGGATGATGCGACTGCTCCCGCAAGGATCATCGTTGAGTTCGCCAAGACTGCTAAGAATCTGGAGGTCAAAGGCGGCGTAGTCGAGAACAGAGTTATCGATGTCAAGGGTGTCGAGGAAGTTGCTCAGATCCCTTCCAGAGAGATCCTGCTCGGAAGACTGCTTGGCAGCATGCAGTCTCCTGTCGCAAACTTCGCCCGTGTTATCAAGCAGATCGCGGAGAAGGATGGCGAAGGCGCAGCTCCCCAGGAGGCATAATCACAGGCCGGGGAAGCACAGCGGTGCGGGACAGACGCTCCGCACACAGTATTCGATTTTAAGATTGATTATTTGAAAAGATTTTAAGGAGGTCATAAAATGGCTAAACTTACAACTGCTGAATTTATTGAGGCGATCAAAGAGCTGTCCGTTATGGAACTGAACGAGCTGGTTAAGGCTTGCGAAGAGGAGTTTGGTGTTTCCGCAGCAGCGGGTGTTGTCGTTGCAG
>CAMKEX010000164.1 GCA_946411695.1 uncultured Lachnospiraceae bacterium
ACAGGGGAGGTTGCGGATTTCTATTTTGATTTTTCAGTAGGGCCTGAACTGTAACGCAGGGAAAACATGCTCGAAAAAATAAAAAAATATCTGTTGACAAACGCCATTCTCAATCGTATACTATAGAAGCTGACCGAACACAGAAGAGCAAAAGCAATCATTCTGTTATGGTTCAGTACAGTACTTATATATGGCGAGGTAGCTCAGCTGGCTAGAGCACGCGGTTCATACCCGCGGTGTCGAGGGTTCAAGTCCCCCCCTCGCTACGATGATCATACTCCGGAGAGTCTGTAACGGCTGTCCGGAGTTTTTTGTCCTTCATGGGCATTTCTGCGTATTTCCTGTAATCATTTTGTGGAAAACCTGTGTTTTTGCTTCTGACCGGCTTCCTCATGGGGTATAATTCGTAAGTGAAACTGCCGGCTGTTTTCAGCGCAGGGAATCAGATCAGGTGTTTTTGCGCAGTCATGCGCACCATCCCTGATTTCAGATACACAAATGTGCAGGCCGGGAAGGATCTGCGGGATTGGTATAAAGTCAATGCCGGACCCCTACAGGGACGATGCATTCGACAGCGGAGGACAGAAATGGGAAAAATCGTTGTTCTCATTCCGGCATATAAACCGGAAGAGAAGATGCTGAAGCTTCTGGAATCGCTCAGTAGTTTTTCGGGCGGATCTGCCGCCGGAGACAGGCGGGAGAAGGAAGATCATGCAGGGATAAATACAGAGAAACCGATTTCGGCAGAGACGGCAGAGATCGACGGTATTGTTATCGTAGATGACGGGGGACAGGAAGAGTACAGAGCCCTCTTCGATGCGGCCGAGGCAATGGGCTGCCGTGTCGTCCATCATGAAGTGAACCGGGGCAAGGGAGCCGCGATCAGGACCGGCATCCGGGAGGCAATGGAGTGCTTTGGAGCGGATGTCCATGTCGTGACGGCGGACGCCGACGGACAGCACCTTCCCAAGGATATCCTGAGAGTTGCCCGGGCTGTCCTGGATCACAATGCCCGGGGAGATGCCGCCAGGCCTGTCCTGGTGCTCGGTGTGCGTGACTTTTCCGGCAGGGATGTTCCTGCACGGAGCAGGCTGGGCAACCGGATCACAGCGGCTTTTTTCCGTCTCTCGACGGGAACTTCCTGCGGGGATACGCAGACCGGCCTCAGGGGCATTCCCGCGGCGCTTCTGCCCCTTTCCATGGAGACGGAGGGAGACAGATACGAGTATGAGATGAACTTCCTCACAGAGGCTGTCAGCAAGGCGGATCTGGTCCAGATCCCCATCGAGACCGTATATGAAGAGGGAAACAGGACCTCTCATTTCCGCCCGGTCCGGGATTCCATGCTGATCTACAAAAAGCCTCTGCGGTACGCGGCCTCCGCGGCAGGCAGCGCCGCAGTGGACTGGGCGCTGTTCCTCATTCTCCTCAGGCTTTTCGGAGTGTCCGCTTTCACATCAGGAACAGCCGGCGCAGCTCAGGGTGCAGCCGGGGCGGCGGGGACTGCGGCCGGGGCAGCAGGTGCCGCTGCGGCAGCTGCCAGGATCGGTTCGGGACTGTTCAATTTCGAACTGAACCGCCGCTGGAGTTTTCAGAGCAAGGGGCACGCCGGCAGAGAGGCTGTCCGCTATCTGCTCCTGTTCGGAGGAAATATGCTCTGCAACGCAGGGATCGTGTCCGCATTCTCCTATGCGGGGATGCCCGCGGCTTTGGGAAAGGCCGCTGCAGACGTGACGCTTTTCATAGTCAATTATCATGTTCAGAAACGATGGGTATTCGGTTCACCCCGGAAACGGTAGTCATATTATGAGAGACTCAAAACACAGACAAACCCGGAGAGGGACCGGGAGAATCCGGATCATCTATGCGGTATTTCTCGTCCTCTACTCCCTGTTCGTGCTGCTGGACACATTTGTGATCCCGAGAAATATAGTGCGGATCTTCCGTGAAAAAGGGATCTTCGGCGCCAAATACGATCCTGTCATCACGGAGAACAGCTATGATGACGGGATGATCAGCATTCAGATCCGGACGGAGCGCGTCGGGGTTACCACCGTCTACATTGCGGATGTACAGCTGCAGGATCCGTCCCTTTTGAAAACCGGCCTTGCGGGAGATTCCTTCGGAAGAAATCTCGCGGAAGTCACTTCGGGGATCGCAGAGCGCAGCGGGGCGGTTTTTGCCATCAACGGTGATTACTATGGCTTCCGCGAAAAGGGATATGTCATGCGCGGCGGATATCTCTACAGGGATTCCTCCAACACCCGTTATCCCTACGGCGAGGACCTGGTGATCAGGGAGGACGGATCCTTTGAGATTGTCAATGAGGCCGATGCGACGGCACAGGACCTGGCGGACAGCGGGGCGAGGGAGATCTTTTCCTTCGGCCCGGCCCTGGTCAATCACGGGGAAGTCCAGGTCTTCGCGGGAGAAGAGGTGGAGCGCGCGCAGATCACGAATCCGCGCACTGCCATAGGCATTCTCGAACCCCTCCATTATCTGATGGTGGTCTCGGACGGCAGGACCAGGGAGAGCAGAGGCCTGTCCCTGTTTGAACTGGCGGAGTTTATGCAGCAGCAGGGCTGCGATATTGCATATAACCTCGATGGGGGAGGATCCTCCACCATCTGGTTTAACGGTAAGGTACTCAATAAACCTACCACCTACGGAGATGTGATCGCGGAGCGCACGATCAGCGACATCATCTATATCGGTTACTGACCTCAGTATTCGATCAGTTCAGGCAGTTCAAGCGATTCATTATGGATCGTTTTTCATAACCGGTTTAAAAAAAGGGGATCGGAAAATATGCGGGAAGATAAGAGTACAGGCAGGAAGATCCTGGTTCGCTATCTGGCGATCGCCGCCTTCTGCCTGCTGGTGTCCGTGATCTATGGACATTTTTCACATGGAATCCGCTCATTCTGGATGAGCTGGCTGGCCCTCTGGCCCCTGGTCCTGGGAGTCGTCCCCGCGGCTCTGACCGCTGCGGAGATTTTTCCTTTCAGAGACACCGTCCCGGATGAAAGCGGAGCAGGAGAAGTCATGAAGGACATCTATCGCTTCGGGATCGCGGCAGTGACTGTCTCGAGTTTTTTGAAGGGAGTACTGGAAATCGCGGGTACGGATTCCTTTTATCCGGATGTGCTGCGTTATGCAGGCGCAGTGATGCTGGTGTGCGGAGCTGCAGGCTTTTTCTTTGTCAGACACAAAGACAGAGTCAAAGACAGAGACGGGCAGCGCACAGACACCGATAGTTGAAGATCCGGGAGAAAGGATCCGGGAAAAAGAGTCAGGGCCCGCCTGCAGATTCTGCGTGCCGGGCAAAAAAGGGCAGAAAAGGGCAAAAAATACGGAACGGATGTGAGGGCGGATGCCTTCTCCTCCGTTCCGTTTTTTTGTTTTTTATCGCGCAGGACCCGCGGGCGGGTCCTGGATCCGGCGAGGATCCTTGAGCGGCAGAGTCCCGGATCAGCGGTTGACGCCATCCAGCTTTTTGCCCGTGTTGATGTTGGACTCTTTTTCCTCTGTCTTCTTTTTCTGCTCTTCTTCCTTCTTCTTCTTGTCGGCGGCCTTCTGTTTTTTCTTCAGACCGGTCGGGCAGTAGGAACTGGGAGCGGTGCCTTTTACAAAATACTCTGTGTAAGCGTGGTCGCAGTAGCCGTCGACTGCGAGAAGTCCGGTGTCTCTGCATACAACAGCTGTGGTCAGTCCGTCAGGCTTTTTGAAATCGGAAGACTCCTTGTTGGCGTCGATGCGGGACATGACCTGCTTCCAGATGATCATGGCCAGGGATTCTTCTTCTTTGCTGAGCTTGGTGTTGTTGTCATAGCCTGCCCAGACAGTGGCTGTGTAGTTGGGGGTATAGCCGGAGAACCAGACATCATTGCTGTCCTCTGTCGTACCGGTCTTGCCGGCGACAGCAGTGGTGTTAAAATAGGCGGCTGATCCCGTACCCTTGGTCAGAACGTCTTTCATGGCGTCCGTAAGGAGGAAACAGGTGGTCTTTTTCAGGACACGTTCCTGGGCGGGCTTTGTGTTGTCCAGGACAGTCCGGCCCTCCTGATCGGTGACCTTGGTGTAGAGCCGGGGCACAATGTAATGTCCGCCGTTGGCGATCGTGGAGAAAGCGGCATTGAGCTCGATATTCCGCACGCCGTAGGTGATACCGCCGAGGGCGAGTGTCTGGACGGCATCCGAGAAGATCTGGCCGTTGATCTCCTCGCCGTCGACAAGTGTGTTGATCCCCAGCTTTTCGGCATACTCAAAACCGAGCTGCGGGGTGATATCTGTCAGTGTCTTGACGGCGATGACGTTGAGGGAATCCTGGATGGCAGAGCGGATGGTCTGCAGTCCCCGGTAGCCGCTGTACCAGTTATGTACCTCGACGCCGTTATTGTATTTGAATTTCTCATCCAGCTGTGTGGAGGCCAGGGTGAAACGGTTGCCGTATTTGTCCTTCGCCTCGTCGCTGTCAAGGGCTGCGGCAAAGGTCGAGATGATCTTGAATGTGGAGCCGGGCTGTCTGGTGGTGTCGGTTGCGCGGTTCAGCGTTCGGCTGGCTTCCTTTTCGCCGCGTCCGCCCAGCATGGCGACAACATAACCTGTATTCTGGTCCGCTACCGTCACGGAGATTTCCGGCTGGGGAGCGAGCTCATAGTTTTCGTCATAGGTGTCATCAGGGCCCATCACAGAATTGCGGAAGGCCTCTATATCCTCTTTTGCGCGGTGACGGGAGGTGTACAGAATACTGTAATTCTCGTCGCGCTCTCTGAAATAGGCTTCCAGACTGTTGCTGTCGTAGTTGGTCTGCGTCCCGTCGGGGGAGATGACTGTCAGTGCGTAATTGAGATAATAGGTGGTTCCGGAAGGGAAGTTGCCGGAATCTTCACTGCACTGTTTGTCTACGATCTTCTGGATGTCCGGATCCTGGGTCGACTGGATGCGGAGACCGCCGCTGTAGAGCATCGCGTAGGCCTGATCCTCGTCCCAGGCCACGCCGTCGTCGACCAGATTCAGCTCTTCATCCTGCATATCGCGCAGAACCTGGCGGATCAGTGCATCGACGAAATAGGAGTTGACGCGGTTGTCAACTTTTTCCTTGTCAACGTTGACGGAGGCGATGGTTGCATAGACGTCCTCGCCGAGTGCCGCATCGTATTCGGCCTGTGTGATATAGCCCTGTGTGAGCATGTGCTCCAGGACGACTTCCTGGCGGGCTCTGTTGTCTTCGGGATATACGATCGGATCGTAGGCGGTCGGGTTCTGCGTGATCGCGGCCAGTACCGCGCATTCGGCCAGAGACAGGTCCACCGCGTGTTTGTTGAAATAGCGCTGGGAGGCCGCCTCGACACCGAGCGTATTGTGACCCAGGTTGATGGTGTTGAGATAGTTGAGCAGGATCTCTGACTTGGGCATGCTCTTCTCGAGCTCATAGGCCAGATACTGCTCCTGGATCTTTCTCTTGACGCGGTCCTGGGTGGTCTCGTTGGTCCAGTCGGTAAAGACATTGTTCTTGATCAGCTGCTGGGTGATCGTACTGGCGCCCTCGGAGAAGTCCAGGCCCCCGCGGAGGCCGACATAGACGGCGCGGAAAATGCCGGGGATGTCAATGCCGCGGTGCTGGTAGAAACGTTCGTCCTCGATCGCGACGAAGGCGTGGGCCAGTGTTTCGGAGATCCCGTCCTGCTTGACCGGTATACGGTTGGAATCGGTCGAGACGAGCTTGGCGATCTCATTATTTTTTGTGTCATAGACAAAGGTGGAGAATCCTTTGGGGCTGACATCGATCGTACCTATATCGGGTGAGACCTCAAGGATTCCCCTGTAGGTCCCGTATACGGCGCTTGCGCCGATCAGAGCGGTTCCCGCGATCACAGTGACCAGGACGGTTGTCACTATGACGCGCAGGCGGGAAAAGCGCTTGCGGGCCTTTGCGTCGACGGCCTTCCGCTTTTCGGAAATTGAATTTTTATCAAATACCATAGATGATACCTTCTTCCGTTAATCTTAATCATTTCGGCGGGCATTCCCGCCCGGTGCCGGAATCCCGCTTGCGGGACCCTGATCTGAAACCATTTTTACATTATATCAAAAACAGGGATGCTTATAAACACGAAAAACACAAAACATAAGTTACAGATTTTTCCAAAATAAGGATTTTGATGGTATACTATATAAGGCGTTATCTGTTTTTTGCAGGAGAGGAGACGGGAAATGGCTGCCGAGTACCTGACGATCAGTGAGACCGGAAAAGGTGAATACGAAGAGAAAAAATCCCGCTTTCTCGGGGAGGCGGTACATGTGGAGACGGAGGAAGAGGCCGCTGCCTATGTGGCCGGGATCCGGAAAAAGTATTATGACGCGCGTCACCACTGCTATGCCTGGGTGATGGGAGAGGGCTCGGAGCGCAAAAAATCCGCGGACGACGGAGAACCCTCCGGTACGGCAGGACAGCCTATTCTCAAAGTGATCGAGGGAAGCGGCTGCACCAATGTGCTCGTCATTGTCACCCGCTATTTCGGAGGAACTCTCCTGGGGACAGGAGGCCTGGTGCGCGCCTATACCCAGGCGGCGCGCGCGGCGCTGGAAAACGCCCGGACGGTGCGCATGTGCCTGTGCCGTAAACTTGCCGTCACCGTGGAATACGGAGCGCTCGACAAGCTCATGTATGAACTCAGACGCGACGGGATCGAGATGGGTGAGACGGAATACGGGGCAAAGGTTACGCTTCATCTGACGGCAGAGGAAGCGAATGCGGACGCCTTGCAGACAAAGATCTCGGCCCTCACCAGCGGAGGGGCCGGGATTGAGATAGAGGCGGAGGGGTTTTTCCCCATCAGCAGGGCCGGCGGAAAATGACGCCGCGCCCCACAGACGATTGCTTCAGAGTACTAAGTCAGGAAAGGGGGCAGCATGGAAGATAAAAACAGAGAGTATGAACACATTCTCAGGGAATTGCTTGAATCGAGACAATATACCCGGCTCCGGCAGACCTGCGCGGATATGCAGACAGCTGATATAGCAGCGGTCATGGACGACATGGAAGACGAAGAATCCCTCAAGATCTTCCGCATTCTTCCCAAAGGCCTGGCGGCGGACGTCTTTGCCGACCTGGAGTTTGACGATCAGCAGTATATTATCCAGTCACTTTCCGATAAAGAAGCATCCAGTATCATAGATAACCTGATGGCGGACGACGCGGCGGATTTCCTGGAGGAGATGCCCGCCAATGTTGTCAAGAAGATCCTGAGCAATGCCCGCCCCGATACCAGGGCGGATATCAACCACCTGCTGCGCTATCCGGAGGATTCGGCCGGCAGCATCATGACGGTCGAGTATGTCGATCTCAAAGAGAGCATGACGGTCCGGGACGCCATCGAACGCATCCGCAGGATCGGTCTGGACAAAGAGACGGTCAATGTGTGTTACGTTCTCGATCCTCAGAGGGTGCTGCTGGGCACCGTCGCCCTCCGCTACCTGGTCATGGCGGATCCCGATACGATCATCGGGGAGATGATGAATGAAAATATCATCAGCATCAACACCACGACCGACCAGGAAGAAGTCGCCATGGCTTTCCAGAAATATGACTTCACGGCAATGCCGGTTGTGGACAATGAGGACCGGATGGTCGGTATCATCACCATCGACGATATCGTCGATATCATCCAGGAAGAGGCCA
>CAMKEX010000165.1 GCA_946411695.1 uncultured Lachnospiraceae bacterium
AAAACCAAGACATTATTGGAAATGTCAAGTTAATTAAAAAAGGTCATACTAGTTCATTCAAGTCTGTTTCTGCGTCAGGAGTGATGGCTATTTTGTATTCATCCATCAATTATGTTTCCTTTCGATCTCATCGAAGATTTCATCCATAGGTTTTCCCTGACGCGAAAGAGTCTGCTCGTAACTATGTTGTAGTTTGGCGTCCAGTTCGGACTGTGTTAATACATCCAGACTACGGGGACTGGGCGGGAGTGTTATAGAGAAGGGGACGCCTTTTCTTGCAATGATCTGGTGATACAGGGTGTTTATTACCACAGACACTGGAATTCCAAGCTGATGGAGAATATCTTCCGCCTGGTTTTTAACATCTTCATCTATCCGGGCACTTACAGTTGCATTTTTTTTCATAGTGATTACCTCCTGCATATTTATTGTATTACATTGTACTGCAAGTTGCAATACATCAATATACCCAAGATTGATACGCGAATTCTGTGGTGGATAGCAATTGTACTCGTCAGTCTCTTTGACATTTGCGGGTGTAGGAAAAACTGTAATAGAAAACAAGGGACGGTCCTTTTGTTTCTGTCCCCATGTTTCCGCATTGAGGAAGTACTCGTCAGCCCCTTGACATTTGCGGTGTGAGTAAAATTGTGTCAATCTGAATTAATTGTAGTCAATCCGGGATAATGTACGACAATTTTGATATAGTAAGTATCATTAGACAAGATCTTTTGTGTTATCCCTTTCGAATGAACAAGGGGACGGAAACAAAAGGACCGTCCCCGATTTTGCATTGTACTTCAGGGGAAATGTCAGGAAATATACTATTTTTGAAGGAAAAAGGTGGATATGGGTAAAACAATAAAGGTGAAAAGACTGACTGCTGCGCAATTTCGAAAAGAACTGCGAAGTTATACGAGAGAAGATCTCTCATCCCTTCTGGAGGGTGTGTATACTACTTCCCCGGAAGCTGCCAATTATTTCAATATCCGAATAAAAGGCACAGACTTTGAATCAGCCCTTCTGAAAGAAGCAAAAGAGAACCTTCGAGATTGCTTCTACACAAAAAGGGGGAAAGCAAAGTTGAACCTGCCGCGTGCAAAAGAAGTGATCAGTGATTTTGAAAAGGCTGGACCGAGTTTGACGGGCATTATAGATCTGAGGCTCTGCTGCCTGGAATATGGGATAGATATCATCAACAATTACACCCGCCTTCCCAGCTCTTTGTTCAGTAGTACCGACCGCATGCTCCAATCTATTGGCAAAGTTTTCCAGAATATTGATGATTCTGAGGAAGGAACCCTGCTTGCGGATCAGTTCCGCGGCCGTTTGGAAAATGCAGTGAAAGGCTATAATCTGGAAGAGCAATGGTTTTTTGACCAGCTGGAAAAAGAATTGAGGGAAATGCGCTGGCTTTCTGCATCTTCTGCCGGTAGTGAAGAGGCTGTTTCCTCTTCTGTGAAAGAATATGCGGATAGTGTACTGGCGCCTCTTACCGATTCTGCGCCAGTTCTGCCGGAGGAGGACGTCACACTCTATTATGACCTGTGGTTTCCCCTGCTTGATTTTGTAAATGAAAGATGTCATATTAACGAGCTCCGTGATCTGCGCCAGCAGCCGGAACTGGATCCTGCAGAGGTTAAGGTTATTGCCGATGCACTCTGGGCTGATGTCACTCTCATTGATGAGTATCTGGCAGGTCCCGGTGCGGGACTTTCCCCGGAACACAAGAGTATTGTTTCCGGATGGAAGAACTGCGTCTCCGGGCGATTTGTTCTTGAAAGACACCTGAAAAAGGGATCGATCCTGATTTCCATTGAAGATAATACCGTTTATCAGGTTCGAGGCATCAAGTCCAGCTGGGAAGAAATGTTCTTCTACATGCAGCCCCCTATCATGATTGTTGCCACACTCCTGCCCTATCGAGGAATCATCATTTCCGACG
The DNA here is from genome assembly GCA_946411695.1 of uncultured Lachnospiraceae bacterium. GTDB lineage: Bacteria > Bacillota > Clostridia > Lachnospirales > Lachnospiraceae > CAG-791. Next base: position 1,946 of record CAMKEX010000165.1, read on the forward strand.
GGCTGGTCTCGTCAATGCCGCTTTCGTTTGGAGGCGGTATCAAAAAAACGTTCAGGGATCAATATAATTCGGCAAAAACGCGAAAACAGATCATCACTTCCCTTCCATCTGCAGCAGGGTGTTGAAGAACTGCCATAAGACCGCTGGAGATGTGACTGCACCTGCGGCGGTGTGAACGGCTATGGCGAGGCTGGCAGCAAGACAGCTATTAACTTATAAAGTAGAGAGAGGAAATATTACTGATGAAAGCATTGCGAATCGGCCTGATCGACATCGTGCATGCGATCGAGGAGGGCCGCCCCTGCCGCGCGAGCGGAGCCATGGCCCTGCACATGCTCGAGGTCAGCGAAGCTATCCTGATCTCAGCAAAGGAAAACCGGTACGTACAAGTGAATACTACATTTGAACGCCCCGAGGCAATGCCGCAGAGAGACTGACCTCCCTGAAAACAAGGGAAAACAAGGGACGGCCCTTTTGGGAAAACAAGGGACGGTCCTTTTGTTTCCGTCCCAATGTTTCCGCATTGAGGAAGTACTCGTCAGCCCCTTGACATTTGCGGGTGTGGGTAAAACTGTGTCAATCTGAGTTAATTGCAGTCAATCCAGGAGGATGGGATATAACGACAATCGACAGGATACTCCGAAAATTCAAAGTAGTTCTTAATATTTGAAATGAAGGAAAAACGCAATGGCGAAGAAGAAAGGGAGGGACTGTACTGAGTGTATTGCGTATTGCAATATGCTGGGCGGCGAAGGATATAGATGTGGTCTTGGATTTGAAGTAGTTGAAGATGTCGAAGGTGGATTCGGGATGTGGATTGCAGTTGTACATCCTTATGAGAATTCTTGTAGTTCAATAGAATTGCCAACCACAAAAGAAGAGTTTGTACAGACGGCAGCTAAGCTTGGAATTGAGTGGGACATTGACGAGGTTGCTGATTATGATGACATATATTAGAGTTTTATTATTATCAGCGACAATCGTTGGACACATACAGCAGCTGAGCACATGAAAAGTGTCTGCAGGATTCTGAAGTAATTCATAATATATTCCTATATCGAATGATGAGGATATTTTATTATGTGACATTAAAGATAATAGGGGGGCAGTCACGAGTCAGATACACTAAGACCTTCTATGATATACCAAACCATAGAAGGTCTTAAACAAAAAGCAATCTGGTGATATGTCAAGAAAGGAGACATCATGAGTACAACTACCTTGTCCCGGACTGGCACGAATCACTAAAGGGTTCACCACTCCAATTTCTCCCAGTCCACTTCGCCAATTTCATCCACGAGATAGTCATGGTAAGTAATCTCGGAGAAGGTACCGTTTTCGCTGACATGCTCGTGAATCCGGTACATATATTCTTCCATGGGAAAATACGGGGGGTGGATTTCATCGGTTGCTTTATCCAGGTATGTATCGTATTTCTCCACGCATGACAGCGTTATTTCATGAACATGGATATAAAAACGGAGCAAATGGATTTTTGATTCCATATCATCTACAGGGACTTCCGGAGATTGAGTTTCGGTAGTCTCTTTTTTTCCCTTTTTTCTTTTTTTTCGCTCACCTCCCTTAATCAGAGAGTCGGATTTGGATGATTCTGCAAGCAGTTCACGCAGTGTCTCTTTATCTTCTGCGAGCTTATCCTCGATCTCCAGTTCATCTTCTTCATAGATGGAGGACAGCTCCAGGCATAGCAGAGGAAGTATAGAATGCCGGGTTTCCCTGGTGGGGGCGGCCAGAATCCACCAGGTGCAGAGCCATTCCAGATACATGTCCGGATAGGAGATGTAGTAGTCTGTTTTCGTATAGAGCGAGGTGTATTCATAAACGGAACTCAGTATATCATCGGGAATCTCGCTTTGGAGGGCTTCCCAGATCAGCTGAACAAAGTATCGAAGGAGCGCCTCGTCTTTTTCCGCCATGTATTTGTCATAAGGGACTTTCAGGTCTTCGAACCAATGACTGCGGAAGTGTGCATCTGCAATCGTCTTTAGAGTGAACATGTAGTACAAGGCCCAGGGATAGAGCACTTCAACAGAAAAATATAGATTACCATTATCGTATGAAGCACGTGCAGTTTCGATCCTGTTCTTATAATCTTGCGGTAACTCATATAAGATGCCTGCCATTAAGCCTATTGAATCAGCGCGGTTTTCAACCGATTCATATCCACGGTCACCCTGATAGGCATGTCTGAGGTCATAACAGAGTCCGAGCAGGCACTCGAGACAGTTTTCGGCATAGTCATTATCCTGATGGTTGAGGAAGAATCTGGAATATCTGGAGACAGCATCATACAGGGCGTTCAGATCTTCATAATCACCGAGGATAGTGATCCCTGCAAGTTGTGGAGTATTTCTGACTTTAATCATGTTGTATCCTTTCCGGCAGAGAGTGTGTCATGCGCTCTTTTTTCAAAGAGAGCTTTTATGTTTGGATGCATATATAGATAGTTCCGCAGAGTGCGCTCGCTCCCTTTGTATCCTTGCTCGCGCAGAATCGGCAGCAGGTAGTTGCTGAGCTGGTAAATGGAATGAACAGTTTCGGGCAGATCAGGAAGTGTTTTCCCGAGTGTTTCCCGGATTTCGTCCTTACAGAGGTCGATCTGTGTCGGAACAGACTTCTTTCCCAGGGAACTGCTCGGTTTATTTCGCAGGATGCAGGCTTTTACTGTCCTGGGGTCGCACATATATTCTTCTGCTAACTGCACGAGAGTTCGGTTGCCTTCCTCATATGCGATACGGAAATCGCACCATTGTTCTCTGGGAAGGTCAGGCAGTGTGAACCTAACGGCAGACCTGGGGCGGCGGGAACCGGTTTTGACGGAAGCCGGCTGACACACAGGATTCCTTACAGTCTTTAATGACCGGGGCATAGAATCCGGAGGCATGACTAGATCCTCTTTTCTATTCATTTCTATAACCATTTATATCTGTAAAACATGTTCGATGCGCTTCGATATTTTCAGGATAGCAGATGATGATTTTGCAGACAACGACAAACATCTTTCCGGGTAAGCAGCCTGCATGGAGAAGAACTGTCCTGGGATTTAAAAGGAATATGATGAAGTCCGCAGAGCCTAAAGAAGAAGCATCGCAAAATGAAAAATATCTGCAAAAACACTCTATAAAAGCAATATAAAGGAGATATTCATCATGCTATACTAGAACAGCAGGGGACGGTCCTTTTGTTCTATGGATAGAGGATAAGGGAATTGCGATTATGGGAAAAAGGGTAAATCGAGTACAGTTTCATCTTGACACAGGTTCTGTAAAACAGCTTTCTGCTGAAGAAATTGCAACTATTCTCAGAGCTGCGGACGAATTGATTGATTCTGGCGGGAGGACCATGCTTGTTAAGATCCTTAAGGGATCAAGAGATAAGAAACTGCTCGAACTGGGGTTAGATCAATGCCCGGCGTATGGCTTTTATAATGAGATGACGATGACAGAAATCGGCTTCAGGGTGGACTGGATGATCAAAAATGAATACCTGAAGATAGAATATAATTATCGTCTTCCGGTTCTGGTTTTTTCCAAAACAGGGTGGGAAATCGAGAAAAGAACATATGCACAGGAATTATATGATCAATTATGTAAAGCGGCAGGAGATAATGATGAACAGTTCATTGTGAAGCTTAAAGAGCACACAAACAGACAGGTAATCTGGATTATACTTGATTTGATAAAAGAAAACGGGACTCCGGATATGGTTCCTTTCATTCAGAAGTGGAAGGAAGTCGAGGTCAGAAAAATCCGCGAGGGCATCGACAAGTCTATCCAATCGATTTGGGAGAGGAGCTGAACCAGGCAATATGAGAGGGAGTATGGGCAGATAAAAACGACTGATCGCTGAAGGAAATAGAAGCGGTTGATGTTGATGGAGACACTTATCCGGATGAGCCATTTTTTTACTATCCGGAAGGACGTGATATAGTAGGGTACGATGATTACGGCGTTCCAGAGTATTCATTTGATAATGTCATGCAGATGGATGAAGAAACTGGAAAGCAGTACTATGATCGTATATTTGATGAAAGAATCCACATTGACTTGGATAAGTTTGACTTGATGGGAGAATGAGAGTAGTTCAAGGGTAGTTGTTAACTCTTCACTATATTACACCTAACCAAATATGAGACAAAATATGGTGTCCCGCAGGACACCAGTGAGTCAGGCACCTGCAGCAAAACATGCTGCAGGGAGGATCATAAACCGGAGCTTTCCTTTTGAAGAGGATATGTCGGAGGAATAATTGTGGATCATTATGAGGAAGAAGACAATAAGAGCCTTACATATACTGGGCGCCGCCGGAATCTGTTAAAAGAAAGGAACACAAGTGATGTACGAGTGGGAAAATTACTTTGAACCCCATATCTTAGAGAGAGGATGGAGGTATGCCAGAAGCGGAGCGGTGCAGCATATCATTAGAAAAAAGGATGTAATCGAAGCAGTTGTAGAAGGAACTGAATACTACAAAGTAAAGATAAATTATGATGGACATTATGTTCTGGATGCATATTGTTCATGTCCATACGCCGCTGGTGGAAATTATTGCAAGCACATGGCAGCTGTTCTTTACGAAATTGACGATGACGGAAAAGACGGCTATGAGTTCAGTGAGACTGGCTTTGAAGATAGTTTTTCAGAAGATGACGATCTGATTTCTATAGATGAGCTGATCTCAAAAGCGGATCGGAGTCTGTTGGAAAGAATTCTTGTGAATCTGGCAGCAGGGGATGAGCAGACAGAGAGCCGTATACGTGTCATGCTGGCAGGAGTCAATACTACCTCGGATATTGATGAGCTGGAGAGAGAGATTGATAATATTTTTGATGTCTATTCCGACCGCGGGGGCTATATAAACTATCATAGTGCAATGGACTTTTGCGATGATTTGATCTCATACCTCGAAAGTAAAACCAAGCAGCTTTTTGATAATGAGCAGTATTATGACGCCTTTGAGCTGGCAAAATATGCCTTTATCGAGCTTAGTGATTGTGATATAGACGATGACGGTCAGATCGCAATGATTTCAGACGTATGCTATAAGATCTGGCAGAGGGCAGTCGCTGATGCTTCAGATGTGGAGAAAGGACTGATCAAAAACTGGTTTCTGGAACACGCTGATGACGGAACAGTTGTCGATTATATGGAAGATATCCTGCAGGATTTTATCAGATATGAACTTGCTTCAAAGGATGAATTGAAGGAGGAAATAAAGCATCTGGACAAACTGATCGAAGAGAGTGGGGAGTCCGGCGAATGCAAATCCGTGTTTTCAAGTCATTACGGGTACTCCATCGAAGCGATAGAACTCAGGATGATCCTGATGAAGCGTCTCGGTGCTTCGGAGGAGGAGATAGACCGTTTCAGACGCAAACATATGAACTTTCAGTCTGTAAGAAAATATTACTTGAAGAAGGCTCAGGAAGAAGGTGATGCAGAAGAAGAGATTCGGCTGTTGAAGCAGGGGAAGAAGCTGGACACGGAGTCTGCTTATCTGGTGCACTCTTACTCACAACGACTGATTGAACTCTATCATGAACGGAAGGATTATCAAGAGGAAAAAGCAGAGAGAAGAGAAGACTTTCTGGCTTACCAACTTTCAACCATTGAGGATTTCAGGGGTTACAGAAAAATGTGCTCTGACGATGAGTGGGAAAAAGAGA
>CAMKEX010000166.1 GCA_946411695.1 uncultured Lachnospiraceae bacterium
TGCAGACGGCAAGGCAGCAGAGGGTAACTCCCCTGTGTCTTGCCGTTGTTGTTGTCAGAAAAAATGTCAGTATGACCGGCTCACATCCGTGATGACCGGTCAGTATTCAGATGATTGGTTTTATATTATGAAGGAATGCAGACAGCACAACTCCGGCATCGGCGGCCAGGCGGTCCTTGAGGGCGTCATGATGCGCAACAAGGACAGATACGCTATCGCCGTGCGAAAGAGCGACGGCAGCATCATTGTAAAGGAAGAGACCTATAAGGGGATCCTGGCGGGATCTCCCCTCAAAAAGATTCCTTTTGTAAGAGGGATTTTTGTTTTCATCGATTCCATGATCCTGGGACTTCGCTGCACCGATTATTCCGCCACGATCTACGCGGAAGACGATCCCGACGCGGAGCCGGATGAAAAGGCGGAAGACAGCATGGCCGAAGCCGCCCGGAATGCAGCCGCGGCAGAGAAGGTGGATGGATCCGGACATGAAGAAGAGAAAAAGAGCCGGGGAATACCTGCAGAAGAAGAGGAGAAGGAGTCTCTGGGCGAGAGGATCATGATGACACTGGTCATGATCGTCAGCCTGGTCATTGCGCTGGGACTCTTCATGGCGCTCCCGGTCTTTCTGGCCTCCCATGTGGTCCGTTTTCTGGGCAATCCTGCCCTGCTCTCTCTGTTTGAGGGCGTGATCCGCATTGCTATTTTCGTCATTTATATTCTTCTGATCTCACAGATGAAGGATATCCGCAGGCTCTTCCAGTATCACGGGGCAGAGCACAAATGCATCAACTGTCTGGAGAGCGGACATGAACTGACAGTGGAAAATGCTTCAAAAGCGACGAGGCTTCACAAGCGCTGCGGCAGCAGCTTTATTCTGTTTGTCATGCTTGTCAGCATTGTTCTGTTTTTCTTTATCAGAGTCAGAAATCCTCTGGCGCGTGTCGGGATCCGCATCCTGCTCCTGCCGGTGATCTCGGGCATCTCCTATGAACTGATCCGCTTTGCGGGAAGTTCCGACAACCCGGTGATCGCCCTTCTGTCCAAGCCCGGCCTCTGGCTGCAGGGACTGACGACCAGGGAGCCGGATCCGGAGATGATCGAGGCGGCCATTGCCTCTGTTGAGGCAGTCTTTGACTGGCGCGCCTATCTGACGTCCGATTTCGGAATGACTTTTGACACAGCTGCTGAAACGGGAGACCGCTGATGGACAGAAAAGATACGGGAGCAGAAACAGGACACGGCACAGCTGCATCGGTGTCCGGCCTGCAGGAGGCTGTTTTTACCTGCAGACAAGTCTATGAAGATTGCGCTGCCATCCTGCAGGAACTGGAGGACGGCAGTCTTGACGCGCGCCTTTTGCTGGAACATTTCTGCGGGATCCCCGCCTACAAACTGCTGGCGGATCCGGAAACGCCCGTCGGGACGGCGGACAGGGAAGCCTGCCTGGCAGGGGCCCGCAGAAGAGCAGCGAGGGAACCGCTGGCATACATAGTGGGAGAGCAGTCCTTTATGGGACTGCCCTTTGTCGTATCAAGGGATGTGCTGATCCCGGAACAGGATACGGAAAATATGGTCGAAGAGGCTCTGCGCCATCTGGAGGACGGATCCAGGATCCTGGATCTGTGCACCGGAAGCGGTTGCATTCTGCTCAGCCTCCTGCATTATTCCAATGACTGTGTCGGAGTCGGCACGGATATTTCCGGCTCTGCCCTGGAAATCGCCCGCCGGAATGCGGATGCCCTGGGACTGTCCGGACAGGTCATGTGGATGCAGGGCGACCTGTTTGAAGCCCTGCCCCCCGTTTCCGAAACAGACAGCAATCCCTTTGATAATCTTTTTGTCCGGCCTGAAAAATATGATATGATTATAGCAAACCCGCCATACATCCGGTCCGATGTGATCGACACGCTGGCACCGGAAGTGTGCTGCGCGGAGCCCAGGCTTGCCCTGGACGGCGGAGCGGACGGACTCGATTTTTACCGCAGGATCATACGCAGGGCTCCCGCTCATCTGGTGATCGGAGGCAGGATCATGCTGGAGATCGGATTTGACCAGGCAGAGGATGTCGCCGCCCTGCTGCAGGAGAACGGCTACTACGGTGTGGAAGTCATCCGGGACTACGGCGGCAACGACCGTATTGTGACTGCGGTCAGAAGTGTAAAACAGGATTCATCTATTTGAGGAATAGTACTATATGTTTGAAAAAATGGAGGGTGTTGTCCTCCGATATGAGGATCTGTCCCGGGAGCTGATGAGCCCGGATGTAGCATCCGATCCCAAACGCTTCCGCAATCTCATGAAAGAACAGAGTGATCTGGCTCCTCTTGTGGAGACTTACCAGGCCTACAAAAAGGCGGGTGCGGATGCCGAAGACGCGCAGTTGATGCTGGAAGAGGAGAGCGATGAGGAGATGCGTGCCCTGGCCAAGGAGGAACTGGCGGCGGCCAAAAAGGAGGTCTCTGAGCTGGAGGAAAAACTCAGGATCCTGCTTCTTCCCAAAGATCCCAATGACGATAAAAATGTAATTGTTGAGATTCGCGCCGGCGCCGGCGGCGACGAGGCAGCTCTTTTCGCCGGCGAAGTCTACAGAATGTATGTGCATTATGCCGAGGGGCGGGGCTGGCGCGTGGAAACGGTCAGCTTTGAAGAAATCGGGATCGGCGGCATGAAATCGATCAGCTTTATCATCTCCGGAAAAGGCGCTTATTCAAGACTGAAATACGAGAGCGGCGTACACCGCGTTCAGCGTGTACCCGTGACGGAGTCCGGGGGAAGGATCCACACATCGACCTGCACCGTCGCAGTGATCCCGGAGGTGGATGAAGATATTCAGATCGATATTCCGGATAAGGACGTGCGCATAGATGTCATGCGTGCCTCCGGCAACGGCGGACAGTGCGTCAACACGACGGACTCCGCGGTGCGCCTGACCCACTATCCGACCGGCATCGTTATTTACAGCCAGACGGAAAAGTCCCAGCTGCAGAATAAGGCCAAGGCCTGGGCCCTCCTGCGGGCAAAGCTCTATGATCTGGAGATGCAGCGCCGCCATGACGAAGAGGCGGATCTGCGCCGCAGTCAGATCGGTACAGGAGACCGGTCGGAGAAGATCCGCACCTACAACTTCCCGCAGGGACGTGTGACGGATCACCGGATCAAGTGCACGCTCTATAAACTGGATTCTTTTTTGAACGGGGATATGGATGATATCATCGATCCCCTCATCGCGGCAGATCAGGCAGCCAAGCTTCAAAAAACGGCTGATGCCGTCTTTTGAAGCTGAAAGGATGCAGAGCATCCTTTCTGATCCCGTCGGAGAAACCCTTCGGGCTTTCTCCTCGGGAGGCGCGGCGCGCAGGGCGCGCCGGCCTGTCAGGGATAAGCTTCAGAAGACGGCTGATGCCGTCTTTTGAAGCTGAAAGGATGCACTGCATCCTTTCTGATCCCATCGGAGAAACCCTTCGGGCTTTCTCCTCGGGAGGCGAATAATTACTTACATAAGGGGGACAAGATGGCAAACTTATTCGGTGCGATCGACGTCGGCAGCCATGAGATGGAGCTCAAGATCTTCGAGCTGTCCAAGAAGAACGGCATTCGTCAGATCGATGACGTCATTCACCTGATCGACCTGGGATCGGACACCTACAATGACGGGAAGATCAGTGTTGTGCATGTGGCGGAGATCAAAAGAATCCTTCTGGATTTCAAGAGGATCATGGACAGTTACGGTGTCACCAACTGTCAGGCCTATGCGACCAGTGCTTTCCGGGATATGGAGAACGCGACGGTAGTACTGCGGCAGATTGAGCAGGAGACAGACATACATGTCGAAATTCTGGCCAATTCGGAGCAGCGATTCCTTGACTATAAGTCCATTGCGTCAAAGGGCGAGGAATTTAACCGCGTCATTCAAAAGGGGACCATGATCGTGGATGTCGGCGGCGGCAGTATCCAGATTTCCCTCTTTGCCAAGGACCGTCTTGTCCTGACCCAGAATATGCTGCTGGGCATCCTGCGCCTCAACGAGCTTCTGGCCCGTATAGGTGCCGGCAGCCACAAGACCAGGGAACTGGTTGAGGAGATGGTAAACTCCCAGCTCCACGTTTTTGAAAGACTCTATCTTCAGAATATGAAGATCAAAAACGTCATTGTTGTCGATGACTATATTTCCGAAGTCGTGCGCAAGAACAAGGTCTCTTTCCAGACACAGATGACGGATACTCTGGAGAAGACAAAGCAGAACGGTGAATTTGTCTCTGTCAGGGATTTCCGCCAGTTTATGGCAGATCTGGAGAGATACAACCGCACAGAGCTCGCGCAGCGGCTGGGCATTGAAGACGACAACGTGCCTCTTCTGCGCATTTCCGCCATTATGCTTCGCTGCATCGCCGACAGGGTCAACGCGGAACTTCTGTGGTTCCCCTGTGTCACGCTCTGTGACGGTATCGTATACGAGTTTGCCGAGAAACGCAGATATCTCAAGGCACCCCATGATTTTGAGCAGGATATTCTGGCCTGCGCACAGCAGATCGGACGGCGCTACAGGAGCAGCACAGAGCGCGCGAGCACGATCGGCAGGATTGCCTCCAAAATATTTGACAGCACCAAAAAACTGCACGGTATGGGCGCCAGGGAAAAACTCCTTCTTGAGATCGCCTCGACGCTCTATGACTGCGGCAAATACATCAGCATGACGAATTTCTCCGAATGCTCTTACAACATCATCAAGTCCACGGAAATCATCGGTATTTCCAAGATCGAACAGGAAATCGTAGCCTGTGTGGTCCGCTTTAATCACGAGAGATATTCCTACCAGAAACTCATCGCGGAACAATCCCCCCTCGGGGAAGAGCAGTGCATGACGATCGCCCGCCTGACAGCGATTCTTCGCGTGGCCAATGCGCTTGACCGCTCCCACCGCCAGAAATTTGACGACCTGCAGATCCGCATCCAGGACAGGAAAATGTTCATCCTGGTCGAGACCGGAGAGGATATTTCTCTTGAAAAAGGTCTCTTCAGCCAGCGTGCCGATTTCTTTGAGGAAGTGTTCGGCATACGCCCTGTGATCAAGCAGAAAAAACGATGAGGAGTGCCGCTTTCGACAGGCGGCATGGCCGGTAACAGACAGTAAACCAGACGAGTCTTGAAAGATGCAGGAGAGAATCATGGCAGAGCAGAGAGAACAATATACCAATCCCAAATATTATCTGAACCGCGAACTGAGCTGGCTGCAGTTTGACCGCAGATGCCTCAGCGAGGCGAGAAATAAGGACAATCCTCTTTTTGAGCGGCTGAAATTTCTGAGCATTACCGCATCCAACCTGGATGAGTTTTTCATGGTCCGCATTGCGTCGCTGCAGGATATGGTCAATGCGGGTTACAAAAAGCGCGACATTGCGGGCATGACGGCCAGGGAGCAGCTGGACGCGATCATCGAAGACACCCACAATTTCATGCAGAGCCAGTACTGGACCTATAACCACCAGCTGCTTCCCGGACTTCGTGAAAACGGCCTGGATGTTGTAGAAAGCTACAATAAGCTGACTGCTGAGGAAAAAAGCTTCGTCGATGAGTATTTCGTTACAGAAGTCTTCCCCGTTCTGACTCCCATGGCAGTGGACAATTCCCGTCCCTTCCCTCTGGTCAGCAACAAGAGTCTGAATATCTGTGCTCTGCTGACCCGCCAGGAGGGCACCGGCCAGGGTATTTCCGGTTATCTGCAGAAACCCAAAAAACCCGCAAAAGAATCCAAGGAGACCAAGGCTCTGAAGGCAGCCCGCCATGCGGGGGAACTGAAAGCGGTCCTGGACGAAGTCAAAGAGGCAAAAGCAGCCAAAGAAGCGGCAAAGGCCGCCAAAGAGAAGGATCCCAATGCCCCTAAAGCGGTAAAGGAAGGAAAAGAGGGAAAAGGAGGCAAAAACAAGGAAGCCAAGGCCGTCAGGGAAAAGGAATCTTTCCAGTACGCCACAGTGCAGGTTCCCGCCGTGCTGCCCCGCATCCTGGAACTTCCCGAGTCCGAAAACCGCCGTGTGATCTTCCTTGAGGAAATCATCCGTCATCACCTGGACAGTCTTTTCCTCAATTATGATGTTGTGTGCGCATATCCCTATCGTGTCACCCGCAATGCGGATCTCACGATCGACGAGGACGATGCCTCCGATCTGCTCAAGGAGATCGAAAAACAGCTCAAGAAGAGGCAGAGAGGCTATGCCATCCGCCTGGAAGTGGAGCACGGCATGGACCCCAGGCTCCTTGACTTCCTGAAAAAAGAATTCTCCGTAACCCCGGAGAAGATCTTTGAGATCGACGGACCTCTGGATCTGACCTTCCTGATGAAACTGTATGGCCTGGACGGATTCGAGTGGCTTCGTGAGGACCGTTACGCCAGGCCCCAGGAGATCCCGCGTCTGCCCGCCGGCTGCAATATTTTCGAACAGATCCGCGGCGGTGATATCTTCATGCACCACCCCTATCAGACCTTCCAGCCGGTGGTCAATTTTGTCGCACAGGCGGCGGAGGATCCCCAGGTTCTGGCCATCAAGCAGACCCTCTATCGTGTCAGCGGCAATTCACCCATCATCGCGGCCCTTGCAAAAGCCGCGGAGAACGGAAAACAGGTCACTGTCCTGGTAGAACTCAAGGCCCGCTTCGACGAGGAAAACAATATTGTCTGGGCGCGTATGCTCGAGCATGCCGGCTGCCATGTCATTTACGGTCTGGCCGGCCTCAAGACCCACAGTAAGATCACTCTCGTGGTGCGCCGCGAAGACGACGGCATCCGCCGTTACGTCCATCTGGCAACCGGCAACTACAATGATACGACGGCCAAGATCTATACGGATATCGGCCTGATGACCTGCCGCGATGACATCGGCGAGGATGCGACCAGTGCTTTCAACATGCTGTCCGGATATTCCGAACCCCGTTACTGGAACCGTCTGGCCCTGGCCCCGCTCTGGCTCAAGGATCGTTTCCTCTATCTCATAGACAGAGAGAGGGACCATGTGCTCAGAGGCGAGAAGGGTATGATCCGCGCCAAGATGAATTCTCTGTGCGATCCCGACATCATGGCGGCCCTCTACGAGGCCAGTGCCGCAGGTGTAAAGATTGAACTGATCGTGCGCGGTATCTGCTGCCTCAAGGTAGGCATCCCCGGCGTCAGCGAGAACATCCGTGTGCGCTCGATCGTAGGCAACTTCCTGGAACACAGCCGCATTTTTTATTTTGAAAACGGCGGACGCCCCGAAGTATATGCCGCCAGCGCGGACTGGATGCCCAGAAACCTCGACCGCCGCGTTGAGATCCTCTTCCCCATTGAGGACCGGGAGATCGTCCGCAAGGTCATCCATATCCTGGATGTGGAAATGGCCGACACAGTCAAAGCCCATATCCTCAAGCCGGACGGCACCTATGAGCGCGTCGACCGCCGGGGAAAAGACCTGATCGATTCCCAGCGTGTTTTCTGCGACGAAGCGGTCAAAGAGGCACAGCTGGCGGCCCGTCCAAAGGGAGAGAGAGTATTTGTACCCGCCGAACCCGCAGCGGAAATGCCTGAAAATGAATAAATAAAGGATCATCAAAGTTTAGTGGGGTTTGCCAAAGTTTTTTAGGGACAACCAGTGGGG
>CAMKEX010000167.1 GCA_946411695.1 uncultured Lachnospiraceae bacterium
TGTTCTTCGATGCAGTCCCAAAGCTGTCTTGCAATCTCTAAAGCAACTGTCTGATGGGGCATCGCGGGAGAAGCCATCTGGTAAAAAACGCCGTCGATCAGCTCAACCCGCAGGTCATCCGGGAGAGCAAAATACTCCTCTTCCGTGTGGCCCCCTCCGGCGGGGATTCGTGGATCCCGGGGCATTCCCCTCGTCTGTTCATCAGAACCCTGTTCTGCATTTCGCAGATATGCGGCAGCACCGGAAGCTTCCTGAACATAGTCCTTGCTTTCTCTGCTCTTTGGATCGTCTCTACTTCCGGGATTGCCGCTGCTCTCCGTATAAAAATGTTCTATCCTGTCATACACCCTCCCGAAATCAATCCTGCAGGTTCCCTTGGAAATCCGCACAGGCACTTTGTCCTGAAAGGTATATTTCTCCGGTATATCATTCCCATCGTTTTTCTTTTCGAAATCAAAAGTATAGACTGTCAGTTCACGTGGATCTACAATCCAGTACTCTCGAACACCCCGCCTGCAATACAGTTCCCTTTTTCTCCACAGATCATTTTCCCGATTTGAAGGCGAGAGAACCTCTACGGCAAAATCAGGGGCTCCGCGTAAGGGGCCCGGTTTTATATCTTTCTCCAAATCGCAATGTACATAGACATCCGGCTGGACGACTGTCTTTCTATCCTCTCCAAGAGCCACATCTGACGGAGCAATGTAAACAAAGCATTCTTTGCAATGCTTTTCGACACAGTCCATGAGCTGCCTTGCAATTTCTAAAGCTGCCGTCTGATGAATCCTTGCAGGTGAAGCCATGGCGTAAAAAACACCGTCGATCAGCTCAACCCGCAGGTCATCGGGAAGGGCTAAATACTCTTCCTCCGTGTGACCTCCTCCGGCAGGAATCCGGGGATCCTGTTTTGCAGTTTTCCATTCATCATAATCCGTCCAGGCATTCTGAAGATATTCAGCAGCACCGGAAGGCTCCTCAACCAGTTCTCCCCTTTCTATGTCTCCTGCATTGAAGTATTCTGAAGAATCTATTATCGGGTCATGATTTATAGTCTGCCGTTTTTCATTGTCTTTTTCCTTAAAATCCACCTGTACGCCTCCCTGTTTTTTTCGTATATTCGGTTGATATATTTATATATGTATTACATATTATTGAAATATTACCATTTATCATGTTTCCTGTCAATTGGGAGGTTCGTTACTGTCATACACTCAGCAGAACGTACTCACAGCTCCCAGATGAAATTTCCGTAATCCTGCGTCTATGCAGATATGCATCTGGTATTTTGAACAAAAAAAGACTCCCGAACCTGTTTTCATTTCAGATTCGAAAGTCCTTTTTCTAACAAAAAGATATATGTTTTCAGCCGTTTCAGCTTTCCTCTAAAATCTCATAAATACGCTTCATGTCCAGGTGTCTGCGCAGAGTTTCCGCCAGGAGATCATACTGGGTTTCTTTGTATGCCTGATAATCGGTTTCGTCTGCATTGTTCTGCGGATTCTCCGTTGAACTATTCATTGTCACACCCTTGTGCTCCGCCAGAACCTCAACGATCCTGCGGGCAATACCCGGGGCATCAAATATGCCGTGAACATAGGTGCCGTAAATATTCCCGGCAGCTGTACCGTCCGGAGTTTCGATTCCGGTGCGGTGGTCCTGTATCCGGCAAAAGCAGTCGGACCTGCAGGAATCCATGTAATTGCTGGCCTCGCAATTACTGTCTGCGACAAAAGCCCCCCGGGCAGAGAGATCTTTATGAAAACAGCCGACACCGGCCTTGTTTCTGCTCTCCGTCGTGCGGCCCATGTGGATTTCATAGCCTTCAATCTCCATTCCTTCAAGGGGCTGAAGTGTGCCGGGAAGATCTGTGATCCTGCCGTGGACGCGGGTGCGGCGTTTTTCTTTTGAAAAAACAGTTTCCGTGTTCAAAAATCCCAGGCCCCGGGCATGGCCTCCCTCCTCGGTCTTGTCCGGATCCGAAATTTCCCGGCCCAGCATCTGGTAACCTCCGCAGACGCCGAAGATCACGCAGCCCCGCCCGCGAAGTTCTTCTATGGCATCGGACATGCCGGTCGCAAAGAGCCAGCGCAGGTCTGCCATGGTGTTTTTGGTGCCCGGCAAAATGACCATGTCGGGATTTCCCAGGGCTTCGGGGCGTGATACATAGCGCAGGTCTGCCTCCGGGATCCTGGAAAAGACATTGAAATCCGTAAAATTGGACAGGTGGGGCAGGCGGATCACAGCGATCTCCACAGGCTTTCCCGCCGGCGGGCGGTTGGTCTGCGTCAGCCGGGGCGACAGGGAATCTTCGTCGTCGATGTCCAGCTGCATGAATGGCACCACGCCTACCACCGGCACGCCTCCCCGCTCTTCGAGCATGGCGATCCCCGGGTCCAGTATGGTCTTGTCGCCGCGGAATTTGTTGATGATAAAGCCCTTGAGGAGTGCCTGTTCCTCCGGTTCCAGCAGCATCTGTGTTCCCAGAAGCTGGGCAAATACGCCGCCGCGGTCGATATCGCCCGCCAGAAGGACCGGCGCGCCCACCGCCTTTGCCAGGCCCATGTTGACGATGTCGTCTTTTTTCAGGTTGATCTCGGCGGGACTCCCTGCGCCCTCGATCACGATGATATCGTACTCGGCCGCAAGAGAGTTGTAGGCCTCCAGCACCAGCGGCATCAGGCTTTTTTTATAGGCAAAATATTTCCGGGCGTCCATGTCGCCCAAAACCTCTCCTTGTACAATGACCTGAGACCCCGTATCTGTCGTAGGCTTTAAGAGAATGGGATTCATCCGGACATCGGGCGCAATGCCGGCGGCCTCCGCCTGCATGACCTGGGCTCGGCCCATCTCCAGCCCGTCCTCCGTGATAAAGGAGTTGAGGGCCATATTCTGGGATTTGAAGGGCGCGACCCTGTATCCGTCCTGACGGAAGATCCGGCAGAGACCGGCGGCCAGAAGGCTCTTGCCCGCGTTGGACATGGTCCCCTGGATCATGATTGCTTTTGCCATACTGTTCTTCGTCTCCATTTATGTCAGCTTTACGCGTATGCCTTTTTTCATGCAGGCAGTATCATCCGGGCTTTGAGAAATCATCTGCACACTAATGTTTCTGCATGGCGCGAAGTTCCGCAAGGTATCCGTCATCGATCTTTGCCTGTTCAAACGTCGCCATTTCATTCATCAGAGCACAAGAGGCTTCCAGTATCTGGAAAGCCAAGGGGCAGCCGCTCCCCTCTCCCAGGCGCATGTTCAGATGCAGCCAGGGATCCAGATGCAGTTCCTTTGCCGCACGCAGATATCCGATCTCCTCCGAGACATGGGAAGGAAACATAAAGTCCCTGCAGCTGCCGCACATCCTCTGGGCACACAGTGCCGCGACAATGGAAATAAAGCCGTCGATAACAGCCGGAATGCGGCAGATGGCCGCGCCCAGATAGACGCCGCACATGCCGGCCAGATCCAGACCGCCGACCCCGGAAAGGACTTCAATCGGATCGATTTGCGCGCCTGCATCTTCCGATGCGGAGCCGGACGCAGTGCCGGCAAGTCCATGAAATATCAGTGCCCGGCTGATTACGTTTTTCTTTTTTTCAAAGGCGGCATCTGTAAGACCTCCGCCCCGGCCGGTCACGTCCTCCACAGAGAGTCCGGTCAATGCCGCCAGAACAGCGGAAGAGGTCGTTGTATTGCCGATGCCCATCTCTCCGACGCCAATGACATCGATGCCGTCCGCGGCTGCCTGCCTGGCACGTTCGATCCCGACAAGGATGGCCCGCACAGCTTCCTCCCGTGTCATGGCCGGCTCTTTTACGAGATTTCCGGTCCCCCGGCGGATGCGGCGCTGTAGGATTCCGCAGTCCTGCTCCCGGTAAGGTGTCGCAATCCCGATATCGACAATCTCAACATCGATCCCGAAATGAGCTGCCAGAGAAGACATGCCGGTGAGATGCCTGGTCATGTTGAGTGCCTGGGACAGGGTCACAATCTGCGGCGTTGCGGAGACTCCCTCTTCTACGACGCCGTTGTCCGCGCACATCACAATGATGCGCCGTCTGCCGAGGGTATTTTTCACCTTTCCGGTGATACCCGCCAGCTGGACCGCTGCATCTGTCAGCCTTCCCAGACTCCCGGGAGGCGCCGCCAGCGACTGCACATAGGCTGCCGCGCCCCGCATGGCGTCAGCGTCTGCACCCCTGATTTCCTCAATCTGTTTATAGAGTTTTTCTTCCGTTTGTGATTTCATTCCCTGCCTGCCTCTCATGTCGGAGCATATTTGCTCAACAGATATTATAGCATGAGGTCAAAATCGCTTTGGAAATTATTATGTGTTTTTTGCACTTTGTATCCAAATCCTGCTACACTGAGAATGTCACGCTGAACGATTTCCGAATACCCTTGCGAAACACAGATCAGGGAGTTCTTGTCAAAGATTTTTTGTCAGGGGGATTTGTCAGACAGATTTTGTCAGGGAGATTTGTTTATGAACATTTGGCTGATCAGACACGGAATGACTGTTCCGGGAGAGGAAGGGCGCTATCAGGGTTTTCTCGATGAAAGTCTGTCGGAAAAAGGGAGAGCTGCGCTGGTGAGGGCCTCGTTTTCGCCCTCCCATGTCTATGTGTCCCCCGCAAAACGGGCGCGGGAAACCGCCTCAATCCTCTTCCCCGATGCGGAGCAGATTTCTGTTCCCGGCCTGCGGGAAATGAATTTCGGTGTTTTTGAGGGACGGACCTGGAAAGAAATGGAGAATGATCCCCAGTACCGCGAATGGGTGGACGGCATGTGCCTGGGACCCTGCCCCGGCGGAGAGAGCCGGGCGGAATTCTCTGAGCGCGTCTGCAATGCTTTCCTTTCCATTCCGGAGATGGAAGACCTGGAAAAAGAAAAAAGCAGCAAGTCAGAGGATCTCATCATCGTATCCCACGGCGGTACACAGATGGCAATTCTGGAGCGTTGGGGCCGCCCTGCACGCGATTACTATGATTGGCAGCGTCCCTGCGGCTGCGGGTGGAAGCTGTCCCTGAAGGAATCTGAAAATACCGCTTCTATGCCGGATCAACCAGCTGCTGCAGAGCATGACGCAATAGAATTATTTGTCCAAGAAGGGGTCTGTTTTATCCATCAATAACGCAACAACCGCCACTCAGCCAAGTGACGGTTTTTATATGATAAAACAATCCAGCGAAGCCAACCGCTTGTCACAGTGCTCCTCTTTGTATCAGCCATTAAACTTCTAAGGATTGCCCTTGTCAATTTCGCATAGGTCGGGAAAGACGAGCCGGCCCTCATATCCCGAACCGTCCCTCGTGTCCCACACAAGGAGTAAAATGAGTCTATCGGAACCGTCCCTCGTGACTCATTTCAGCATGCCCAGTCAAAGCCTGAATTTTTTCTATTTTCAGCGTCATAATTACTAAAAATGAATTAAGTCCTGCGCTAAACTATAATCATGACAGACTAAGTCTCCTAAGACCTGTATGTAAGGTGAGAGGACAAAATGAAGGGAATCGGAATTGATACCGGCGGAACCTGTACGGACGCCGTCATCTATGACTTTGAGACCGGGCAGGTACTCTGTGAAGCAAAGACACTGACCACGCACCATGATCTGAAAATCGGTATCACGGAGGTGCTTCGAAGGATGCCGGAGGATCTGCTGCGAAAGTGTGAACAGGCGGCGCTCTCCACGACACTGGCAACCAATGCCTGTGTGGAAAACCTGGGCGGAAAGGGAAAGATCATTTTCCTGGGTGTGTCGCGGAAGGTCTTTATGGAGACCTGGCGCAGTTACGGTTTCCGTTCTCTTGACGACATCCTGCTGGTGGACTGTAAGATTCTGCCGGATCCCTCGGCTTCCGAGGAGCCGGACTGGGATCTGCTCCGCAGCAGGCTTCCCTCTTTCCTCGAGGACTGCGACTGTGTCAGTATCGTCCAGCTCTTTGCCGCGGATCACGGCGGCGCCTATGAACTGCGCACGAGAGATCTCATCCGTGAATTTCCGCAGTTTCGGGATATACCCGTCATTCTGGGCAATACCCTCTTCGCAGACCGCAACGCGATCCGGCGGGGAGCGGGCGCCCTGTTAAATGCCCGGCTGGTCCCGGTCGTCCGCGCCTTCATGGAGGCGATCCGGGAGGTCTTCTCCTCGATGGATCTGGAGATGCCCATCACCATCATCCGCAGCGACGGTTCCCAGATGTCTGAGGCTTTTGCGGCAGAGCGCCCTGTGGAGACCCTGCTCTGCGGCCCCGCCGCCAGCGTGATCGGCGCCTGCACCCTGTCCGATACCCCCAATGCCATCGTGGTCGACATGGGCGGGACCACCACCGATATCGCTCTTGTCAAAAACCGTCTTGTCAGGCGAGCGGAATCCGGCATCCAGGTGGGCGACTGGAAGACCTTCGTCAAAGGGCTCTATGTCGACACCTTCGGTCTGGGCGGGGACACCCGCGTCTATTACGACCGCGGCGGCAGAATCCATCTGGCAAAAAACCGTGTACAGCCTCTCTGCACTCTGGCAGCGGAATACCCTCAGGTTCTGGAAGAGCTGCGGGCTCTGGATGACTCCGGCCGCCTGAATGTCAGCCCATTATATGAATATTTCATTTTGTTAAAAGATATCGAAGACGACGATTCAGGCCGCTTTTACAGGAGTGAGCGGGCTCTGTGCCGCGCGCTGAAAAAAGGTCCTCTCTCCTATGAGAATGCCTGCTCTGCTATGGGAAAAGATATTTACACCGCCGACTTCAGCCGCCTGGAGACCGCCCGGGTCATCCTGCGATGCGGTCTCACCCCCACGGATTTCATGCATATCCGGGGCGACTTTACTGCCTTTTCCGCGGAAGCGTCCCAGCATGCCGCCTCCTTTTTCGTCCGCAGCAGTGAAGCGGAAAGCATCGAATCCCTCGCCCAAAAGGCATATGATCTTGTCACGGAACGGCTCTACAAAAACATCGTCCGCATCCTCCTGATTACGGAATGTGCGCCGCTCTCCAAATCCCCCTTTGACGGGCAGATGAATGACCTCATCGATCATGCCTGGAAACTCGCCTGCAAAGGCAGGCGCAGCAGCTGTTTCCTGCCCGGTGTTTTTGAAACACATGCAAAGCTGGTCGGCGTCGGCGCACCCACTCATATCTTCCTGCCGCAGGTCGCGAAAATGCTGCGCACAAAGACGGTTCTTCCGCCGCACGCCGATGTGGCTAACGCCGTCGGCGCAATCACCGGTCAGGTGACCTCTGTCACGGAAATAAACCTTACACCCGTCGCCGGAGATGACTTCGGCCGGGTCCTGGTCGTCACGCCCGACTCCCGCAGAACTTTCTCTTCCCGCGCAAGAGCTCTTGCCTTTGCCAGGAAGGAAGGCCGCCGCATCGCCGAAGCAAGAGCCCGTGCCCAGGGTGCCAGAGGCGAAATCGGGATCAGGGAGGAACTCCTCCGCAACGAATCGGCCATGGGCTACGGCACAATCTGGCTGGGTGATACCCTTCGCTTTACTGCCTCCGGCAGTACCCTGCGGTAAAAAATCCCCTGTCACACCACATCCGACAGGCGGATTTTGAGATCAGGGAAAATGCGGCAGGGAATCTCATCGT
>CAMKEX010000168.1 GCA_946411695.1 uncultured Lachnospiraceae bacterium
GATCTGTATTCACTGCCACGATAATATCGGATTCCTTGATTCCGTTGACATGGGGAAGCGCGCCGGAAATGCCGAAGCCGATATAAAGCCTGGGCGCAACCGTCTTGCCGGTAATTCCGATCTGGTAGTCTTTTCCGATCCAGCCTTCATCCACTGCGGCCCGGCTTGCGCCGACACTGCCGCCAAGGGCTGCTGCCAGTTCATACAGCTGACCGAATCCCTCCTTGCTTCCGACACCGCGTCCGCCGGCGACAATGATCTCAGCGTCCTCAATGTTGGCTTTTGTCAGCTCATCGTCCGGCGTGAAGCCCAGAAGCTGTGTGAGCAGGACCCCTGCAGGCACCTCAAGGATTTCCTCCGTCAGTTCGCCGCTTCTGCCGGCTGCAGGCTCTTCCAGTTTAAAGATACCCGGTTTGAAGGTTCCGATCATCGGAGCTTCTTCAATGCCGATATTGGTATTCAGCCTGCCGTCGTAGGACGGACGAATCCAGAAAACGCCGCTGCCGGTGATAACCACATCGGTACATTCACTTGCGATACCGCAGTGAAGACGCGCGCTTGCGGACGCTGCAAGATCCCGTCCTTCCGTCGTTGCGCCGATCATGACAATTTTCGGCTCATATTTTGCCGCCAGCTTTTCCAGAATATAAGCCGCGCTCTCAAAGAAAAACTTCTGCCGCACGACCAGAACCTGGTCAGCACCGTTTTCAAAAGCAGCTTTGGATGCCTCTTCCGGTTCCGGATCGATGATCACAGCTGCAGCCTTCCCGGAGCTTCCCTCTGCGAGCGCCTTTGCTTTCTGCATCATTTCAAGGCAGACTCTCTTAGGCCGGCCGTCGGACAATTCAAAAAATACCCAGATATTCTGATTGCTCATGGTCTTCCTCCTTGGTTTTCCTCCTTTTAATCTCAATCAATCGAATCTCTCAGTCAAATTAATCTCAATCAAAAGGCCGCTTGTCCCTGCAGTAATTCAACCAGTTCCGCGACAGCCGCTTCCGGATCTTCGCCCGGAATCATCTGTCCCTTTTCAAGCGCAGGCGGCGGGAACAATCCGATCACCTTCGACGGGCTCTTTAAGCTTTCTGCCGGAATCTGCAGCTTCTCATTATCCAGCACTTCAACAACAAGCCTCTTGGACATCGTTCTGCCTTTGATAGAGGGCTTTCTCGGTGTATTGGCATCCTCTGTGACAGAGCAGACAAGAGGGAAGGAAGCGGTCAGCTTCTCATAGCCGGTACCGGCTTTGCGGTCGATGGTCAGACCGGATTCTGTAATCTCGATCTTACAGGCATTTGTAAGAATGCCGTACCCCAGCATGGTGCCGAGCTTGGCAGGAATCTGTCCGGTCACACCGTCGATCGAGCTGGCGCCGCAGAAAACGGCATCATACGGACCGGTTGCATCGATCGCAGCCTTCAATACGGCTGCCGTGGCCAGAGTATCCGCTCCCGCGAAGACCTTGTCCGTCAGCCGGTATGCCGCTTTTACGCCCAGGGAAACAGCTTCACGCAGAATGCTTTCACTGCTCTCCGGCCCCATGGTCATGGCTGTGACCTCGCCGCCCCGGGCATTGGCCAGCACCAGTGCCGCCTCGATCGCATGACGATCTGCCGGGTTCATCATCTTGCCGACACCGCTTCTGTCAATCGTAAAATATTGACGATTGATCCTGATTTCGGAGACTACCGGAACTTCTTTTAATAATACAAGTATTTTCATGGCACCCTCTTTCAATAGAAAACGAGAAAACGACTAAGTGCTATCAGTTATCTAACTATAAAAATCATAAAACAACCGTGCAAAAAAGACAAGTATAACCCCGGCGGGGACCTCACTCCGCTTCGGAAACATAATATTCCGGAACCATCGTCGGTAAGGTAAACCCGCTTCCTGCGCTGGCCACGATGCACATCGCAATATAGTGCAGCGCAGCAGAACCAAAGTGCAAAAAGAAATTGTTTCCCCACGCCGTATTCAGAACGATCAGGATACCCGCGGTAAAAAGAAGGAAGGAACCGCGGGAGATCCTGGCAGAGTGCGTGAAGGATGTCACCACGAGAGCCGTTCCTGTAATCATATACAGGACAGCCAGGTACCGCAGATAACCAAAATCACCCTCTATTCTCATCAGGAAACAGATTGCAGCCGCAGACAGCGCGATCCAGATCAGGATACGTAATATTCCGGGTCTGTCTTCCCTGGCATAGTTGGCACAGAGCAGGATATAAGCTGCGATATACAGCACCGCTCCCGCAGCGATGGAAGTGGTCATCATGATATCTGCGCCGCTCAGCAGGACTACGGCAAAGATGATCGTCCGATGGAATCTGTTCTTTCTCCTCCGGTATCCATAGACTGCAATGATCAGAATCAGGATTCCGATCACAAACTTATAATTAATGATGGTTCCTGAAGAAGGATTGTAAAGAGCTGTAATGAACTCCTTGGTCAGGAAAACCTGCTGGATGAGGAAGAAGCAGATGATCGGCAGCGGACGGAAGCGCATGTCTTTCGGAATAAATCCATGCTTGCGTTTGTAGCGGTGGCGAATCCACATCGACACCAAAGAGATAACAAATAAGACACTTGTAACCAGCAGGACCGCTGCCATCAGGAAGAAGAGGACCAGATCCCTCCAGGTCACATTATCCGGATAACTGAACGCATTCAGTAACAGTTCGCTTCCGGTAAGTTCCTTTTCCTGCTGATAGTCAGTGAAAGATACCATAAAACCATCCGGTGAAAAAACTCTTTCTCCCGCACTGTAAGTGATGGTCATTACATCCCCGTTCTTCATATCACCGGAGTACTTCACCGTTTCTTCCGGAGCCTGTCTTCCCACCTGAAATCCCGCCTCAAAGACCTCCACGGTCTGCTCGCTGTTGGAACGTATGGATACCTCGTACTCTTGATCACGGGGAATCAGAACAGTGCTTTTATGGTTACGGATACTCAGGTAATGATGAGATTCGATATTGTTTTCACCCGTCTCAAGCGTTTCCAGGACCTTCTTATCCCTGTTGAGCGTAACTACAGTATCACCGCTGACATAAAGCATCGTATAGTTGGAAGAATCACTGTATAATGCCGCAGGATCATCCGCGGAGAAAACCCAGGACACATATAACTCCGGTGTATGTGCCTGCATTAAGTTCGCTCCCATAGAAGCCTTCTGATTAAACCTCCGGAAAGAATTCTCCCTTCCGACATAATCCAATAAGAGCTGCGAGATCTGGTTCATCAGAATATTTGCTTCCAGCCGGTTGTCGTCATTGATCAGAATCGGATCTTCCGCCATCTCCAGAAGGCGGGTCATTACACTGACCGCATCATGCTTTTCCCATAGAGAGATCAGATATTTCTCCAGGCTTTTATGATAGGTTTCCACATCCGGACAGATATGCAGCAGACAGTCCGTCAGAACCCTCAGCTGGCTGCTCATGTCCGGATTTGCCCAATAGGAAATGCCGAGGATGTCCTTGTATACAACATCTGCTTTCTCTCGTTTCAGCCAGAAATCAGAATCGGTTTCCAGGGCCGGCGTGTGGAAGGTGATCCCGTATCGGGAATATCCCCAGTCCGCAAACGGAATATTTGTAACCGGATCCATTTTCCCGCAGATATTGAAGATATTCTCGTATAATTTCGGCTCTGTGTCACGAACGGTCATCGGCGTCGCGAATGTATAGGCAAAAACATTTTCCTGAGAGAATGTATCCGAATCCGACAGCAGAGACGCAGTGATATTGGAAACAGCCGCAGCCCTCGAGAATCCGGAGAGCCAGACCTTCATCTTTCCCTTCAGATGGTTCTCCGAAATATAGCCGAATACACGGTCATATACAAGGTGGGCGGCACTGGCGAAACCTGTGGGATTCTTTCCTGTGCCGACGGACAGATTGGATTCCCACTCGTCCGCATATCCCTGCCCGCAGATTCCTATCACGATCAGCTCAAAGGAGTCCTCCCCCTCACCGACCGTCTGATGCCCCATTACCGTGGAAACGGTATACTTACTGGGATCCTTATCGTAATCATCGCTGCGCAGATGCTGAAACCCTGCCTGATCCAGAAAGGCCCGCAGATTATAGTCTGCCGGCTGACTTTTTTTGGAAAGGGGACTTTCCGGCCGGAATGCGGAAGTCGCCAGTCCCAGAGACAGCTTGGCCAGATCATGGTTGTAAATACGGGCGTCATTCCTGAACCAGGAGGCGTTGAAAGGAACATGCAGCGTACAGTCTTCCAACGTAGTCTTCGCATAGAAAATATCAGTCAGATCCAGGGTTTCCTCTGATCCCCGGTCTGCTTCAGATGCTTGATCTGCCTGAGATACTTCGTCTGCGTAGACCAGAGTAACATGATTCAGAAGCAGTAATAAAACAAAGCTCCAGATTAGTATTCTTTTCATAGTCATCACTTTTGTTTTCCTAAAACTCCCGACTTTCCTGTACATGGTGAAAACAACGCGCCGCTCAGTTCGCTCCGTGCCCCCGCACCGCTGTTTTTATCATAGTTTCAATAAGGCGGTTAACAGTTTCCGGTGCATCTGTATTGGAATTATGGCCTGCTCCTTCAATCCATTCAAGAGGGATCCCGGTTTTTTTATGCCATGCCTTATTATACCGCATGCAGGAGCCGGCGTGGTCTTTCTTCCCGCAGATCAGAAGCGCCGGGCATCTGATCTCATAGGGAAGGTCCGCTTCCATCGCCTCTGCCAGTATCTTAAAGCCGTGGCCTGAGAGTTTTGCATATCTTTCCTGATCCCCGTCATAGGTCATCATGATCCTGTACATGAGTTTTCTTCCGTAGTCCGTCATGGCAACGCCTTTTGTACCGGATTTCAACAGAGCTTTCCACGGATAATACCGATAGACCGGTTCCATTCTCTTTAATAACCAGATCTCAGGGGCAGTGACATATTCCCGCTGCAGCGGCGCGGAATCTATCGAGACAAATCCATGCAGCTTTTCCGGAAACAGCTGGGCATAGGCCTGTCCCACATATCCGCCCATCGACTGACCGATGATGACCGGTTGATAAAATCCTTCCCGGGTCAGTATTTCATCCAGCCACTCAGCCTTATCCATCAGATTGAAATCGAAGGTAAAAGGCCACGAAGATGCATGCCCCGGCGCATCCCAGACAAAGACCGGATATTTCCCCTCGAAATATTTGATCTGTTTCTTAAACAGCCTGTGATCTGCAGTGAGTCCCGGAAGAAATACCAGTTGAGGAGCGTTATTGTCTGCAGCAGCATTCACCCAGTAATGAATACATCCGCACGGCGTTTTATGTATCCGCTTAATCATATTTCATCTCCATCGGCAAGTGCCCGAAAACATGTGCAGCCTTCTGTTCACCCTTTAAGAATTCAAGCCGGGAACAAGGTCTTGAATTGCTGTTTCCTGTTCATATTCGCTGAGAAACTGCTCCAGAAATGTATGCCTTTTTTCTGCCATCTGCTTTCCTGCTTCCGTGTTCATAAGGTCTTTTAACCGCAGCAGTTTATCGTAAAAATGCTGCACGGATTCCTGCATGGATCGTCCGTGTTCGCCGCCATAGGCGAACGTCCTCGCAATCCCGACTGCACCCATGGCGTCCAGACGGTCTGCGTCCTGCACGATCTTCCCCTCAGGTGTCAGGGAACCGCGGCCCCGGTTCCGGCTGAATGAAACCGAATCGATCACCCGGCAGATCCGGTCGATCGTCTCCTGCGGAACCTGATTCCGCTCCAGAAAGGCTCTGGAATTTGCGTTGTCCTGTGTAGAAAACAGTTTGTGGTCATCCGCATCATGGAGCAGGGCTGCCAGCGCAACGATCAGGGTATCACAGTCCTTCTCCTTTTCCGCAATCAGAAGCGCATTCCTGTAGACGCGCAGAGTATGCCCTGCATCATGCCCGCCGGCATTGGTCCGGAACAATTCCTCAATATATTGGATTGCATTTTCTACGATTTTTTCATTCAATGATCTACTGCACTGCCTTTTTGCATCCATTCTTCTGTACCGATACCTTTCTTTGACAACAAAGTGCCTTTCTTCATACGCGGACCGGGCAATGGCATGATTTCACCTTTTTTGTGTTTGCATTAACGTAAAAATTGTAATAAAGAACGCTTAGCTTGTAAAGCATCCGGTATTGTGGAGACAGTGGAAGGGGACGGTTCTTTGTTGACAAGCAGGCCGGGATCTATGAGATCCACCAGGTTCCGTCTGCAGCCTGATGCAGGGCTCCGATTTCTTCTGAAAGAAGATTTCCGCGGAAATCCTTAGTTATAACCCTGTGATAATACTTATACTCTTCGGTGGCACAATCGTTTTCATCATCCCAGCCTTCCTCGATCCAGGCCTCAATATATACTTTATCGCCTTCAATAAAGCATACCGTCTCATTCGGCTGCAAAGGAAAAGAAAAGGCCTCGGGATAATAGCATTGCAGTTCCCCTTCCTGACTGATAATATGGACCGGATTTCCCACGATCCTCAGATTATAGAGATTGACCTGGTCCAGCCTCAGCTCCGCAAGGGCCTGCGGCATTTGACCCGGGAAATATCGATATAAAACAAGCGTGTTTTCATCATAATCTCCCTGAAGGAAATAATTGGATCCGTCCGCAAATACCGGTCTGCTGTATACGACGTTTTTCTTTTTCTCAAAGGGCTGATCAACATCTCCCGTCTCAAAATCATAGAAATATATGACAGCCCCCTGATAGCCGCCGCGCTCAGACCAGGCGATCAGATCATAGAAATCTTCATTGTCGGACATGGCAAAAGCCAGCCTGGCCTGGCCATAGATCTTCTCGATGTATTTCCCCTGTATTTTCTTGAATTTCCTGATCATAACCGTCCCCCTCAGGCCCGGGCCGGAGATTCCCGGATCGCTGCCGCCAACTCTCCTTCACTTGCTTTTGATCTTTTCGCCCAGGGCAGTCAGCTGTTCCGAAGTAAGGCCGATTGCCCGCAGATACTGCTCAGCCTTTACAGGATTACGATCTGCCGGAAAGATGGTAATACCTGTCGGGAATATGACAGTACCCTCCGGGATTCTTCTCAAGATATTTCTGGTGGTACTCCTCTGCAGAGAAGAAGTTCCTGATCTGCTCCAGTTCTACCGCAAGGGGCTTTCCCGCCTTATCCTGCTCTGCATCATAGACAGGGTCTATCTCCTGCAGCTGCTCACGGTCCGTATAATAGATTCCGGTGCGATACTGTATACCCCGATCATTCCCCTGCCTGTTCACAGAGAGCGGATCTATGACCATGAAATAAAACCGGAGCAGTTCCGGCAGAGAGATCTTCTTTTCGTCATAGATGATCTTCACAGTCTCAGCATGTCCGCTGCTGCGGCAGACTTCCTCATATGTCGGTGAATGACCGTCTCTATTGTCCGGGCCATTTGCATATCCGACCTCTGTGGAAACGACGCCGTCAAACTGGTCAAAAAACTTCTGCAGCCCCCAGAAACAGCCGCCGGCAAGATAGATTTCTTTCATGGCAATGCCCCCCATCTTCATTTGGTAGTGTATAGTTCACCACCCATTTATTGTTTAAAATCGTTTATTTTACGGGA
>CAMKEX010000169.1 GCA_946411695.1 uncultured Lachnospiraceae bacterium
ATGTTTTTCCGCAGACGTTTTACGTGCTATAATGGTCGTTAGCTGAATCTGCACAGCTTTTTTTCTGTGCGCGAAAACAATATACGATCTGTTTTGCAACAGCAGCTGTTCATTTCGCCGCAGAAGACAAAAGGCAATCCTGAACAGCCGCAAATTCTGAAAGAGGGGGAAATTAGTACCTATGAGATTCCTGACAAACTTTGTAAACGGCCTGGGGCTGGGAAGCGTGTACGCGATCATCGCGCTCGGCTACACCATGGTCTACGGAATTGCAAAAATGCTGAACTTCGCACACGGCGATGTCATCATGGTCGGTGCCTATGTCGCCTTTTTTGCGCTGACCCGATTTATCGTTCCGCTGCCTCTGGGCATTCTGGCGGCCGTTGTCTGCTGTACGGTCCTGGGCGTGGTCATCGAGCGCCTGGCCTACAAGCCCCTGCGTCAGGCATCCAGCCTCTCTGTTCTGATCACCGCCATCGGTGTCAGTTACTTCCTGCAGAACAGCGCACAGCTCCTGTGGAGTGCATCTCCCAAGATGTTCCCCTCCATCATCTCGACCGGCGCAATTGAATTCGGCGGTCTCTCCATTTCCTATCTGACACTTGTCACGATCGCCACCTGCCTGGTTGTCATGGTCTGTCTGACACTCTTTATCAACAGGACCAAGACCGGAAGCGCCATGCGCGCCTGTTCCGAGGACAAGGGCGCTGCAACCCTCATGGGCATCAACGTCAACAAGATCATCTCCATTACCTTCGCCATCGGTTCCGGCCTTGCCGCCATCGCGTCTGTCCTTTTATGTGCAAACTATCCTACTGTCACTCCCACACTGGGTTCCATGCCCGGTATCAAGGCCTTCACCGCTGCCGTCTTCGGAGGAATCGGATCGATCCCCGGAGCACTGCTGGGCGGACTTCTGCTGGGAATCATTGAGATTCTCTCCAAGGCATATATTTCCACGAATCTTTCCGACGTCATCGTTTTCGGTGTCCTGATCGTCATCCTGCTTGTGAAGCCCACAGGTCTTCTGGGCAAGAATATTCGTGAGAAAGTCTAACGGGGGAGTGTTCTATTATGAAAGAGAAAAAAAGTATTTTCAGTTTCCTGCTGGACAACCGGCATCGTTCCAGGACCATCTCCTATGCAATGGTTGCTGTCGCATATATTGTTCTGGAGATCCTCCTCAAATCCGGTAATCTGTCCAGTCTTTTTACAGGTCTTCTGGTCCCCGCGACCTGCTATCTGGTCGCCGCCATCGGCCTCAACCTCAATGTCGGTGTATCCGGTGAGCTGAACCTGGGCCAGGCCGGCTTCATGGCTGTCGGCGCCTTCTCCGGCGTCTGCGTCTCGGGCCTGCTCAAAGCTTCCGTTCCCGCAATCCCGCGTCTGATCCTGGCAATCATTGTCGGTATGCTGCTCACCGCCTTTGTCGGTTTCCTGATCGGTATTCCCGTTCTGAAACTGCAGGGCGACTATCTGGCAATCGTCACCCTCGCTTTCGGCCAGATCGTCATGAACCTGATCATGAACCTGTATGTCGCTTTTGACAGCACAGGTCTCAAGGTCGCTTTCGTCGAGAACAACTTCGAGCTTCAGCCCGGCGGCAAATATCTGATCAACGGCCCCATGGGTGCCACCGGAACAGAGCGTATTGCCAACTTCACGGCCGGTACCATTCTCGTGGTCTTCGCCCTGATCGTCGTCTATAACCTGATCTATTCCAGAAACGGCCGCGCCATCATGGCCGCCCGCGACAACCGGATCGCCGCAGAGTCCATCGGCATCAATATCGCAAAGACCAAGATGATGGCCTTCGTGGTCTCCGCCGCCCTGGCGGGCGCCGCAGGCGCTCTGTACGGCCTCAACTACTCCACTATGGTCGCCAGCAAATTCGACTACAACACCTCGATCCTGATCCTGGTCTACGTCGTGCTGGGCGGACTCGGAAATATCAACGGCACACTGATCTCCACGGTCGTCCTCTTCCTGCTTCCTCAGCTGCTGCGCGGACTGCAGGATTACCGCATGCTGATCTACGCCGTGATCCTGATCGTGATCATGCTTGTCACCAACAACGAATTCCTCAAGACAAAGGCTGCCGCCTTCCGCAGGAAAAAGAACGCGTGATTCATTTCCGGTGTCCCCCTAAACGACAGAAAATAAGTGAGAGGTAGTTATGAGCGAGAAAAAAACTCCTGTTCTGGAGGTCAAAGAGCTTGGAATCGACTTCGGCGGTCTGACAGCGGTCAATGACCTGGACATGTCGATCTACAACGAAGAAATCGTGGGACTGATCGGTCCCAACGGCGCGGGCAAGACAACCGTCTTCAACCTGCTCACCAAAGTATATACACCTACGCGCGGAAACATCTTTTTTGACGGCAAGGATACCGCAGGCAAAACGGTTGTGGAAATCAACAAAGCCGGTATCGCCAGAACATTTCAGAATATCCGTCTTTTCGACAACCTGACCGTTCTCGACAACGTCAAGACCGGCTATCACAACAACATCAAATATTCTCCTGTTTCAGCAGTATTCCGCACTCCCGGCTACTACGCAAAGGAGCGCGAGATCGAGGGCAAATCCAGAGAGCTCCTGGAGATCATGGAACTGGGCCAGTACGCGGATGTCACCGCCGGAAATCTTCCCTACGGCGCGCAGAGGCGTCTTGAGATCGCCCGCGCCATGGCAACCGAGCCCAAGCTTCTCCTGCTGGACGAGCCGGCTGCCGGCATGAACCCCCAGGAGACCGAAGACCTGATGCGGATGATCCGCTTCGTGCGCGACCACTTCAAGATTGCGATCCTGCTGATCGAGCACGACATGCAGCTTGTCATGGGAATTTGCGAACGCATCTATGTTCTGAACTACGGCATGCTGCTGGCCGAAGGCCTTCCCGCCGAGATTCAGGCAAATCCCGAGGTCATCAAGGCATACCTGGGCGACTGATGAGCAAGTATCTGTTCAGCGATCGGAAAAAGCCTGAACAGATCCACCGG
This sequence comes from uncultured Lachnospiraceae bacterium, assembly GCA_946411695.1. GTDB lineage: Bacteria > Bacillota > Clostridia > Lachnospirales > Lachnospiraceae > CAG-791. Next base: position 3,001 of record CAMKEX010000169.1, read on the forward strand.
ATCAAGAAAAGAGCCGCCCGCAGGCGGCATGGAGTATAGATATGCTGAAAGTAGAAAATCTGAAAGTCCGATACGGCATGATCGAGGCGATCAAGGGCATCTCCTTTGAAGTGCGCGACGGCGAGATCGTGACCCTGATCGGCGCAAACGGCGCAGGCAAGACCACCACCATGCATGCAATCTCCGGTCTGATCAAGGCAGCGGAAGGCACCATCAGCCTTGACGGGACCGAACTCACGAAAATTCCCCCTCACAAAATCGTCGGTCTGGGCCTGGCCCAGGTCCCCGAAGGCCGCCGCGTATTTGCCCAGCAGACAGTCGAGGAAAATCTCATTCTGGGCGCCTATCTGCGCAGAGACCAGGGTGAGATCGCCAAGGATATCCAGGATGTCTACCAGACCTTCCCGCGTCTGGGTGAGCGCCGCACACAGGCTGCCGGCACACTGTCCGGCGGCGAGCAGCAGATGCTCGCCATGGGACGAGCTCTCATGGCCAAGCCTTCCATCCTGCTGCTGGACGAGCCCTCCATGGGCCTCTCCCCCCTCCTTGTCTCGGAAATCTTCCAGATCATAGAGGAGATCAACAAAAAAGGCACTACCATTCTGCTGGTTGAGCAGAATGCGAAAAGAGCACTGTCCATAGCAAACCGCGCCTACGTTCTGGAGACCGGCCGGATCACCCTGGAAGGTACCGGTGAAGGACTCGCCCGCGACGAGCGTGTGCGCAAAGCCTATCTCGGCGGATAATTCGGCGGATAATCGGATTTTTCAGGAGGGAAGTATCAACAAAACGCTCGATAGCGTTTTGTTGATACTCGAAGTTTGCGTCGAAGCGCCGCAAACTTCGTTGATCCCGTCGGAGAAATTCTCATTTAAAAGTCCACATTCGTAAGACTTTTAAATGAGAATTTCTCCTCGGGTGTCTCAGCGCAAGGCGCTTCGACATAGGAGGGAAGTATGTACGTAAAAGATCATATGACAAAGGAACCTGTCACCGTTACCAAAGACACCAAGATCTCCAAGGCTGTCGACATCATGTCCAAGGGTCATTTCCACCGCCTTCCCATCGTCGATGAGGGCGGCAGACTGATCGGCCTGGTCACCGGCGGTCTGGTCACCGAAAAGAGCGGCGCCAATGCCACCTCTCTGTCCATCTATGAGCTCAACTACCTGCTCAGTAAGACCAAGGTCGAGGACATCATGCTCACCGACGTCAAGACCATCAATCAGGACGCCTTTATCGAAGAGGCCGCCCAGAAGATGCTGGACGAGGGAATCTCCGTTCTCCCCGTCATCGATGATGACAACCATGTACTCGGCATCATTACCGAGAAAGATATCTTCCAGGCCTTCACGGACCTTCTGGGCTATAAGCACCAGGGCACACGCTTCGTCTTCCAGTGCGACGACAGACCCGGCTTCTTTGCCGGCATCGCCCAGCTTCTGGCCGACAACGAAGCCAACATGGAAGCCATGGCCGTCTACCACACCAAGGCCCGCGGCACCGAAGCCGTCGTCAAGGCCACCGGCGAGATCTCCGTCAAGAGCATGGTCGACATCCTGGTCAATGCAGGCTACAAGCTGAACAATGTCACACAGACCACCAAGTTCGGCACCATCAAGACTTACGATCTGTAATTCGAAGTACTCCTATATATTTGCTGATTAGCGTCATAAAAGAGACAGGGAAATCTTGACCCCTGTCTCTTTTTTATCTTTTTATTGTATTTCAGCCGGTATTTCTACAGCTTTTTTATTTTAGCCGGTATTTCTGCAGCTTTTCCCTGTGCTGATTACTTGAGGACGCTCACCAATCAGTAGCAGGTCAGTTCTCTGCGGTATCGTCGGATGTTACGCCGGATGCATCATTGGACGAGGCGGTGTCCGAAGAGCTGCCGTTCTTCTGGCCGGGCTTTCCGCTGCCGGGCTTGTCAGGAGGTGTGGAGCCGTCGCCGCCGGGGCCTCCTTTTCCTCCATGACCGCCGTTTTCTCCGTTCTCACCGGGTCTGCCGTCAGGCGCGCCGGAGCCCTCCCCGCTTCCGTTGGAAAGGGTAAATTCGATGGCTTCTCCGGTGGACTCTGTGCCGGCTTCATAGGTCTGGTCACCGACATGGAGTGTGTAGCCGTTCAGGTCGATGGCGTCGGCACCGCAGGTAAGGCTGGTGATATAGGAGTCACCGGTCAGCACCCACCTGGATCCTTCTTCAATCTCCACATAGACGCTGCCGGCTGCACCGTCGCTGTTGACGGCGCCTGTAAAGACAGACGTATTCTTCAGATACAGATTCAGTTCGGATACCTGGTCCACCACCATGTCGCCGTTGATCTCCTGGCTCGAAGCGGTCATATTCACGTGGCCTCCGTTGGAGCCTTCACTTCCCCAGCCGGCAGCTTCCGCCCTGAGGAAAACGCCGTCGCCGTTATTGATGATCTCCGCGTCAGTCAGGTCGATGGTTGTCGCTGTGTTGTTGACGAAGAAAACATCCCCGTTGGCATTGGTGAGCCTTCCGCCGTTCATGGTAAAGGCAGAAGTTCCTTCATCCGCATCGCCGGACATGGACTGGTAGATCATGACTGCCTGATAATAGTCGGACTTGTCGCTGTTCTTGGTATTGTTGTCGGCTGTCAGCTCCACGTTATTGAGGGTGACGGAGTTTTTGCCTTCCACGACGACGCCCTGAGATGCGGTGGACTCCATTTCTGCATTGCTGACAGTGATATCAGCGGTGGAATAGATGACCGGAGAGCCGGTTCCGCTGGTCGTATAGGATCCTCCTGTCACGGTGACTGTACCGCCGCCTCTGTCGGAGCGGATGGCCGCGGAGGAATTGCCGCTGGTATTGATAGTCAGGTTCTCCGCGTTCATGATCCCGCCGCCTGTGGTCATGATACCGCCGGAGCAGTTTCCGCTGGTTTCAATGTAGGAATCCGACACATTCACAATGGTTCCTTCACCGTAACTGAAAACAGCGTTGGCATGTGTGCCGTCGGTCTCCACGACCATGTTGGAGAGATTGAGTGTTCCGCCGTTTGCCGCAAAGATCGCTGCGTTGTCGCCGTAGAAGTCCGCCTCGTCTCCCTGATCGGAATCGCCGGTCTTGGTGACCGCTGTGCCGGACCAGGAAGCCTCTTGGCCGTCCGCTGTGATCGCGTGACCGCCGTCCTCACTGTTTTCAACAGTCTCTGTCGTCTTAATATCCTCCCTGGCAGGGCCGGCCTGTGCGGAGGCAGATGCAGCAGTTTCTGAAGCATCTGCAGAAGTCTCTCCCTCTGCCGCGGCCTCTGAAGTACTGTCCGCGGATCCTGTCTCCTCAGATCCGCTCTCTGCTCCAGCCTCTGTCTTTGCATCGTCCATTGTCTCTGAAGCTGCCTCTGCCGTCGTCTCTGCAGCCGCCTGAGCGGAACCATTCGTGCTGCTGCCGGTCGAGGCAGAGCTGCAGGCGGCCATGGAAGTCACCATTGCTGCCAGTGTCATACCCGTGATCAAAAATTTAAATTTTCTTCTGATTTCATTCGCTTTCATATCATAGCCTTTCTATTTTTCTGAAGATTCTCTCTATAATCTGCATTGTGATCAGATAAACAACTTACCATGCACTGCTGTTCCTCTGTGCATGAGGACATCTTAGCAGAGCAACCTTATTTGAAACTTAAAATCCAAATATTTTTGTAACTTAAAAAAATATAGTTTTAGGATTTCAAAACCAGATATTTAGGGAACTACAAAACCAGATATTCCGGGTACTTCGACTCCGGATATTGTGTGACTTCAAAAAAACAGGCAGTAAAAAAACAACCGCCTCTCGGCGGCTGCTTTTCTTATATTTCCTATGAGGCTATGTTTATTTGTTCTGCAGGCTTATGCCACAGGCACCTTGAGGGCGACTGTACCGGACTGCAGATCCTCCGGCAGAGACAATTCGCTCCGGTCAAGCTGTGTCAGGCCGCCGCAGAGAGATGCGTATTTTTCCAGAGGAGCGATCACATCATAGCCGAATCCTTTTCCCCTGTAATGCATGGGCACCAGCATGCGGGGCTTCAGTTCCCCGACCAGCGCGCAGACATCTTCGGGCTCCATGGTATAAAATCCGCCGACGGGCATCAGCATGACATCGATTCCCTTGAGAAATTCCTTCTGTTCAGGAGTCGGCATGCAGCCAATGTCGCCCATGTGGGCGATCCTGTACTCACCGTCGTCATAGATGCGGATGATATTGCTGCCGCGCTTTGTGCCCTCTGCGTCATCGTGCCAGGAGTGAATTTCCGTGATCCTGAAAGGATTTTTCTTCGAAGCTGCTCCTTCCCGGATCTTCACGCACTGCACGGCATTGTGGTCGAAGTGATCATGGCTGCAGAGCACCTGATCTGCCTCAAGGCGCAGGTTCCCGATGCCGGGAACAGCCCCGTCTTCAAAGGGATCCAGAACGATAGAATAGCCGCCTTCCTCCAGTGTAAAACAGCTGTGTCCGTGCCAGGTAATCTTCAGTTTTCCCATAT